>CANQTP010000006.1 GCA_947626755.1 uncultured Clostridia bacterium
ATTTAAGGCTTCTCTTAACCCTGATGTCTTACTTTCTGTTCTTTTTGCTCATAAAAAGTAAATGCTGTTGCCGTGAACTCTATAATGTATTGCTTGACAAAATCAGAAAAGTATAGTATAATATAAGGTAATTTATTGTGTTCGGCTAAAACACTTTTTTTCATTAAACGGTAATATTGACTAAATTGACCGTCCCATACGCCGTTTTTCCGCGAATTACCCTGTAAATGTCTCCATTGTCCGAGTATTTCGCCTTAACAACGATCATACATATCGTCCGACCTGCCCGCAGGATCTTCTATGCCCGTAAATCATGCTTTTCTGCGGCACAGTTCGGATATGACCCGAAAGGAATGGTACCATAGTGGCTAAAAACAAAGAACCCGAACTTAACGCTTACGGAGAAAAGATCGCGCCAAAATCTCCCGCAAAAAGACCCGCTCCCGTAAAGAAAACCAAAGCTGCCCCGAAGCAGCAGGCAAAACCTGCCAAGAACCGTCCCGAACCAAAGACCGCGAACCGCAGAGCAGAACCCGAACACACCATACCTGCGGAAACGAATCTTCCCGCACATACCACAAACCACCGCTCCATTAAGAAAACTCCGCTAAAGATCATTCCCTTGGGCGGACTTAATGAGATCGGCAAGAATATGACCGTTTTTGAATGCTCAAACGATATGTTCATTGTGGACTGCGGTCTTGCGTTCCCCGACAGCGATATGCCCGGCGTCGATCTTGTGCTGCCCGATTTCACATACGTCGAGCAGAATGCCGACAAGATCCGCGGCATCGTCATTACCCACGGACACGAAGATCATATCGGCGGACTTGCCTATCTTCTTAAAAAGGTAAATGTTCCCGTTTACGCTACAAGGCTTACTATCGGGCTTATCGAAGGGAAACTCAAGGAACATGAGATCCTTTCCACCGCAAAACTGAATGTTGTAACTCCAAGACAGACCGTTAAAATGGGCTGCATGGCTGTGGAATTTATCCGCGTGAACCATTCTATCCCCGATGCAGTGGCGCTTGCGATACACACTCCCGCGGGGATCGTAGTCCACACAGGTGACTTCAAGGTGGATTTCACACCTATCGAAAGCGAAATAATCGACCTTGCGCGTTTCGGAGAACTGGGAAACAGGGGCGTTCTTGCCCTTATGTCCGATTCCACCAACGCCGAAAGGCGGGGTCACACCGCCACCGAACGCACCGTGGGAAACAGCTTTGAACGGCTTTTCGACACCGCCGAAGGAAAACGCATCATAATTGCAACATTCTCTTCAAATATCCACCGTATCCAGCAGATAGTAAACAGCGCAATACGCTGCGGACGTAAAATCGCCGTTTTCGGCAGAAGTATGCTGAATGTCATCAGCACCGCCATGGAACTTGGCTATCTGAAAGTTCCCGACGGGCTTATGATCGACATTGATTCCATGAACCGCTTCCCGCCCGAAAAAATAGTTCTCATCACAACGGGAAGTCAGGGCGAACCCATGTCCGCACTGTCCAGAATGGCTATGAACGAGCACCGCACCGTTACAATAACGCCTATGGATTTTATCATAATCAGCGCAACGCCTATCCCCGGCAATGAAAAGCTTGTTACAAAAGTTGTGAACGAGCTTATGCGGGCAGGCGCGGAAGTTATTTACGAGTCGATGTATGACGTCCACGTTTCGGGACACGCTTGTCAGGAAGAACTGAAACTCATGCTTTCCCTGACGAAACCGCGGTTCTTTATCCCCGTACACGGCGAATACAAGCACCTGAAAAAGCACGCGGGACTTGCCTACAGTCTGGGATTTGAACAGGAAAGCGTTATAATAGCAAGCATAGGAAATGTTATCGAAACAAACGGCATTGATATGAAGATAACAGGACAAGTTCCTGCGGGACGGGTATTTGTTGACGGTCTTGGCGTTGGAGACGTGGGATCCATCGTTCTCCGCGACAGGAAACACCTTTCCGAGGACGGTCTTATAATTGCCGTTGCTACAATTGAAAACGAGACAGGCGCAATACTTGCGGGACCTGACATCGTTTCAAGAGGATTTGTATATGTCCGCGAATCGGAAGAACTTATGTCGGACGCCCGAGCGCTGCTCATGCGGACGCTGCAGGGCTGTCTCGACAGCGATATGCACGACTGGAACACCATCAAAGGCAGAATGAAAGACGAATTGGGCGACTACATCTACATGAAAACCAAGCGCCGTCCCATGATACTTCCCATAATAATGGAGATCTGAAAGAAAGGAGAGAAACTGCCGCAGAATATCGGCAGAGTGTACGATCATGACGGGTAAACGATGGATAGCTTTTAAAATGGTATCGCTTCTGCTGGTGGTAGTTTCGCTTGCCTGCGCATTCTCCGTTTATGAAGTAAGCGAAGTGAAATTCTGGACGCTTCTTGCAATTACTTCACTGACGGCGCTTGCATTCCTGACGCTGTTTTCCGCTTCTCAGAAAAATCTCCACCGTTTCGTCACCGAAATGGAATCACAGCTCAATCTTACCGAGAGAGATTCTCTTTACAAATTCCCCGCTCCTGCCGTGATAATCGACAGCGACGGCATTATAATATGGTACAATATCGCTTTCACCGAGCAGGTCTACGGAAATGATGCTTTCGGGCTGCCGATCACGAAAATAATTGACATCGACTTGCAGAAAACTCTTGAAAACAAGAACTCCACCGTAAGCTATGAAACGGGACATTTCCGCATTTCGGCAGTCACCACCGAAAAGACCGATTCGGACTACAATATAATTTCCGACCTGACGCTTCTGTATTTTGACGACATCAGCGACTATATCACCCTTGAAAATCGTTTCAACGACATTCGTCCCGCGGTCATGCTCATATCCGTGGACAACTATGACGATATTCTTTCCAACGAGAAAGACAGCGAGAAAGCTCACACCATGATCCAGATCGACAAGCAGCTTGAAACATATTTCGAGGAATATCATGCGCTTATGAAAAAACTTGGCAGCGACAAGTTTATCGTCATTGCCGAGGAGCGGGATCTTAACGCAATGATTGCAAATAAATTCAAGATACTTGACAATGTACGGAACATCAAAGTTGCGGGAAAATCTCCCGTTACCCTTTCCATAGGCGTGGGAAGAAATTCCGAAAGTATGCAGGAAAGCGAAAAGGACGCCAGACAGGCTCTTGAAATGGCGCAGGGACGCGGCGGCGATCAGGCTGCAATAAAAAGCGATTCCAACTTTGAATTTTTCGGCGGCGTTACAAAGGGTATCGAACGGACAACAAAAGTCAAAACAAGAGTTGTTTCCACCGCTCTTATCGAGCTTATAGGCTCCTGCGGAAATGTCATCGTCATGGGACACCGCTTCGGAGATCTTGACAGCGTAGGCGCAGGAGCGGGACTTGTGGGAGCTATCCGCCGTCTTGATCCCGAAAAGGAAGCTTACATGGCAGTCGATCCCGACAAGAATCTTGCAAAGCCCATTATTGAACGTCTCAACGAAAATCTCACCGATGAACTTCCCATATTCGTGACACCTGCGGAAGCGCTTGAAATGATGAACGATCGGACACTGCTGGTGATCGTTGACACACACAACAAGGACATAATCGAAAGCACAGAACTTTACGAAAAGGCGCAGCATATTGCCGTTATCGACCATCACAGGCAGACGGTGAATTTCATAGACAATGCGGTGATATTCCATCATGAGCCGTATTCTTCCTCCGCAAGTGAAATGACTGCGGAGCTTATACAGTATTTCAGCGGAGTGGAAAAGCTGCCAAGCTATTACGCAGATGCAATGCTTGCGGGGATCATGCTTGACACCAAGAATTTTGTAATGCGCACAGGCGTGCGGACGTTTGAAGCGGCAGCATTCCTGCGGAAATTGGGCGCGGACATGGTAGCGGTAAAGGGACTTTTTGCAAATTCCTTCGACTGCATACGCCACCGCTCGCAGCTTGTTTCCTCGGCGGAAATTTACCGCCGCTGTGCCGTTGCGGTAGATGAGACGAATTCGGGAGACTCCCGCATAAGTGCGGCGCAGGCAGCCGATGAGATGCTCGGCATAGAAGGTGTTGACGCCAGCTTTGTTATTTTCAACACTCCCGACGGCGGGATAAACATTTCCGCCCGGTCTCTCGGGGCGATGAATGTACAGATAATCATGGAAAAGTTAGGCGGCGGCGGACATCAGACAATGGCGGCGGCGCAGTTCAAGGATATGTCGATACATGACGCAAAGGCAAAACTTATCGGTGCGATAGATGAACACATTGCAAACATAAGCTGAATTAATGCGTAATTCGTAATGCGTAATTCGTAATTTAAAGTGCAGATTTAGCTTTGTGTCATGCACGGTATACGTTAGGCTGAAAATCACAAAACTTTGCCTGAAAGCGTGCAGGCTCAGCCTGCTTGGTCGCCGCCTTTCGGCGGCGAAACTACTATTGAAATTATTTAGAAAGGAAATAGAGAAATATGAAAGTTATTTTTTTGCAGGACGTTAAAGGTTCGGGAAAGAAGGGCGACGTCAAGGAAGTTGCCGACGGTTATGCAAGGAATTTCCTTATAGGAAAAGGTCTTGCGGTGGAAGCTACCGCAAAGAATATGTCCGACCTTGCAGGAAAGAAGTCCTCCGAACAGCACAAAGCGGACGTTGCCAAGCAGGAAGCGCAGGAAGCCGCCGCTAAGATCAAGGGAAAGACCGTGGTCTGCAAATCAAAGGCAGGACAGGGCGGAAAACTTTTCGGATCGGTAACTGCGGCGAACATCGCGGATCTTATTTCCGAACAGCTTGGAGTTTCCGTTGACAAGAAAAAAGTTTCCCTTTCTTCGGAAATAAAAACTTTCGGAACTTACACCGCAGAAGTGAAATTCCTTGCGGGTATTTCCGAAAAAATAACCGTTGAAGTTACTGAGGAATAATTTTTACCGAGAGATCTGAAAGGAGCCGTCGGAATGGATCTTACAGAAACGGGTATTGAAGGTCTGCCTTACGATGTTGAAGCGGAAAAAGCCGTTATAAGCTGTATTCTTGCGCACCCCGAAGATATTACGCTTGCGCTGGAATACATAAAGCCCGAAAGCTTTTTTATCGAAAATCATCAGAAGCTTTTTGCCATAATGCTCAGTAATTTTACCATCGGAAAAAGCATAGATATTATAACTGTAATTGATGAAGCGGTAAAGGAAAAAATATTCGAGAATTCTTCCGAAGCAAAGCTGAAGCTTGCGGATCTTGTGCGGGACGAGATGATCTTCCCGAAAAATCTCGAAAGCTACTGCAAGATAGTTGAGGAAAAATTCTATACGCGTCAGCTCATCACCGCGGCAAGAGAGATCATAGAATCCTCGGTAAACGAACAGGGTTCGGCAACGGAACTGCTGGACCTTGCGGAACAGAAAATTTACGATATTCGTCAGGGAAAAGCCGCAAACGGCATCACTCCCATCAAAAACGCTCTTGTTGACGTTTACGACGAACTTGTAAAAAAGTCGGGTCCCGACAGGGAACTTTACCTCGGCATAAAATCGGGTTATAACGATCTTGACAGCTTTATATACGGTCTTAAAAGATCGGATCTTCTTATACTTGCGGCTCGTCCCGCTATGGGAAAATCCACACTTGCAATGAACATTGCCGCAAATGTCGCAAAAAGAAAGGATTCTCCCGAAGTTGCGGTATTTTCTCTGGAAATGTCCACCGAGCAGCTTGTTACAAGAATGCTTTCCGCAGAAAGCCTTGTTGAAAATAAAAGGCTCATGCGCGGAGATATTTCCAACGACTTATGGAAACAGCTTGCGGAAGGCGCGGACAGACTCAATCAGATGAATATTTATATTGACGATACTCCCGGAATGTCCGCCGTTCAGATGAAGGCAAAACTGAGAAGAATGAAAAATCTCGGACTTGTCATTGTGGATCATATCCAGCTTATGAGCGCAGGACGAAGGATCGACAACCGTGTAAACGAAATGTCAGAAATAACCCGTCAATTAAAGCTTATGGCAAAGGAAATGAACGTTCCGATAATTGCGCTTTCCCAGCTTTCCCGTGCAGTGGATTCAAGAACGGACAAACGTCCTATGCTCTCCGATCTGCGTGATTCGGGATCTATCGAGCAGGACGCAGATATAGTTATGTTCCTGTACCGCGACGGATATTATAATAAGGAAAATCCCGATACAAGTTCCGAATGTATCATTGCAAAGAACCGTCACGGCGAAACGGGTACTGTCAGACTACAGTACAACAGCCAGTTTACATTGTTTGTCGGACTGGACAGATCAGGCATTTCCCCTGACTGAACATGACCCGGAGGAAATGACTATATGTCGGATCTTATCAGAAAAGTATTATCGGATATTCTTGCCCGCGGCATGACAGACAGCGGAGACACTGTCTGCTGTGCCTTTTCGGGAGGAGCGGACAGCACCGCTCTTATTCTTGTTATGAAAGAACTTTCGGAGCAGCTTGGAATATCAATTTCGGCAGTTCATATAAATCATATGCTCCGCGGAGCTGAAAGCGACAGAGATGAAAATTTCTGCGCCGATCTCTGCAAAAAACTTGACATACCTTTGAAGATCTACAGGCGCGATGCGGCGGAATTTTCCCGCAGCTTGGGAATGTCGGTGGAAACAGGCGCAAGGGAAATGCGCTATAAAATTTTCTCGGAAATTCTTGACGAGGGAAAAGCTTCTAAAATTGCCACTGCCCACAACCTGAATGACAACGCGGAAACGGTCATTTTCCGACTTGCACGGGGAACGGGCTTGAAAGGACTTTGCGGGATCCCTGCCGTAAGAGGAAATTTCATACGTCCGCTTTTAAACTGTTCCCGGGATGAAATTGAAGGATTTCTTGCGGAGAAAAAACAGGATTTTGTCACCGACAGCACAAACCTTTCAGACGATTACGTCCGAAATAAGATCCGTCACAATATCCTGCCGCTGCTTTCGGAAATACACGGCGGCTTTCCGCAGAATATCCCCGCTCTGGCAAAGTCGCTTTCCGAGGACGAAGATCTTCTTTCAGCCGAAGCGGCAAAACACATTGACAGCGATCTGCGGACTCTCCACCCTGCGATCCGGAAAAGAATTATCATAAATTTCCTTGAAAACCATAATATTGAAATATCTTCAAAACGCATTGAAGAAATTAACTCCGCTTTATTGACAGGAGACGGCATACAAAAAAATGTAAATTCCAACGGAAATCGACTTATTTCCACAAAAAACGGCAGAATTTTCATTTCCAAACCCAAAGCCGTCAGTGAAACCATTGATTTTCTTAAAATAGAAAAAGACGGAAGTTATCCCTTTTCATGTGACAGAATTGTGATAATATCAAAGGTAATTAACGAAAAAATGAACGATAACGCTAATGTTAATAAAAAATTAACAAATCACCTTGCGGATTATGATAAAATACAAGGTGGTGTACTTTTGCGGAACAGACAGCGGGGAGACAGGATAAAACTTCCGAACAGCCCCCATACAAAGGAACTCCGCAAAATTTTACAGGAACGTCTGCCCCGTGAAGAACGTGCCGTATCGGCAGTTCTTGCGGACGAGATCGGCGTTTTCTGGTCTGAATGCGCGGGAATAGCGCAAAGAGTAAGACCCGATGAAAATACAAGAACATTTCTTGAAATACAGGTAAAACGACTCCCGAAAGGAACGGCGGAATGAATTTTTTTGAAAGCGACAGCAGGATAGGAAGAACGATAATTTCCGAAAACGACATAAAACAAAAAGTCAGAGAAACAGGAAAATTTTTAAGTGAAAAATATGATGGCAAACCACTGCTGCTGATAAGCATTTTAAAGGGAGCGTTCATATTCCTTGCGGACATCTGCCGCGAACTGACCATTCCTTGCGAGATAGGATTCATGCGGGTAAAAAGCTACTATGAGGGAACTTCCTCATCAGGCGATGTGAAGATCCTTATGGATATTGATCAGAATATTGAAAATTACCACGTTGTTGTAATTGAGGATATTATAGACACGGGACGGACCCTTCACGATGTTGTGGAGATCCTGAAAAGCAGAAAGCCTCTTTCTCTTGAAGTTGTAACTCTTCTTGACAAACCCGAGCGGCGGCTCGTGGACTTTAAAGCAGACAGATCGTTATTTACTATACCCGACCTTTTTGTGGTGGGATACGGTCTTGACTGTGGCGAAAATTACAGAAATCTACCTTATATAGCTGAATATATTCAAAAATAAAGGGAAAATCCCCCTAAGAAAGGAACGATAACATTTGGGCAGAAAAAGCAATAAAGGCTTGATAATTTACGTTGTTGTAATGGCTGCGGCACTTATTTTTGCCGTTCTGCTGCTGCGGCAGTCGACAAAACCCGAGTCGCAGTACACATATTCGGAAATTATGGAGTATTTCGACAACTATCAGGTTTCGGAAATGAACTTCGACCTTGGAACAGGCGAACTGGAAATGTATATTGACGGCAGCGACACACCTATAATTTATACAGTTCCCAACGTAACAGTGTTCCTGAACGAGATCCAGACAGGCTCGGAAAATTACCGTCGGGAATATAATGAAAGACACCCTGACGCTCCCCTTAAAATGGAGTATTACAAAATTCAGGATACTTCATGGCTTTACAATCTTCTTCCGTCACTTCTCATAATCGGTCTGATGATATTTTTCTTCTTCTTTATGATGAGACAGGCGGGCGGCGGCGGAAAGATGAGCGGCTTCGGAAAAGCCAACGTCAAGAACACTTCCAACAAGAAAAATACCTTTGACGATGTTGCAGGCGCAGACGAGGAAAAAGCCGAACTTGCTGAGATCGTTGACTTCCTGAAAAATCCCAAGAAATACACAGAAATGGGCGCGCGTATCCCGAAAGGCGTTCTGCTGATAGGTCCTCCGGGTACAGGTAAAACTCTTCTTGCAAAGGCAGTTTCAGGCGAAGCGGGAGTGCCGTTCTTCTCAATTTCCGGTTCGGACTTTGTGGAAATGTTCGTGGGCGTAGGTGCGTCCCGTGTCCGCGATCTTTTTGAAACGGCAAAGAAAAATTCTCCGTCCATAGTTTTCATAGACGAGATAGACGCAGTGGGACGCCGCAGAGGTGCGGGTCTCGGCGGCGGACATGACGAGCGCGAACAGACTCTTAACCAGCTTCTTGTTGAAATGGACGGTTTCGACCTTAACGAAGGCGTTATAGTTATTGCGGCAACTAACCGCCGTGATATTCTCGATCCCGCACTGCTCCGTCCGGGACGTTTCGACCGTGAAGTTATGGTAGGCTATCCCGATGTAAAGGGCAGGGAAGCTATCCTGAAAGTTCATGCCAAAAACAAACCCCTCGGTCCTGATGTGGATCTTAATGTAATTGCAAAAACTACCCAGTTCTTCACAGGTGCGGATCTTGAAAATCTTCTGAATGAAGCCGCGCTCCTCGCCGCAAGAGCAAACCGCAAGGCTATCATTGAAAGCGATATTGAAGAAGCTACTCTGAAAGTTATTGCAGGACCCGAGAAGAAATCCCATATCGTCACCGACAGAGACAGACGTATCACCGCATATCACGAAGCAGGTCATGCTGTTGCGGCATATCATCTTCCCGAATGTGAGAAAGTCCATCAAGTTACAACTATCCAGCGCGGTCAGGCAGCGGGACTTACCGTCTGCCGTCCCGAAACTGATGATTCCCACGTTACAAAGGGAAAACTCTATCAAGATATTGTCATGACCATGGGCGGACGTGTTGCGGAATCAATCTCATTCTCCGATGTCTGCACGGGTGCAAGCGGTGATATTCAGCAAGCGACCAAGAAAGCAAGGGCAATGGTTACCCAGTACGGTTTCTCCGAAGCCCTCGGACCTGTTCAGTACGGCGGGGATTCCGATGAAGTTTTCCTCGGCAGGGATTACGGACATACACATCAGTACAGTGAAGCCACCGCAAATCTTATAGACAGCGAAGTCAAGAGGATCATCACCGAAGCATACAACGAATGTGAAAAGATCCTCACCGAACATAACGATCAGCTTGTAAAAATTGCCGAATATCTTATTGAAAATGAGAAGATGGACGGCGACAAGTTTGAAGAACTTATGAAGAGCGTTGAAAACGAGGAAAATTCCGTTCAGGGAATAACTCTTGAAGAGATAGGCGCAGATGAACTCGACATTGTAAAGGACATCGAGGAAAGAGAAAATAAAAAAGACAGCGAGTGATCAATTCTGAAACATTCGATATGGGGGAAAGCGCTGCCGCGCTTCCCCCATTTTATTTAAGGGAGAAATTTTATGGTATTATTGTTTTTAGGGGACGTAGTAGGCGAGATCGGAAATAAATTTGTAGGTTCAAAACTCCGTTCGCTGAAAAAATTCTACGGCGCGGAAATTGCAGTTGTCAACGGTGAGAACAGTGCATCGGGGAACGGCATCACACCTCATTCCGCAAAGTATCTTTTCGACCACGGCGCGGATATTATCACCACGGGAAATCACTGTTATCGCCGCAGAGAAATTTATGAAACCTTTGAAAGCAAGGAGAATCTCCTTCGCCCCGCAAATTTTCCCGAGGGGAATCCGGGACACGGCTACTGCATTTACGACATGGGAAGCTGCTGCATTGCCGTGATAAATCTTATGGGAACGGTATACATGGAAGCCCTCGACAATCCCTTTGCAAAAGCGGACGAGATCCTTGAAAAGATAGACACACCGAATATATTTGTAGATTTCCACGCGGAAGCCAGCGGCGAGAAGAAAGCAATGGGATTTTATCTTGCAGGAAAAGTAACTGCCGTTCTGGGAACGCATACTCACGTTCAGACGGCGGACGAAATAATTCTCGGCGGACACACGGGTTACATCACCGATGTGGGAATGTGCGGACCCGAACTTTCCGTTCTGGGGATCAAATCTGAAATTGCAATTGAGAAGCAAAGATACCATTCGCCTGTTAAATTTATCGAGTCGGAAGAGCAGCCGTTCATAAACGGAGCAGTTCTGGAATTTGACAAAAGTAATGGTAAATGTGTTAAAATTGAACGGCTAATAATTAGATAAACCGCTGAATTAATATTTTATCTATTGAATTAGCTTGAAAGTTGATGTATACTAACAGTAAGTTCACGAATAAATTATTTTTTTCCATATGCTGCAATAATATGTTAAGGAAATAATATTCCTTAAAGAGTTATTTGAGTTTATGCTGTGACACAGGAAACTGTAATTTTGCCGGTCAGCAAAAACACTGCAAAAACAATATGAATTCGGGAGGATTCTTATGGAGGTTCTTAAAGTTTCTGCACGTTCACATCCAAATTCTGTGGCAGGCGCTATTGCAAGCGTGATGCGTGAGCATGACTCTGTGGAAGTTCAGGCAGTAGGAGCGGGCGCTTCAAACCAAGCGATAAAAGCGATCGCAATTGCGAGAGGTTACCTTGCGCCGATAGGCATTGATCTTATTTGTTATCCTGCTTTCGCAAATGTATTTATAGACGGGGAGAGCAGAACGGCTATCCGCCTGATATGCGAAAAAAGATAACGGCAAGAGTCATAAACAGGTCATAAATATGAACTGCAATTTATAAAATATATCCGCCGCAAGGCTGAAAAAATATTGACATGGCAATTTGACATTAAAGTTTCTGACATAAGTAAAGTGAGTTGCAGCATGGAACAAGCAACAAGGCAAAGCCTTGTTGTAGAGTTGAGAGTTAAGAGTGGAGAGTTGAGATATACGCATTATTGCAATATCTCAACTCTCAATGCTTTTATAGATTTAATTTTACTTTACCTCACAGCAGGTAATAATTTGAAGATAACAAAGTAAAACCTGAATGGGTGCAGGCTCTGCCTGCAAAATTACCGTCCATATTATATGGGCGGTAATTCTTTTGTAGATTTAATTTTACTTTATCTCACGGTATACATAAGTTAGAAATCACAAAGTAAAGTCTGAAAGGGTGCAGGCTCAGCCTGCACCGCCTATATAGGCGGGAAAAATTTTTTTAATTTAAGTCTATAAAAAATTGAGAGCCAAGATATAAGCGTTACTGCAATATCTCAACTCTCAACTTTTAACTCTCAACTCTTTAATTACGCATTACGCATTACGAATTACGCATTAAAATGCGTGCAGGCTCAGCCTGCAAAATTCCCGTCCATAATTGAATGGACGGGAAAACTTTTTGTAGATTCAGCTTTACTTAATGCACGGTATACGTTAGGTTGAAAATCACAAAGTAAAGCCTGAAAGCGTGCCTTGCTAAGGATTAATGTTAAGAATCTTGCTTATATCACTGTCGGACATACCAAAAGCTTTCATTTTGGCAAGGATCTCGTTATCTCTTTCTGCTCTGCCTTTTTGAATAGCTTCTTCCAGCTCGGACGCTTTGTCATGCATGGCTTTTTCACGCATACGGGCAAGCTCTTTTAATCTTTCGTTGTTATTCATGTTGTAAAGATCATCTATAGCTCTGTCTAATGCTGACATTTCGGCTGTTCTCAACATCTCAAACTCCTCCTTCTTGGTGGATCTGATAAATTGTAACCACAAGTTTTTTCTGTCGTTCTTATCTATTCCATCTTTTACCTTTTTAAGTTCAAAAAAGTGTATCTGCAGCAGGCTGAGCCTGCACGCTTTCAGGCAAATTTTAGTGATTTTCAACTTAACATATACCGTGCATGATGTAAAGTTGGATTTACAAAATGTTCCGCCTATATAGGCGGAAGTTTTTATGTAAATTCAGCTTTATTTAATGCACGTTATACTTAGGCGGGAAATCACAAAGTAAAGCCTGAAGGCGTCAAGGCTCAGTCTTGTAGAATTTTTCATTGATACTTGTCGGCTCGATCTCGGGATTCTTTATGCGTATGTTATGAAGTTCACTTTCGGGAATGTCAAGCATATCCGAAAGAAAAGCCTTTAAAATATCTTTGTTGTTTTCGTTACCAAAAAGCATCTTAAACACAATATCCAGTTTCGGAGATAACATTGTTTCGTCTTTTGCCACTTAAACCGCCTCTTTTCAATTATATTATAACACGCTCAACTTAAAATTGCAATAGAAACCTACTGCAAAAAGTTGAGAGCCAAGATATAAGCGTTACTGCAATCTCTCAACTCTCAACTTTCAACTTTCAACTCTCAACTCTTTAATTACGCATTACGAATTACGCATTAAAATGCGTTCAGGCTCAGCCTTGTTCTTCGGCAATGGGCTCTTCGACTTTAGCGGTTTCCGCAGTGTCGTCATGATCGGCTACAGTGAACGCCGCCACGCTTTCATTTTCGGAAACGCGCATAAGCTTAACTCCGGTTGCGTATCTTCCCATTACCCTGATGTCGCTTACGCGTATGCGAATTATTACTCCGCCTGTGGAGATCATGATTATATCTTTGTCATTGTCTACGACCTTGACTCCGCATACATGACCCTTTTCTTCCGAAACTTTGTAGTTCATCATGCCGTTTCCGCCGCGGTTCTGCAGCCTGTATGCGGAAACTTCACTTCTTCTTCCGAATCCCTTGTCCGTTACAGTCAGAACATCTTCGCCGTCATGGACAATTGCCATTGATACCACGCAGTCGTCACCACGCAGGGAAATCGCTTTTACACCATGTGCCGAACGTGCCATTGCGCGTATCCTGCTTTCGTCAAAACGTATTGCCATGCCCTGCTTTGTGGCTATCATTATATGCGCAGTTCCGTCCGTAAGAACTACGGAAGCTATCTCGTCTCCCTCGTCAAGACCGATGGCAATAAGTCCGTTCTTGCGGACATTCTTGTAAGCGTCAAGAGAAGTCCTCTTTATCTTGCCTTTCTTAGTTATCATTATAACGTATTTGCCTTCGCTGAAATCTTCCGTTCCCAGCACTGCGGCAACGTTTTCACCTTCGCCAAGGGGCAGGATATTTACAATATTAAGTCCGCGGGATTGTTTTGAACCCTCGGGAATTTCAAAGCAGCGAAGCTTGTACATTATTCCCTTGTTGGTTATAAACAGCAGATTGTCGTGGCTGGAACTGATAAGCATTTCCTGAACGAAATCTTCTTCCCGCTGCTTCATTCCCGAAACGCCCTTGCCGCCGCGGTTCTGCGCTCTGTACGCGCTGACGGGCTGACGTTTGATATAACCGATGCTTGTGTAAGTTACAACACAATTTTCTTCGGGAATAAGATCCTCAACGTCAACTTCTCCCGAAATTGTTTCAATTGCAGTTCTTCTTTCGTCGCCGTACTTGTTCTTTGTAACTTCCAGCTCGTCGGAAATTATCCCGAGGATCTTTTCATGGCTTCCCAGAATTTCGAGAAATTCCTCTATTTTTGCATGAAGCGCGTTCAGTTCATCTTCAAGTTTCTGACGTTCCAGACCTGAAAGCTGTACAAGGCGCATTTGCGCGATAGCTTCCGCCTGTGCTTCGGTAATTCCGAAACGCTCGATAAGTCTTGTTTTGATTTCTGATGCGTCACGGGAGGAACGGCATATTTTTACCACTTCGTCAATGTTGTCAACGGCTATCATCAAGCCTTCTAAAATATGCGCCCGCTCTTTTGCTTTTTTCAGGTCAAATTCCGTGCGCCTGCGGATAACTTCCGCCTGAAATTCTATATATTCGTGAAGTATCTGCTTTAACGTGAGGACTTTCGGTTCGCCGCGGACAAGTGCAAGCATGATAACTCCCACTGTGTCCTGAAGCTGTGTATACGCAAATAATTTATTCAGAACTATCTGGGGGATAGCGTCTTTTTTAAGTTCGATAACTATTCTTACCGCGTGCTCCTTGTCCGACTCGTCGCGGACAAAATGTATGCCGTCAACGCGTTTTTCCTTTGCAAGATTTGCAATGCTTTCCACAAGTCTTGCTTTGTTTACCATATAGGGAATTTCGGTGACGATAATGCACTGACGTCCTTTTATTTCTTCAATTTCCGTTCTTGCGCGGAGGGTAATTTTGCCCCGTCCCGTAGAATAAGCGGCACGAATTCCCGCACGACCCATAATAACTCCGCCTGTGGGGAAATCGGGACCCTTGATGTACTCCATAAGCCCCTCTGCGGAAATTTCAGGGTCTTTTATCATAGCCTGAATAGCATTTACTACTTCCCGAAGATTATGGGGCGGAATATTTGTAGCCATACCTACAGCAATACCGATAGAACCGTTTACCAAGAGATTGGGGAAACGTGACGGCAGGACTTCCGGTTCTTTAAGGTGATCGTCATAGTTGGACTGATAGGGAATAGTATCTTTTGTAATATCCGCAAGCATTTCCCCTGCGATCTTGGACATTCTTGCTTCCGTATAACGGTAAGCAGCCGGAGGGTCGCCGTCGGTAGAACCGAAGTTTCCGTGACCGTCAACAAGGGGATAGCGCAGTGAAAAATCCTGTGCCAGACGAACTAACGCGTCATAAACGGAAGCGTCGCCGTGTGGGTGATATTTACCCAGAACTTCACCGACGGTGTACGCGCACTTGCGGTAAGGTTTATCCGCGGTATTTCCCGCGTCGTTCATGGTATAAATGATACGCCTGTGAACGGGTTTAAGACCGTCCCTGACATCGGGCAGCGCACGGGAAACAATTACCGACATTGAATATTCAAGAAATGACTTTTTCATTTCGTTTTCAATATCAACGTTTATGACCTTTGAATTTTCGTCGTTATACAATATTAACAACTCCTGACTATGTTCCACATGGAACATTTTAATTAAACAGCTTTATAACGGACTCCCATTATATTTGAAAGTTTTTCCTTTATCTTTTCGGTATCTTCTTCGGAAAATCCCCTTTTCGGGATTATGAATACATAGGATTTGTTTATAACAAGTATGAACATATCCGACTTGTCGATAAGATTTACGATCGGAGAATCAAGATGTATCACCGATGCGGGAGGTTTTTTATCTTCTTCGGAAATTTCTTCGCTTTCCTCATTTTCCGCACTTTCGGGATTTTCCGTCTTTTCCTCGACAGGTGACATATCCGAAATTATTATCTTGTCGGTGTAGAATTCCGCCTTGTACGGTGTGCCTTCAAGAGAATCAAGACCGCTTTTCAGCTTTTTCTTGTTTGTTATGGGCTGGCTTATGAACCATACCCCGATAAAAACGCATAGCGTCAGGCAGAACACAGGCATTACTTCATTTCCGTTGCTTGTCATTATCATCATCACCGATGAAGCCGTTGCTACAAGGACGATAAGAATTTTCCATATCAGCGACTTATAAACATACTTTTTCTGATAAATTTTATATCCTTCAAGAATTTCTTCGGGACGGCTGTCATAATTTCCCGAAGCGATAAATTCTCCCTCGTAAGGCGAAATATCATTATTTTCCTCGTCAAACATCTCGCTCAGTATTCCCATTGAAAATATCCTTTCAGAATCTTAAATATCCAGAGATTCAACATACTTTGCGTTCTTCTCGATAAATTCACGTCTCGGAAGGACTTTATCTCCCATAAGAATGGTGAATATCTCGTCCGCTTTCACGGCGTCCTCCATGGTAACTTTCAGCATGGTTCTTGTTTCGGGATCCATGGTAGTTTCCCATAACTGTTCGGGGTCCATTTCGCCGAGACCTTTATAACGCTGAACATCTATTTTTGCGGACTCGTTGCCGCCTTTAAGTTCCTCAATATATTTATCCCTTTCCTCGTCGGAAAAAGCATATCTTATCTGTTTGCCCTTGGAAACTTTAAAAAGCGGCGGTTGGGCAATATAAACATTTCCGTTTGAAATAAGCGGGCGCATGAATCTGAAAAAGAAAGTCAGAAGCAGCGTTCTGATATGGCAGCCGTCAACATCGGCATCTGCCATAATTATTACTTTTCCGTAGCGGAGTTTTGTAATATCAAAATCCTCGCCGATGGAAGTTCCCAGCGCGGTAACTACAGGCATAAGCTTTTCATTTCCGTAAACCTTGTCTATACGGGCTTTCTCAACGTTGAGCATTTTTCCCCACAGCGGAAGTATAGCCTGATAGCGGCGGTCGCGTCCCTGCTTTGCACTTCCTCCCGCGGAATCTCCCTCCACAATGTATATCTCGGTGAATTCTACATCTTTTTCGGAACAGTCCGCAAGCTTTCCGGGAAGTGAAGCCGATTCCATGGCGGATTTGCGGCGGGCAGTTTCGCGGGCTTTCTTTGCGGCTTCTCTTGCTCTTTGCGCGGCTTGGGATTTATCAAAAATATCCCTTGCAACTGCGGGATTTTCTTCAAGATAGCACATCAGTTTTTCGTTGACCATATTTTCAACGAATGGACGGACTTCGGGATTTCCCAGACGTCCTTTTGTCTGACCTTCAAACTCGCAGTCGGTAAGTTTTACCGAAACAATTGCCGTAAGTCCCTCGCGGACATCTTCGCCCAGAAGCTTGTCCCCGTCTTTTAAAAGTCCGAATTTCTTTCCATACTCGTTAATAACTTTTGTAAGAGCGTTCTTGAAACCTGTTTCGTGGCTTCCGCCGTCAATGGTATGGATATTATTTGCAAATGAAAGAATTATCTCATTGTAGCTGTCGTTGTACATCATGGCAACTTCGGCGGTGGAATCGCCTTGCGTTCCGCTGACATAGATAACGTCCTGCGCGAGAGGTTCAAGACCTCTTGTATTGTGGATATGTTCAACAAACTGTTTTATTCCGCCCTCATAGTGGAGAGTTTCCTTTTTTATATCATCGGGATCTCTCAGATCAGAAAAGACTATCTTAATTCCTGCGTTAAGGAATGCCTGTTCCCGCAGACGTTTCAGAAGTGTTTCATAGTCATACTCTGTTGTTTCCTCGAAAATCTCGGGATCCGCCTTGAATTTAACGGTAGTACCTGTTTCGGTAGTAGTTCCCACTTCTTTCAAAGGCTCGTCATACTTGCCGCCGTTGTGGAATTTCTGGAAATACTCCTTTGAACCGTCCTTAACGGTAAGTTCAAGCCATTCCGAAAGAGCATTTACAACGGAAGCGCCAACGCCGTGAAGACCGCCTGCGACTTTATAACCGCCGCCGCCGAATTTTCCGCCTGCATGGAGAATGGTATAAACAACAGTCGCCGCAGAAATTCCCTCTTTCGGGTGTATGCCGACGGGAATGCCTCGTCCGTTATCGGAAACTCTTATAATATTGTCGGGAAGAATGTCCACGTCTATCTGTGAACAATATCCCGCAAGTGCTTCGTCGATAGCGTTATCCACAATTTCATATACGAGATGGTGCAGACCTTTCGGACCTGTAGAGCCTATATACATTCCCGGACGTTTTCTTACAGCTTCGAGACCCTCAAGGACCTGTATCTGTTCCGCTCCATACTCCTCAATGTTGTTTTCAACCATTTTTTTACCTCCCAAGGCTGAGCCTTGACCCTTTCAGGGTTTATTTTGTTATTTTTAACTTATATATACCGTGCATGAAGTAAAGTTAAATCTGCAATATTAATTACGCATTACGAATTACGCATTACGCATTGTTTTAGCGATCTTTTTTTAAGTGTTGATGCCGAGATCTGCGAAATATATACTTTTTCTTCTTTGCCGTCATTGCAGACAATAAAAGACTTCGGCATTTCATAACTTACATTGAAAACATTCCCGTTTTTTTCGGAAACTGCAAGAAAATCCTTTGTATGCTTGCTGACGGAAGTGTTTTCTATATCAAATATCCCGATTATATTTTTCCCTCTTACTACCGTCTCTTCTCCGAGATGAAGATACATCAGACTATCCTTCCTTTTTTCATTTCAAATATTTTCCCGCTTGCCATTTCCGTGACAGATCTGCTGTCACAGCAGGTCATAAGCACCTGCATTCCTTCAATGTTATTCAGGATAAATCTTTTCCTTACCGGATCGAGTTCCGAAAGAACATCGTCAAGCAGCATAACGGGATAGTCTCCGCATTCTTTCTTTATGATCTCCGCATGAGCGATCTTCATTGAAAGCGCCGCGGAGCGGGCTTGTCCCTGCGAGCCGAAATCCCTTACAAGAAGTCCGTTGACGTAAACTCCCACATCATCTCTGTGTACTCCGACATTTGTAAAACCTGTTTTCATATCCGTGTCCGCAGAATCCTCTAATTTTTCAAGATAAATTTTTGCAAGCTTTCCTTTAAAATCTTCCTCACCTTCAAGATTTTCATAGACGGTGGAAAAATATTTTATATCAAGATTTTCATTTCCTTCCGTAACGGAATCATACAGTATCTTTGAATGATGGTTCAGCATCTTGCAGAAAGCGTATCTCAGAACGGAAATATAAGCTCCCGTTTCCGCAAGCTGACTGTTCCACACGTCAAGGAATGAACTGTCATGACTGTCCGATCTGAATATATTCTTTAACGCTGCATTTCTTTGCGAAAGGATATTTTCATATTTGTTAAGAGCATTTATATATGAAGGCTTCACCTGCGAGATCGACAGGTCAATGAAGCTTCTTCTGTTGTCGGGAGAACCTTTTGTAAGGTTAAGATCTTCGGGAGTGAACACCACGCAGCGGAAATTTCCGAAAAGTTTTGAAATAAGCGGAAGCTTTACGCCGTTAAGAGTTACAAGCTTGTCCTTAACATTATTTCTTTTAACGGAAAACTCTATTTCCTGATCCCTTACTTCGTCTTTAAATGTTATCCCGACTTTTGCTTTTTCCTTATCAAAGCCTATAAGATCCCTGTCCCTTGTTCCTCTGAACGAGCGGCAGCCCGAACATAACCACACGGCTTCAATGAGATTTGTCTTGCCTTGGGCATTTTCCCCGCAAACTATATTCATTTTCGGATCAAGAGATATGTTTATATTTTCAAGATTTTTGTAACCGTCCGCGGATATGCTTTTTATTATCAAAACTTTTCCCTCTAATACTATTCTACAATAATTTCCTTACCGTTTATTGTTACAATATCTCCCGGACGGATCTTTTTTCCTCTCATAAGGCAAACTTCGCCGTTTACCGATACTTTTCCATCAAGTATAAGACCTTTTGCTTCCGAACCTATGGCGGCAGCTCCCGCAAATTTCAGAAGCTGATCGAGCTTGATGAATTCCGTGGTAATTTTAACTTTGCTGTCCATATCATTCGTCCTTCAGTCTCATGGGGAGAACAAGGAAAGTATATGCATTTCCTTCCATAGGAACTATCTTCATGGGAGAAAGTCCGCCGTTAAGAAGGAATCTTACCTGATCCGATTCTGTTGCTTTTAAAGCGTCCAGCAGATAGCGGCAGTTGAATCCTATGGTGACCTGTGAACCTGAAATATCCGCTTTCAGCTCCTCATCAAGCTTTCCCAGAGCTGTTGAGCAGGAAATTTTTATGATACCGTTGCCCATAATGCATTTTACGGGAGCTTTTGCCTTTTCATTTATGAGGAGCATACATCTTTCAAGGCTTGCAATAAGATTTCTTGTGTTTACTATTATTTCTGTAGAATGATTTGCGGGGATAGAAGCCTTGTAGTTGTGGAACTCTCCTTCCAGAAGTCTGGAAAGAACTGTATATTTGCCGATCTCAAATGTAATATGCTTTTTGGAAACATGGATAGTTACCGTGTCATCGCCGTCATCTTTAAGAAGCTTTGAAACTTCTGAAAGAGCCTTTGCTTTTACAACGAAATTATAGTGGTTGTCCGTTTCCACCGTTTCGGAACGGACTGCAAGGCGGAAGCCGTCAATAGCTACAAGATTGAAATTTTTATCCATGATGTCGAAAAGTTCGCCCATGAGTATAGGCTTGTTATCAACCACTGCAACGGCAAATATCGTCTGTTCTATCATATTACGGAGCATAGGCTGGGGAAGGGTGAAATCATCTCCCGTGTCAAAATCGGGAATTGACGGATACTCGTCCGCAGACATTGCAAGGATCTTGTATTCTGCATTTTCTCCCTTGATAGTCGTGGAAAGATTTCCGTCTATTTCTATTTCGATAGTCTCAAAGGGCATTTTTCTTACAATATCGCTGAAAAGCTTGCTGTTAAGGATACATTCTCCCACATCGTCAGACTGAACTTCAATTTTAGTAAGTATTCCCAGTTCAAGGTCATAGCCCGTAAGTTCAAGAGTTCCGTTTTCAAGATGGAGCTTTACTCCTTCCAGAGCAGAAATAGGGGATTTCTGTGGTACTGCTCTTGAAACATTTGCAAGAGCTTCATTGAGTTCTGTTTGTTTGCATACAAATTTCATAGTACAAGTTCCTTTCGGTTGAAAACTTTATGATGTTAATGAGATCTTCTCAAAAATTTTGTTATAGATAACAATAATATCTATATATATATAACAGTAACAGTAATAGGGCAGGTATAAACTGTTGAAAATGCTTTCAAAAGCTTTCCTGCGCCTGAAAATTTTTCCGCCCGTTCCGTAATGAAAACTTGTTGAAAATCTGAAAGAATTTTTCCTTCGGACGGAAAAGGTTAAAAGTGTTCATTAAGGTGGAATTTTACCTGAAAACTATGTTAAAAATTTATCAATTGGAAATATAAGGCGATAATTTATAAACAAAAGGTTGAAAACAGATTTATACAAAAAGTAATGTAACGGAGTTACATAGTGTAAAACCTGCATTTAAAGTTTTTAACATTGTTTTCAACACTATGTTGAAAACTCATTTTAAAAACAGACAGTAAAATTTACTTTACATCAAAAATTCCCTGCTAATTCTTGATATTGGCAATTATGTCGTCGATCATTTCCTTGGTTCGTATATCCTGATTTATCAGCTTTTCGATGTCGTTATAATAGTACATGATGGTGCTGTGATCTCTGCCGCCAAGCTCCATTCCTATTGATTTGAAAGACATATCCGTGACGGTTTTCAGGACGTAAGAACTTACCTTTCTTGCGTTTGAGATCTGTGCGCTTCGCTTCTTTGAGCATATGTCCTCAGCGGTGACTCCGTAAACGCTGCCCACTTCGTTGAGTATCCTTTCAACTGTAATGGGGGAAGTCTGCTCGTCGGAAATTATCTCCCTGATAGCTTTCTGCGCCTGAGACATTGTTGGAGGAGTTCCCATCAGGTGCTGACCTGCTTTTAATTTTTTGACGCAGCCTTCAAGCTGCCTGATGTCTCTTTTCAGTTTATTTGCAATAAGTTCCGAGATCTCATCGGTTAGAGTAAGGTTCAGGAGTTCGGATTTGCGCCTTACGATCGCCATTCTTGTTTCAAAGTCGGGAGCGGAAATATCCGCGATAAGACCCCACTCAAAGCGTGTTCTGATCCTGTCCTCAAGGGTCTTGATGTCTCTTGGCGGTCTGTCGGAAGTGAGAACTATCTGTTTGCCTTCCTGACGGAGCTGGTTGAATGTGTGGAAAAATTCCTCTTGAGTGGATTCTTTTCCCGCAATGAACTGGACGTCATCTACAAGAAGAACGTCCGCGCTGCGGTATTTCTGGTGGAACTGGCTGGTATCCTTTTTCTGCTGGATAGCGTTTATAAGTTCATTTGCGAAAGCTTCGCCCGTAACATATATGATATTGGTTTCGGGAGCGCGCTTTTTGATCTCGTTGCTGATCGCCATCATAAGGTGAGTTTTTCCAAGACCTGAAGGACCGTGTATAAATAACGGGTTATAGGTGCTGCCCGGTTCTTTTGCAACAGCCGTGCAGGCTGCATGGGCAAATTCGTTGGATCTTCCGACTATAAATGTATCAAAGGTATAGTCGTACTCGGCATTTGAGAAAGATTTTTCCAGTTCTTCTTTGCGTTTGTTGGGATCGTTGTCCTCCTCATCGGTAGGATTATTGACGATCATGACATTTATTTCCACCTGAAAGCCGAGGACTTCCGAAAGAGCGTCGGCGATGATCTTTGAGTAGTTCTGATTGATGATATTAGCGTGAAAATCGGAAGGAACGGAGAAATAAGCCACATTTCCGTCCAGTTTAACGGGAACGAGGGAAGAGATCCAGAGGTTATAGGCAATATTGGTAATTTCGTTGTTATTGACTTTTTCCAGAAAATAGGTTTGTGCTTTTTCAAAGACTTCGGGAAAAGATTTCATATTAAATGCCCCCAATATTACTTTCCTGCATATTTGCTGTTAAAACTTTCCGTATCGGATATACTATATTATTATAGCATAAATTTCATGAAATTGCAAGGGTTTTTATATGTAATTTTGTAAATTCGGGCTTATTTGGAGAGTTGAGAGTTAAGAGTTGAGAGTTGAGAGCAGGCTGAGCCTGCACGCATTCAGGCATAGTTTTGAAATTTTTAAATTATTGCCTGCCGTGAGGTAAAGTAAGGTTATATCTGCAAAAAATTGAAATCTATGATATAACTGTTACTGCAACATCTCAACTCTCAACTTTCAACTCTCAACTCTAAAGCAGGCTCAGCCTGCTCAACTCTTTAATTACGCATTACGCATTACGAATTAATTTTCGTTTTTCCTATTGACAAACCTATACTAAAATGGTATAATTATATTAAAGTAAATTCCGAAAGGACGATGTATTATGGAAGTTATTGTTAATGGCGGCACCATCTCCGAACAGGAGAAGAATAATTATATCGAGTATGTAAAGGCTAAAAATCCCAATAAAGAACTCGTTTCATTGCAGATAGACATCGACGGCGATTTCGCCGAGCTGAAATATCAGTTCGAGGATATCCCCTTCGAGCGTATCCGCCGCGTTACAGGCTATCTGACAGGTACTCTCGACCGCTGGAACGATGCTAAACGTGCCGAGGAAAGAGACCGCGTAAAACACGGCATCTGCTGTTAAACCGCGGGACAAGCCGTTATTTTCCGCTTCGGGAATATTTTTATAGTCATATTGAACTGCAAAAAGGGTACATTATCTGTGTAGATCACGTTTTAACGGAATATTCCGCGGAATGTTCCGTTATGAACGTGTTTATATAGAGTGTTCCCTTTTTTCTGCGGAAAATCTGTCTTTTTGACGGTTTTCCGCAGATTTTTTCCGTTACGTTTAAAAAAATGTTAAAATTATAAAAAAATTTGAAAAAACCCTTGACAAAGCCTATGGAAATGTTATATAATTTATCATTGATGGGGTGTCTGTGCCCTTATTGTATCTAAGAGCGATACGTTATGTATATTATGTATCTGTTTATACGAATTTTGCAGAAGGAGGAGATAACATGAAAAGAACTTACCAGCCTAAGAAGATCCATAGAAAGAAAGAACATGGCTTCATGAAGAGAATGTCCACAAGAAACGGACGTAAGGTTCTTGCAAGAAGACGCGCAAGAGGAAGAGCAAGACTTACTCACTGACCTTTAGTGGCAGGTTTCGCGAGTCAAACAATGAATAAGACCACATACCGAGGGTATCGCGCCTTTGAATTGTGGTCTTTTTGTTTAATAGGTATGAAGTATACTGTTAAGATCAAAGATAATAAGGATTTTGTCACGCTTTATAAAAGAGGTAAATATACGGCGGGTAAATATGTAACTATTTATTACAAAAAGAATAAAAGCGGACTTACAAGATTAGGTATAACTACGGGAAAAAAGATCGGAAATGCTGTTGTAAGAAGCCGATGCAGACGAATTATCCGCGCGGCGTATTCCGCTTGCGAGGATATTTTCCCGAAAGGCTATGACTATATTATTACCGCCAGATCTGAATGTTGCAAGGCAAGATCAACGGATATCGAAAACTTTTTCAGGAAAAAAGCCGTCCTGTTTATTGAAAATAGTAATAATTCTGCAAAGAATAACAAATAGTATATTATGAAGAAAATTCTGCTGTTTTTGATAAAAATTTACAGAAAGTATATTTCTCCGCTGAAAAAGCCTTGCTGTAAATATTATCCGAGCTGTTCGGCTTATGCAGAACAAGCACTTGAAAAGCACGGCGCTTTCAAGGGAAGTCTGCTTGCGGTATGGAGAATTTTCCGCTGCAACCCGTGGAGTCTGGGCGGGATAGATCATGTCCCCGATAAATTTGAATTTTATACTTTAAGTAAAAGATACGGCAAAGGGAAAACCGTTCCCGATGAAGAAAATAAGCTGTAAAGGCAGTTTTCTTTACAAACGAAAATGACAGCGTGGCGCTGTTTTCATAAAATTCCGGAGGTAAAAATGGGTTTTATAAGTGAAGCTATAGGTACGGTCCTCGGATTTATAATGTGGCTGATGTACCTTATCACGCACAACTATGCAATTTCTATAATTCTGTTTACTTTGGTAACAAAGATACTGCTTTTCCCGCTTTCGGTAAAGCAGCAGAAATCTTCCGCGGCTATGACCGCTTTCCAGCCGAAGCTTGAAAAACTTAAAAAACAGTACGCAAACAACCCGCAGAAGCTTCAGGAAGAGCAGATGAAGCTCTATTCCGAAGAAGGCATAAATCCTATGTCCAGCTGTCTGCCGCTGTTTATACAATTTCCTATACTGTACGGTATTTTCGATGTTGTTTACCGTCCCATAACCCATATCCTGCGTTTCGGCAAGGACGTTATAAATCAGGCTAAGGAAATAACACAGCAGATCCTCACTGAAAGCGGCGGAGTTCCCGCGTATTTTGAACACCGTCCCGAAATTTATATTGTAAAAGAGATCCAGAAAAACCCCGGAGCGTTTTCGGGAATGGGTAACTCCGATTTTGTGGACGCTGTAGTAAATTTCAATAACAAACTTTTCGGGATAGTGGATCTGGGCGATATCCCTACGCTTCACCCCGATGTGTGGAATGCGGCTGCGGTCATTCTGATAATGATACCTATTATGTCGGGTCTTATCCAGATAATCATGACTATCTACAGTCAGATCCGCATGAAGAAGATGAATCCCGACGCTCCAAGCATGGGCGGTATGAATATCATGTTCTATGTAATGCCGCTGTTTTCCGTGTGGATCGCGTTCAAGTACCCTGCGGGTATCGGTTTCTACTGGACAATGTCCTCTTTCTTCAGCCTGATACAGTCGATAATACTTTATAAAGTCTATACGCCCGAATATGTTGCTTCCCTTGTGGAAAAGGATAAGCAGAAGCGGAAAAAGAAGAACCGTCCCAATATGTATCAGCGTATGCTTGATGAAATGGCTGCCCAACAGGGACAGACAGGCGGCACGGCTTCTTCCGGAAAAATTGCAGTTTCGGGAGTAAACAATGAGGAAGATACCGAGATAAAAATTTCAAAATCAAAACAGAAAGAATATGAAAGAATGCTGATCCGTGAAGCACGCCGCAGACAGGCGGAAAAGTACGGTGACGAATTTATAGACGATGATGAGGATTAATGTGTATTATGCCGGAAAATACGGTTCCGGCAAAAAATAGAGAGGAAGGTCAGTATGTCAGAAAAAAGAAAAATTTTTACTGCAAAGTCCATAGAGGAAGCTAAGGCTATGGCAGCAGAAGAGTACGGCGTTGATGAGAGCAGGATAACTTTCAATGTTGTGGAAGAACCCAAGAAAGGACTTTTCGGAAAGGTCAAAGGAGACGCAAGGGTAGAAGCCGTTTATGAACTTTCAAAAGGCGATGCGGCGGCAAGTTATATCAGAAATATTCTTAAGAATATGAATATCGACAGCGATGTTACAGTCTCCGAAACGGAAGAAGGCGCAGTTATCGACATTGTGGGCGATACCACAGGCGCAGTTATCGGCCGCAGAGGTGAGACACTTGATGCTATACAGTATCTTGCTTCAATGGCTTGCAACCGCGGAGATAAGGAGTATTACAGAATTACCGTTGACTGCTGCGGTTACCGCGAAAAGAGAAAAGCTATCCTTGAAGAACTTGCGGAGAAAATTTCCAAAACAGTTATCCGCACAGGCAGAACTTCTTCTCTTGAACCCATGAATCCTTATGAGAGAAGAATTATCCATTCAACGGTTGCAAATATCGAAGGCGTTACTTCAAAAAGTGTCGGCGACGAGCCTTTCAGAAAAGTTATCATTTCCCCGACAAATCCCCGCAGAAACGATAATCACAGAGGTTATAACGGCGGATATAACGGCGGTTACAAGGGCGACAGACGTCCCCGCAGAGACAAAGACCCCAGCGAATATACGCCCCGTCCTATGGATATGATGAAAACTTCATTTGAAAAGGACTATAAACGTCCCAAGCCCGAGGATTCAATGATCGAGGGCGATCTTTACGGAAAGATAGATATATAAAAGCTGAAATTTACGGCGGGAGCGGCGAATACGCCGTTCCCGCTTTTATTCGGGAGAATTTTTATGTCAACTATTGCTGCGATCTCAACTCCACGGGCGGCGGGAGGAATTTCGGTAATAAGAATTTCGGGAGAAAATGCCCTGTCCGCCGCGGAGAAAATATTTTTCCCCGTTTCCTGCAAGGAAAAAGCTTCGGAAATGAAAGGCTATACCTGCGCTTACGGGAAAATTTCCGACGGTGAAAATGTCCTTGACGATGGCGTGCTGACTGTTTTCCGCGCGCCTAAATCTTATACGGGCGAGGACGTTGCGGAAATTTCCTGCCACGGCGGGATATTTGTCACCGAACAGGTGTTAAGACTGATACTTTCAAAGGGAGTCCGTCCCGCAGAGGCGGGAGAGTTCACAAAACGGGCATTTCTCAACGGAAAAATGAGCCTTACCCAAGCGGAAAGCGTTATGGATATAATTTCCGCAAACGGAAAGGCAGGGCTTCGTTTTGCATCTGCGCTGAAAGAAGGTTCGCTTTTCAGAAGGATAAAAAACGTTTCGGACAGCATTTTAAAATTGCTGGGCTCTCTTGCAGCATGGGTGGACTATCCCGAGGACGATATTCCCGCAGTTACCGATGAGGAAATTTTTGAAACTCTGGATCTTGCGGTGAAAGATCTGGACAGTCTGCTTTCTTCCTACGACAGCGGACGTATTCTCCGCAAAGGCATTGACACTGTTATTGTTGGCAAGCCGAATGTTGGGAAAAGTACTCTTATGAATATGCTTTCAGGCTGCGAAAGAAGTATCGTTACCGATATTGCGGGAACTACAAGGGACATTGTGGAAGAATCGGTTCGTCTGGGGGATATTGTCCTGCGGCTTTCGGACACTGCGGGAATACGTTCCACAGAGGATAAAGTTGAAAATGTGGGAGTCCGCCTTGCACAAAAGAAACTTGAAACTTCCGAGCTTATACTTGCGGTCTTTGATCTGGGAAGTGAAATTTCCGCGGAGGATATTTCCGTTGCGGAAAGCTGCAAAGGGAAAAATGCAATTGCCGTTCTTAATAAATCCGACTTGGAGCAGAAGTTTGACTTTTCGGGAATAGCCGACAACTTCAAGGAATCCGTTACTATTTCCGCTGAAAACGGGGACGGTGCGGAGAAGCTTTCGGAAGCGGTGAAAAAAATTTATGATCCGGGAAAAATTGTCCCCGATGCGGGAATACTTGTGAACGAACGTCAGCGTTCCTGCGCTGAAAAGGCAAGAAACGCATTTTCCGAAGCGGTGAACGCTCTCCGCGGCGGTGCAACTTTAGACGCGGTGAATATTCTTATAGACGACGGTGAAAATTCACTTCTTGAACTTACGGGAGAACGAGCTTCCGAAGCGGTGGTAAACGAAGTGTTCTCACATTTTTGTGTGGGAAAATAAAATGTTCCACGTGGAACATTCTGAGGTGATGTTATGAAGATAAGTTTAAAGCGTGTAAATATTTTCAGCGAAGATATGAAAAGAATAAAACAGCTTTACAATACTGCATTTCCCGATGATGAACGTGCGCCGCTGATTTTGCTTGCACTTAGATCCGAGAAAAGCGGAGCAGATTTCTGGTCGCTTTATGCAGACGGGGAATGGTTCGGGCTTGCATATGCCATCACGGAAGATGATCTTACATATCTTTTTTATCTTGCTGTTTCGGAAGAAAAGCGGGGGCAAGGTCTTGGAAGCAAAGCATTGCAGACTTTGAAAATGAAATATTACGGAAACAGGTTTTTCCTTGCTCTTGAAAAAATTGATGAAAATGCGGAAAACTATTCCGAACGTCTGAAACGCCGCCAATTTTATATTAATAACGGACTTGAACCCCTTGGTTCTACCATAAAGGAAGGCAAAGTCAGGTATGACGTCATGGGTGTCGGCGGAAATGTGAGACCCGAGGAATATGTCCGAATGATGAGAAATTATCTTGGAAAACGTCTTAGCAAAATGGTTTCTATGGATGATGACAATGTTCCACGTGGAACATTTTAAAAGAAAGGACTGCTCAGAATGAGCTATTTTATAGATTCTTACGATGTAGCCGTTATCGGCGCAGGTCATGCGGGTATAGAAGCCGCACTTGCCGCCGCTCGGCTCGGGGCAAAAACTTTGCTGTTTACAATTTCACTTGACAATGTTGCAAATATGCCCTGCAATCCCTCTATCGGCGGAACTGCAAAGGGACATCTTGTCCGTGAGATCGACGCCCTCGGTGGGGAAATGGGAAAAGCCGCTGACGCGTGCTTTATTCAGAGTCGTATGCTCAACAGGGGAAAAGGTCCTGCCGTCCACAGCCTGCGTGTTCAGGCGGATAGAGTCAAATACCACAATCATATGAAGCATATCTGTGAAATGCAGGAAAATCTTTGTCTCAAACAAGCGGAAGTTACCGAGATCCGCCTTGAAAACGGAAAAGTTTCCTCCATAGTTACCGCTCTCGGCGGCGAATATAAGGTCAAGACTGCAATAATTGCCACAGGTACATACCTGAAAGGACGTATTTATGTCGGAGATGTGTCCTACGAAAGCGGTCCAGATTCCACTTTGCCCTCAAAGGGGCTTTCCGACAGCCTGAAAAGTATCGGCGTGAAACTGCGAAGATTCAAGACAGGAACTCCAAGCAGAGTTCACCGCCGTTCCATAAATTTTGACGTTCTGGAAAAGCAGAACGGTGACGAGGATATTCAGCCCTTTTCTTTTGAGACCGAAAAGGACGGCTTGAAAAATATCGTTTCCTGCTATATTGCCTACACCAACGAGGAAACGCACAAAGTTATCCGCGACAATATCCACCGTTCGCCTATGTATTCGGGAAAGGTCGAGGGCGTGGGTCCGAGGTATTGTCCGTCCATTGAAGATAAAATTGTCAGATTTGCCGACCGTTCAAGGCATCAGCTTTTTATTGAACCCATGGGTCTTGACACGGACGAATACTATCTACAGGGAATGTCCTCATCTCTGCCCGAAGATGTGCAGATTGCGTTTCTGCATACGATAAAAGGTCTTGAAAATGTGGAGATCATGCGAAACGCTTATGCTATCGAATATGATTGCTGCGATCCGCGGGATCTGCGGCATACTCTGGAATTCAAAAATATAGGCGGGCTTTTCGGTGCGGGACAGTTCAACGGAACTTCCGGTTACGAGGAAGCCGCCGCTCAGGGACTTATTGCGGGAATAAACGCCGCACGTTACTGCAAAGGTCAGGAGGGGATAACTCTTTCCCGTTCTTCCTCCTACATTGGAACGCTTATTGACGATCTTGTTATAAAAGGCTGCTCCGACCCTTACAGAATGATGACTTCAAGAAGCGAGTACCGTCTCATTCTCCGTCAGGACAACGCGGACGAACGTCTTACTCCCATAGGTCACGAGGTGGGACTCATTTCCGAGGAACGCTATGAGAAATTCCTTGAAAAGCAGCGACTTATCAGGGAAGAAATAAAGCGCGTAAAAGAAAAGACAATTTCCCCGTGTGAAAAGCTGAATGCGCTTCTTGAAGAAAGGGGAACTGCTCCGCTTTCTTCGGGGATAAAGATGTCGGAACTTATAAAACGTCCGCAGATCTCCTATCAGGATCTGGCGGAATTTGACGAGGAACGGAAACAACTTCCCGATGAAGTTGTTGAACAGGTAAATTTGCAGATAGAATACGAGGGATATATTTCCCGACAGATGCAGGAAGTGGAACACGTCCGCAAATTAGAGGAAAAAACGCTTCCGAAAGATTTTGATTACAAACAGATAAAGGGACTTTCCTTGGAAGCACAGGAAAAACTCAACCGCGTTCAGCCTGAAAATGTAGGTCAGGCAGGACGAATTTCGGGAGTTTCCCCCGCAGACGTAAGTGTATTGGTCATCTGGCTTGCAGGACAAGCATAATGTTCCACGTGGAACAATTTCGGGTGGTGTTGAAATGCTTTTGAAATATAATGAATTTGCGGAGATATTTGCAGGCGAGGGAATGGATATTTCCGCGGAGATGTACGGAAAGTTTGAAATTTATGCCCGCTTGCTTGTGGAGTGGAACGAAAAAATGAATCTTACGGGGATCACCGACCCGCGGGGAATTGCACTGAAACATTTCCTTGACAGTGTGATCCCACTTAAATTTCTGAATGTTCCCGAAGGTGCAAAGTTAATTGATGTTGGAACGGGCGCGGGATTTCCCGGACTGCCTATGAAGATTTACCGCCCCGACATAAAACTTACGCTTCTTGACAGCTTAAACAAGCGGGTGAATTTCCTTTCCGAAGTCTGCAAGGAAGCGGAGATCAATGCGGATTGTATTCACGAGCGTGCAGAAATTGGAGGACGTTCCGAAAAGTATCGGGAAAAGTTCGATATTGCCGCCGCCCGTGCAGTTGCTTCAATGCCTGTTCTGGCGGAATATTGTCTGCCGTATGTGAAAGTCGGCGGAGTTTTCTGCGCATTGAAAGGTCCTAACGAGGACATAAAAGCAGGGGAGTCGGCGGTAAAAATTCTGGGCGGGGAAATTTCCGAAGTAAAGGAGTATTCCCTGCCTGACGGCGATAAACGCGTTCTTGCAGTAATAGGAAAGGTTTCAGAAACGCCCGACAAATACCCCAGAAACAGCGGACAAATTTCAAAAAAAGCGCTTTGAAAAATTTATAAAAACAGCGGATTCCGACATAATTTTCCCGAAAAACGCGGTAAAATGGTTTCAGAAGAAAAACCATGACGTTAAAAGGAAGTGTTGAAATGCCGCTGTTTTTAAAAGAAAAGGTCATAAACAAGGTCATTCAGGTAGATGTTGACAGGATAGAACCTAACCCCTATCAGCCGAGACACGATTTTGAGGGCTTGGAAGAACTTGCGCAAAGTATCCGCCAGAACGGAATTTTGCAGCCGCTGACGATCCGTCGGGAAAATGATAAATTTCAGCTTGTGGCAGGGGAAAGGCGTTTGCGGGCAGCGAAGCTTGCGGGACTCACAAGCGTGCCATGTATACAAATGGAAATGACGGGACGAAATTCCGCCATGATGGCGTTGATTGAAAATATCCAGCGTCAGGAACTTTCGGTTTTTGACGAAGCGGAAGCCATAGCGAAACTTATCGACTATTACGGAATGACGCAGGAGGACGCGGCTATAAAGCTTGGAAAATCCCAGTCCACAATTGCAAATAAGCTGCGTTTGCTGAAACTTCCCGAAACTGTTCGGAAAAAGATATATGAATACGGTCTAACCGAACGTCACGCGCGGGCGATGCTGAAACTTGATTCCGAGGAAAAGCAGCTTGAAGCCGCAGAAACAATACATAAGCGCGGGCTTAACGTCACTGCCGCGGAAAATCTCATTGAAAGTATGCTTGAAAAGCAGAAAGAAGCGGAAAGTTTCAGGAAGCGCAGTGTGGTTTTCAAGGACGTGCGTCTGTTCGTGAACACCATAAACAAAGCCGTTGAAATGATGAAAGCCGCGGGTATAAACGCGGATTCAAGGAAAATTCAGGACGATGATTTTATAGAATATATTGTTCGCATACCCACAAAATAAAAAAAGCAGCCGCGAAAAACGGCTGCTTTTTTGTCTATCAATACATTGTAAGTTTGTCGGCAATTTCGGAAAGGTCGTCCTGATTGTAAAAATCAATTGTAATACTTCCCGATTCGCCATTTTTTGAAACGATACGGACTTTCTTTTGCAGATGCTTTTCAAGACTCAGCTGCATTTCGGTAAGGAAGTTCATATTCTGCCGCTGCTCTTTTTCCTTGGCAGGGGAACTGCTTTCGGGAGCGTTCTCCTCGGACTTCTTGGAAAGTGCTTTTTCAATGTCGCGGACGGTCATTTTCCCCGAAGAAGCGGCTTTTGCAATTGAGATCATCTCTTCCTCGGTCTCTGCGGCGGCGATGGCTTTTGCCTGTCCAACGGAAATATCGCCTTTCCGCAGCATATTTATCAGTTCTTCGGGAAGATTCAGCAGTCTTACGAAATTTGCAATAGTGGAACGCGACTTTCCGAGAGTTTTTGCAAGCTGATCCTGAGTCATATTATACTGATCCATTAAAGTGCGGTACGCGGAAGCTTCTTCCACGGGGTTCAGATCCTCGCGCTGGATATTTTCGATAAGCGCGATCTGGGCTGTTTCGGAATCGGTAAATTCTTTAATTATAGCAGGAACTTCACTAAGTCCCAGCATACGGCAGGCGCGCCAACGGCGTTCTCCCGCGACTATCTGATAACCCGAACCAAGTGGGCGGACGATTATCGGCTGAATAAGTCCGTGTTCGCGGATACTGTCCGCAAGTTCCTGAATGGCGGCTTCGTTGAAATCCTGCCGCGGCTGATTCTTGTTAGGCTCGATCTCGGACATTCGCAGGGTGCGGGTGCTGTCGCTGTTGTCGCTGCTGTTGTCCCCGAAAAGTGCTTCAAGACCGCTGCCTAATGATTTTTTATCTGCCATGTTCCTGTTCCTTTCTTTCAGAATGTTCCACGTGGAACATTTTTATTTTGCCGTGTTCTGCTTTTCCGCTGCCTTTCGGCGTTTCAGAAATTCTGCCGTGAATGCTTCATATGCTTCCGCGCCTTTGGAGGACTTGTCGTAGTAAATTACAGGCTTTCCGAAACTTGGAGCTTCGCTTATGCGGACATTTCGGGGAATTACCGTGTTAAAAAGCTTGTTGGGGAAATATTTCTTTACTTCGTTTACAACCTGTGCGGTGAGGTTGAGACGGCTGTCATACATGGTGAAAAGTATTCCTTCAACGTCTATGGTGGGATTGTGCCGCTGCTTTACAAGGCGTATGGATTCTATCAGCTGGGAAAGTCCTTCCATGGAGAAGTATTCGCAAGTCATGGGAATAAGCACCGTATCGCAGGCGCAAAGCGCGTTTATCGGGATAAGCGACAGGGACGGGGGACAGTCAAGAAGTATGTAGTCGTAGTCTTGTTTTATGGTGAGAAGCTGCATTTTCATGCGCTTATGCATATTATCAACTTCGATAAGTTCAATATCCGCAGCCGCAAGCGATGATGTAGAGGGTACAAGGGAAACGTTCTTGAATTCGGTTTTTATAACGGCGTCCTGTATTCTGCGGAGACCGAGCAGGACTTCATATGTGGAGACTTCCACTGATTTCTTTTTTATGCCGAAGCTGCTGGTGGTGTTTCCCTGCGCGTCCATATCCACGCAGAGGACTTTTTTATTTTTCTGTCCCAGACAGGCGGCAAAGTTCACGACTGTTGTGGATTTTCCAACGCCGCCTTTCTGGTTTGCCACCGCGATTATTACTGCCATTATGCTCCGTCCTTTCATTCATAATAAACCTATTATACCACACTTTTATATATATTGCAAGCAAAATTTATAGTTATAGAGTTGAGAGTTGAGAGGCAGGCTGAGCCTGCACCCAGTCAGACAATGTTTAGTTATTTCCCGCCTAAGTATACCGTGCATTAAGTAAAGTTACATCTGCAAAAGCATTAAGTGCAGAAATATAAGTGTTTCTGCAATATCTCAACTCTCCACTCTTAACTCTCAACTCTTGTTAGAAAATGCTTATTATGATATAATAAATTTATAAAAATATGTAAGATTTCCCTCTGAATGTTGTTATTATAAGTAGAGAGCAAAATCAGCTTTGCTTTATGCGCGATGTGTATAAAGTTGATTTAAACAAAATAAAACCTGAAAGGGTGCAGGCTCAGCCTGCTTGTTATTATAAATAGAAAGCAAAATTCAGCCTTGAGGTGAAATTATGGACGATAAAGATATTATAAAAATGTACTGGGACAGGGATCAGCGGGCAATTTCCGAAACGTCGGTAAAGTACGGTCCTTACTGTACGGCAATTGCGGTGAATATCCTGAACGACCTGAGAGACGCCGAGGAATGCGTCAACGATACATATATAAATACTTGGGAAACTATCCCGCCCAATAAGCCCGTGATACTGTCGGCATTTCTCGGGAAAATTGTGAGAAACCTCTCTTTTAATAAGTATAAGCACGAACACAGACAGAAACGCGGCGGATTTGAGATAGAAATTATCCTTGACGAACTCTGCGAGATCGTTTCCGATACCGAAAATGTGGAGGACAGCGTTATCGGGAATGAACTTTCGGAAGCCGTGAATAGGTTTGTAAGCAAACTCCCCAGCGAAAAGCAGTATATTTTCGTCAGGCGGTATTGGTATTCCGACAGCCTGAAAACTATTGCGGGGAAATGCAGCCGCACGGAAAATTCCGTTTCCGTGGAGCTTAACCGTATCCGCGGGAAATTAAAAACCTACCTTAACGAAAGGGGTTATGACATATGAAGAAGGAAAAATTCTACGAGATCCTCGGCGATCTGGACGAGAATATAATAAAAGCCGCCGAAACCCCTCCCGCAAGAAAAGCGAAATTTGCGTGGATAGGTTACGGAACGGCTATTGCTGCCTGTGTTGCTCTTATTATAGGCATCGGAACTCTTGTAAAATATCCGAGCGATAATATTTCCACCGATACAACGATCCAACCTATTACAAGCGAAACTTCAGCTTCCGTGTCGGTGAATACCTTTACCGCACCGCCCGAAGAAACTTCCGTTACCGTGGCAGTGTCTTCCGAGACAACTGTTGAAACTTCGGAAACGCCTGCTGTTACAGAGTCCGAAACAGTCACGGCAATTCCCACAGCAACGGAGACTACAGCGAAAACAACAAATTCCGAAACTGCAAAAACGGAGACAATGGCAGCTTCCGAACCGCCGATTTCAGAAGTAACATCATATCTTCCTTTGACTCCCGAAAATTACATAAGCAATGAAAATATCATGACTCTTGCTTCCGCAGAATATCCCGTAATGCCGCAGTATTCCGAGGAGGACAGAGAAGAACATAATACTTGGCTCACTGCCAGACGTGAGCTGCGGGATCAGCCCGAAATATATGCCGACTGTTTTGACGATTTCTTTATAAACAGTGCTAAAACTTTTCTTTCCGAAAGCAAAAACGGCAATAAAATTTATTCGCCCGTCAGTCTTTATGTTGCTCTTGGAATGTGCGCGGAGATAACCGAAGGCAATACAAGACAGCAGATACTTGACGCGCTTTCGCAGAATGATATGGATTTTCTCCGTAAATATGTAAAAGCCGTCTGGCTGTCAAATTATTCTGACGACGGACTTGCGGAATGTATCTTTGCGGATTCGCTCTGGACAAACAGCGAACTTGCCTATGAGCAAAGCACCGTTGACTCTCTTGCGGAAAATTACTTTGCATCGGTCTTTTCGGGAGATCCGTGTTCTTACGAATATAACAAAATGTTTCAGGACTGGGTCAGCGAGCAGACAAAGGGTATGTTTATCCCCGCGTCGGACAGTGTAATGTCCCCCGAAATGGTGTTCACGCTTGCATCGACCGTATATTACAGCGGAAAATGGGAAAGCAAATTCCGCGAAAGCGAAACAAGACCCGCCGTGTTCCATTCACCAAACGGCGATACGGAATGTGATTTTATGAATCAGACAACTGTCGATGAATATTATTGGGGCGGCAAATTTGCAGCTATAGCGATGGATCTTGAATACAACGGCGGAATGCGGATAATTCTTCCCGATGAAGGAGTTGCCCCCGAGGAGCTTTTCAGCGATGAACAAGCTGTAAAATTTATGCTTGCGGATCGTCCTTCGTTATATCAGAGCAGAAAATATACGATGATAAATATTTCCGTACCGAAATTTGATGTTTCTTCGGATATAGACCTTGAGGACGGACTCAGACAAATGGGGATCACCGATATATTTGACAGTACAAAGTCGGATTTTACCCCGCTTACAGACGATACGGACATTATAGAATTTGACGCTAAGCAAAATACCCGAGTCCTTATAGATGAAAACGGCTGCAAGGCTTCGGCGCTGACCGTAATGCCGGCAGCCGGTGCGGGAGAACCCGATGAGAAAGTTGATTTTATAGCCGACAGACCGTTCATATTTGAAATTGTCAGCGAAACAGGATTCCCGCTGTTTGTTGGTATTGTTAATTTTCCAGCCGCCGCAAGCTAAGGCTTTTTAGAGAGTTGAGAGCTGAGATATTGCAGAGACGGTTATATCATAGGTCTCAACTTTTTGCAGATTAAACTTTTCTTAATGCACGGTATACGTTAGACTGAAAATCACTAAAATTTGCCTGAAAGCGTGCAGGCTCAGCCTGCTCTCAACTCTCAACTCTTAACTCTCAACTCTTTTTCAGGCTCTCAACTCTTACGAATGCTCACAACTCTGAGACGACATAATTATCAATTATCATAGAGCCGCCTTGAGCTGTTTTTTTGACTTCAATGCAGCAGGGGATAACATTCCGCAGTTCTTCAACGTGGGAAATTATTCCAATACTGCTCTTTCCGTTTGAAAGGCTGCAAAGTACGCTGATCGCTTCTTTAAGGGAATTACTGTCAAGAGAGCCGAAACCTTCGTCAATGAACATGGCGTCAATGCGAATCCCGCCTGAACGGCTCTGCGCCACTGCGGAAAGTCCCAAGGACAGCGCAAGGGAAATGAGGAATTTTTCTCCGCCCGAAAGCCCCTTTACGCCGTATCTTACATCTCCTTCGGAAAGCGTGTTTTCAACTTCAAGATCAAGTCCCGATTTGGAATTTGCCGCAAGTTCGGTTTTAACGCGGAGGCGGAACATTCCGCCGTGAATGTCCGAGAGAATTCTGTTAGCTTCCGAAACAACAAGACTCAGCATCATACTTAGAACATAGCGTGTAAAGGAAATTCCCTTGTCACCCCGCATAAATCTGGCGAACTCTATGCGCTTGCCGTTCTTCTCGGCGGCGGCTCGGAATTTCTCGTAACGTTCGGAATAGTTTTTGAGAACTTCTCCAAGATGTGTGATGCGGTCGGTGCAAAGAGTATGTTCTTTTGAAAGGCTGTCGTAATTTTCTTTTGCAAGAGCGGCTTTTTCGGAAAGTTTTGCGGTGTCGGGCGGCTCTTTTCCCGAAAGTTTTTCGGAAAGTTCCTTAACGGTGTTTTCCGCAAGCAATCGGCTGTCGGAATATTCCTTGACATTTCGGGAATATTCCTCGGCGGCGGCTTCGGGAAGAAGCGATGTTCTGAAACTTTCCTCATCGGGAATTTCTGCGGCGGAAAGCTTTTGCAGGAAAGCAGCTTCCGCGCTTGAAAGACGGTTTTCCGCGGAGGAAAGCTCCTCTTTTGCCTGTGAAAGCGAGGTTTCCGCGCCTGTAAGATGTTTCTGCGAATTTTCAAATGCCAAGTCGGCGGCTTTCTTTTCCTCCGAAAGTTTTCCGATCTCCGCTTTTATGCCGTTTATTTTCAGAATATAGCTTTGCTTGTCGGGACAATCCTTTGAAAGACGGGTATTTAAAACGGCAATTTCCGTTTCCGCAGCTGTTTTTTGTTGTTTGAGATCTTCAATATCATTTGAAATTTTCTTTTTGCTGTTTTCAAGATCCTGCTTCTGCGTTTCAAGTGCGGAAATGCGGTTTTTCAGTTCGGGAATAAGCCTGTCCTGCGCTTCAGCTTCGGAAAGTCTGTCCGCCGTTTCCCTGAAAATTTCGGGGGAATAGCCTGTCTTCAAAATTACATTTTTGCAGTCGGAAATATATTTCTGCGCGTTGTTTACGCGTTCCTGCCGTGCGGCTTTTGCTTCTTTGATCTTTGAAAGTTCCTCTCCTGCGGCATCGAAATTGTCACGGGCGGTCTTTACCTGCTCGGAAGTGACATTTTCCGCAGAAAAGTGCGCGGGGGCGGGGTGGGAAAGGCTTCCGCAGACGGGGCAGGGACGTCCTTCTTCAAGCTTTGAGGAAAGCTCCGCCGCCGCATTTTCAAAATATATCCTGTAAAGACGGTCATACTCCGCACCGAAAGCGTTCTTTTTGCTTTCAAGTGAAGCTTCGCTTTCGGAAAGTTTCTCTATTTCCGCAAGAATACCGTTCAGCGCGTTTTCGTAAGTGCGCAGATTTTCATAACTTTCCCTGCCCTTGTCAAGCAAGGCTTTTTTCTTGGTAAGTTCGGGAATTTTGCGGGAAAACTCCGAAAGGATCTGTTCCTGCTTTGCTTTTGCGGCTGAAATATCCGCGTCGGTCTTTTGAACGGAATTGTTCGCGATCTCAAGTTGTGAAGCTTTTTCGGAAATTTTTTTTGCAAATGCGGCGGCGCTTTTTTTCGCAAGATCAATTTTTTCATATGCTTCCGAAAATTCTTCTAAAACGGCAAGTTCGCTTTTCAGCGCGGAAATGCGTTCTTCCGTTCCTGCGGTCTCGGCGCGTTTTTCAAGAAGCTTTTCATACTCCGATTTTGCGGCGGTATGGGCATTTTCCGCATCGGAAAGCGCCTTTTTTCTTGCGGAAATATCCTGCCGCGCGCCGCAAAGTGAAATGTATTCGGGACGCGCTTTTAAAGCCTTTTCATGCATTGAAAGCAAGCTGTTTATCCGTGAAACTTCCTCTGCCTTGCCGTTTAATTCATCAAGGGAAAGCTTTGCCTTTTTAAGTTTGTCAAAATCTGCGGTAATGGCGCTTGCTTCCGCAAGAGCTTTTTGCGCAATTTCAAATTCCAAGCCAGCGGCTTTTACTTTCGGGGAAAGTTCATTCAACTTTTCGGAAAGTTCTTTTGATTCTTCGGAAAGCTGTTCGATACTTTCTGCCTTTTCCGCAGCGAGAAGCGCGTTAAGTTCCGTTTCCTCGGTTTTCAGAGTCCTGCGTTCTTCCTCAGCCGTTTCCGCAAGTTTTTTGGAAAGCAGAGTGAACTTTTCCGCGCCGAAAAGCGTGGAAAGTATCTTTTCTTTTTCGTCGCTTCCCGATGTGAGAAGCCGTTCAAACTTTCCCTGCGGCAGAATGATGACCTGACGGAACTGCTCCGCGGAAAGTCCTGTAAGTTCCTCGGCTTTCTGTCTTACAAAAACTTGTTTCGGATTTTCAAAGAACGGGATAAATTCGGCCGAATTTTCGTCAAGGTGAAAACAATCCTGCTTTGTTTCAAGTTTCTTGCTCCGTGGTGTAAAACCGATATAGCGGGTAAATTTGTATCTTTTGCTGCCGATCTCAAAAATAAACTCCACTTCGGTGGGAATGTCGGCAGCTTCGGGGAGAGCGCAGCGCATTTCGGAACGTTCGCCGCCGCTGGATTCCCCGTAAAGCGCATACATCATTGCATCAAGAATGGTGGTTTTTCCCGCGCCCGTTTCTCCATGGATAAGGAACAGCGCGCCCGCTTTTTCAAAGTCAACTTCGGTTTTCCGTGCATAGGACGCAAAGGCTTGGAAACTTACTTTTATAGGTTTCATATCAGACACCCTCCTTATCATCGGATTCAACGGCGGCGAAAGCTTCGGCAAGCCAGCCAAGCTCGTCCTCGTCCGCTTCCTGATCCCGCTGTTCTTTAAGATAAAGTTTTGCAAGGGAAATAATGTCGAGTTCGGCGGCTTTTTCGGAAATTTCGGCAGTATTTACACTGTCTGAGCTCTTTTTTCCTATGAATCGGATCAGATTAGGGTAAATTTCCTTCATTTTCATGTGGATCCCACTGTTATTGTATTGATCGGTAACGATCATTTTTATAAGATCCGACTTATTTTCATCTGTTTCGGAATTTTTCAGGATATTTTCATATGTATCTTCAATGACCCGCAGGCGGTACTCTTCGGGAGCAGGCAGTTCCGAAATGGTTTTCGTGTCCGTGTCGAAAATTGTAAAGGTCTTTTGCTGTACACCCTCGCTAAAAGCATAGGGCAGGGGAGTGCCGCTGTACCTTACTATGGTTTTTGTGACGGGGGAATAGAGAGTCTGGGGTTTGTGGATATGTCCGAGGGCAACATAGTCAAAGCCGTCAAAAGCGGAAAGGGGAATGCGGTCCGCGCCGCCTACCGAAGCGGAAGCATTTGCGGAAATGTCGCTTTCGGCGGGATAAGCACCTGCGGCAAAACAGTGAGCAGAAAGGATATTGCATTTATCAGGATCCGCTTCGTCAAGAATTTTCTTAGCGGCAGCTTCCATAACGCTTGCGGCAGTGGGTTTGCAGTTAAGGATAAGCGCGGCATATGAAGGATTGAAGTATGGCATAGAGTAAATGGCGGCATTTCCGATAATGACGGGCTTGAACGCGTCCTCAAAATTTCCCGAAATATAAAGATTTGCGGCTTTTAAAAGTTCGCTGCATGAGGAAAGACGAGCCGCGCCGTCATGGTTTCCCGCACAGACTATGACGGGGATCTTCATTCCGAGACAAAGCTCCGAAACCAGATCGCTCCAACATTTTATAGCTTCCGCGGAAGCTACCGAGTTGTCGAAAACATCTCCCGCAATTATCACCGCATCGGCATTTCCGGCGGCTTTGCAAAAGCTTTTGCAGAAGTTCTGCTGATAATGCAAAAGCGGAGTATTTATCAGTGAGATCCCGATATGCAGATCGGAAGTGTGAAGTATTTTCATAGCAGTTCTCCTTATAAAAATAAGAGCCGGATCGCTCCACGTCTGATGCCATGGGTACGATCCGGCTCCGATCGTTTCTTATCAGAGTTTCCAGAGTTCTTTCGCGTACTGTTTAACAGTTCTGTCGGAGGAGAATTTGCCGCTGCAGGCAATATTCATCCAGCATTTCTTGGAGAAAACTTCGCGGTTCTTGTAGTCGTAAAGCGCTTTCAGCTTGGTATCAACATAACCCTCCAAGTCGGCAAGCAGGAAATAATGATCGGGCTTATGCCAGCTTGTGCCGTTGATAAGCGCGTTGAAAAGTTCGCCGAACATTCCCGTGTCGCCGTCGTTGAAAGTTCCGTCTACAAGCGTGTTGATAACGCGTTTTACACGTTCGTTGGTGTAGTAAATTTTCTCTTTCGGACGGTAATTGGGCTTGATCTTTTCGATCTCTTCAACTCTCGCGCCGAAGATATATTCATTTTCCCAGCCTGCTTCTTCAACAATTTCAACGTTTGCGCCGTCGTAAGTTCCCAGAGTTACCGCGCCGTTGAGCATGAACTTCATGTTGCCCGTGCCGCTTGCTTCAAGTCCCGCAGTTGAGATCTGTTCGGAAATATCCGCCGCGGGAATAAGCTTTTCCGCATAGGAAACGTTGTAATTCTGCACGAAAAGCACTTTCAGCTTGTCTTTTGTCTCGGGATCGTTGTTGACAAGTTTTGCAACTTCGTTTATATACTTTATAATGCCCTTTGCCCTGCGGTAAGCGGGCGCGGCTTTTGCTCCGAAAATAAAGCAGGTCGGCTGCAAATCGGGAAGTTTATGATCTTTTATCTGGAAATACAGATCCACGATGGAGAATGCATTTAAAAGCTGTCTCTTGTATTCGTGGAGACGTTTCGCCTGAATGTCAAACGCCCAGTCGGGGGAAAGCTCAACGCCCTCATGCTTCTTGATATATTCGCAGAGCTGGACTTTCTTCTGATGTTTGATGTCCATAAATCTCTGGATCGTGTTCCTGTCATCAACAAACTTTTTCAGTTCTGCAAGCTTGTCAAGGTCAGTTACCCAATCGCTGCCGATCTTTTCGGTAATAAGCGCGGAAAGTTCGGGATTGCAAAGACCAAGCCAGCGGCGGGGAGTAATTCCGTTTGTCTTGTTCTGGAATCTTTCGGGGAAAATTTCATACCAGTCTTTGAGAACATCATTTTTAAGAATATCCGTATGCAGCTGCGCAACGCCGTTGGTATGCGCGGAAGCAAAAATTGCCATTCTTGCCATGTGGATACGTCCGCCCTCAACTATTTTCTTGTCGGCGATCTGCTTATCGGTCTGACCGATGGAACGGAGATATTTTTCAAGGTGAGCGTCTATCATCAGGACAATTTCGTAAACCGTAGGAATAACGCTTCTGAACAGATCAACGTTCCACTTTTCAAGAGCTTCTCCCAGAACGGTGTGGTTTGTGTAATTGCATACCTTGCTTACAATGTCAAAAGCTTCCTTGAAGGACATTCCCTCTTTGAACATGAAAATTCTTATAAGTTCGGGAATTGCAACAGTTGGGTGGGTATCATTCAGCTGTAAAGCGTAACATTCGGCAAATTTTGAAAAATCATCGCCGTGAGTCTTTTTATATCTTCTGATAATATCCTGAACAGACGCGGAAACAAAGAAATACTGCTGTTTCAGTCTGAGTCTGAGACCCTTTTCGGTGTTGTCATTGGGATAGAGAACATTTGAAATAGCTTCCGCAAGGATAGTGCTTTCGCTTGCTTTTATATAGTCCTGATTATCGAACGCGCCGAAATCAAATCCCGAAAGCGATTCGCTCTGCCAGAGACGAAGTGTGTTCACCGCTTTCATTCCGTAACCGATAATAGGAACGTCATAGGGAACGGCAAGAACCGACTGATCCGCAAAATCAACTCTTACCGCTTCATTTTCCGCTCTTACGCTCCAAGCGTCGCCGTAGTCGAGCCATGCATCGGCGGATTCCTGCTGGAAGCCGTTGCCTATGGACTGTTTGAAAAGTCCGTAACGATAGCGTATACCGTAGCCGTTCAGGGGAATGTCATGTGCGGCAGCGGAATCGAGGAAGCAAGCTGCAAGACGTCCGAGACCGCCGTTTCCGAGAGCGGCGTCCTCAATTTCTTCCAGACAGGCAATGTCAACACCCTGCTCGGAAAGAATTTCCTTTGCCTCGTCAAGGAGACCCGCGCAGTAAAGGTTATTGAACACGGCACGTCCCATAAGGAATTCCGCGGAAAGGTAATAAGCTCTGCGGCGGTTCTCGTTTTTCTCCTCGGTCTTGTCCCAGAGCGGGATAATTTCGTCCATTACGGCTCTTGAAAGAGCGTTATGGAGCTGTTTCGGGGAAGCGTTTTTAATGTCCGTTCTGCCGTCCACCCGAAGATTTTCGTTTATCTTCGTCAGAAACTGTTCTTTGTTCATAAGAAATGACCGTCCTTTTCTAAAATTTGCCTGAAATTTACCATAAAAAATTCAACGCATAAAGCCACATTATATTTTAGCACATTATTCTTAAATACGCAACTATTTTATGCGGATTTTGTGCAAAATACACATTTTAATTATATTTTGTTTGTAACTAAAATCTTTTATTAAGAGTTGAAAGTTAAGAGTTGAGAGCAGGCTGAGCCTTTCCGTAGAGTTGAGAGTTAAGAGTTGAGAGTTGAGATATTGCAGGGACGCTTATATCTCAACTCTCAACTCTTAACTCTCAAAACTAAAATGTAGATTGTACTTTACCTTGCCGCACATTATACTTAGGCAGAGGATAGCAAAACTTTGCCTGTAGGGGTCAAGGCTCAGCCTTGCATATATTTTCTGATGATTTCTTCCGGCACGCCGTCTGCTGCCATTAGTGCAAGTAGGTCGGATCTGCCTTTTGCAATGCCTTCTGCTCTACCTTCTGCTTTTCCCTTGGTGTAATTTTCTGCCATTAAAGTATTATAATCCCAGAGTGCCTTCTGACGGGCATTATATTCCAAGCGTTTCTGTTCGTCCTGGCTTATAACTTCAAGCGTATCGACCGCTTCTCTGATGTATTCATTACTGCTTGCTGCCATATCAAATTCCTCATTTATCAAGAATTAATGCTGAGTATTTTATTTATGTCACTTTCCGATATACCGAAAACTTTCATTTTTGCAAGAATTTCTGCTCTGCCTTTAGATATGCCCCTTGCTTCGCCTTCTGCTCTGCCTTCTGCTCTGCCTTCTGCCTTCCCTTTGATGTAATTTTCTGCCATTAAAGTATTATAATCCCAGAGTGCCTTCTGACGGGCATTATATTCCAAGCGCTTCTGTTCGTCCTGACTTATAACTTCAAGCGTATCGACCGCTTCTCTTATATATTCATTACTGCTTGCTGCCATATCAAATTCCTCCTTCTTCTCTGCTTTCAAAAACTTTATCCAATCATACAGGACGGTGCCGTCCTCGGTTTTTGGAAGCTTAGGCAACTCTATCAAATGCCATTCCATTATGTCTGTATAGCAAATATTTTCGCTGTCCTCGCGTATGTGATAGATCGTGTGGAAACGCTCTGTTTCTTTGACATATTTGAAGTCTAAAATGTTTATTCCAATGCATTTCTTGAAGTTTGAGTATATCTTGTCTATATTAGTCTGATCTACAAGCATTTTTGAGACATAGAACGCACTCCGTTCCGCCCAGGTTGCCATATAGGAAAGCTGGATCTCAATGTCGATCTCCGTGTCGTCGTTCATAGTAAGATAAACGTCCAGTATTCCCTGCTTCGAGTCCTCATGGTTTTTGGGAAGATTTGCATTTTTAAGAACAGTCTTCTTGATGTCGTCCACAGGGATATTCAGAACTGCACTTAAAAAGCCTTTCCTGACTTTATCATTATGCATTATTTCCTTAAAAGCAAAATCTACTTTCGGCGACATCATGAAATATTCCTGATCTGGCACTTTCAAACACTCCTCTATACTTTCTTGTCAATTATATTATATCACATTTTTTTTATGATTGCAATATAAAAATAAGAGTTGAGAGTTGAAAGTTGAGAGTTGAGAGCAGGCTGAGCCTGCACGCTTTCAGGGTTTGCTTTGTGATTTTCAACCTAACGTATACCGTGCATGAAGCAAAGTGCAGTCTGCAAACAATGATCCCGCCTATACAGGCGGGAATTGCTGTTTGTAGATCGCGCTTTACTTTGCCGCACATTATATTTAGGCAAGAGATCACAAAACTTTGCCTGTAGGCGTGCAGACTCAGTCTGCCTCTCAACTCTATAATTACGCATTAAGAATTACGCATTAAAAAGTATTGCAAATTATTTAAGAATATGTTATAATATATACAGTAAGGGAGGTCATGCATATGGTAATAGTATGGCTGATAGTTTTTGCGGCGGCTCTCGCTGTGGAAGCCGCTACTTCCGCTCTTGTATCGATCTGGTTCGCTGTCGGCGCGCTGGGCGCGGTATTTGCGGCGGCACTGGGTGCGAACCTTGCGGTGCAGCTTGTGGTTTTTGCAATTCTGGCAGGAATTCTGCTGATTTTTACAAGACCGCTTCTGAAAAAGCTGTTTCCCAACAAGTTCATTCCTACCAATTCCGAACTCGATGTGGGCAAGACCGCTGTCGTTATCGAAACAATAGACAGCTCCACAGGAAAAGGCAGGGTCCGCCTTGCAGATGTTGACTGGGCGGCTGTTTCGGAGGACGGGAGCAGTATTCCCGAGGGCGAATCGGTAATTATCAAGGAAATACGTTCCTCGCGGGTGGTAGTCCGCAAAACGGAAGAAAAAATTTCCGCAGCAGAAAAATAATTGTTTGAAAGGAAGTCGTTTTTATGCAGTTTCTCATAATAGGTCTGGTAATTCTCCTGATAATCATTTTTATCGCGGGTATCAAATTTGTACCGCAGGCATCGGAGTACGTTATTGAACGTCTGGGAACATACTCCCGCTCGCTTTCGGCGGGTCCGCACTATGTGATACCGTTTCTGGAAAAAGTCGCAAAGCGCGTTTCCATAAAAGAACAGGTAGTGGATTTCAAACCGCAGCCCGTTATTACAAAGGATAACGTTACAATGCAGATTGACACGGTAGTCTTTTACCGCATAACCGATGCGAAACAGTACACCTACGGCGTTGAAAGACCTATTTCTGCCATTGAAAATCTTACCGCCACAACTCTCCGTAACATAATCGGCGAACTGGAACTGGACGCAACGCTCACTTCCCGTGATGTTATCAATACCAAGATAACAGCGATCCTTGACAACGCCACAGATCCTTGGGGAATAAAGGTAAACCGCGTTGAACTTAAAAACATCATTCCGCCCCGTGAAATTCAGGATTCCATGGAGCGCCAGATGAAAGCGGAACGCGAACGCCGCGAGAAGATACTTCAGGCGGAGGGTGAAAAGAAGTCCCAGATCCTTGTTGCAGAAGGTGAAAAGGAATCCAAGATCCTTAAAGCGGAAGCGGAGAAAGAAGCGGAGATCCTCCGTGCGGAAGCGGAAAAGCAGGCAATGATCCTCCGCGCCGACGCGGTTCGTCAGCAGAAGATACTTGAAGCGCAAGGTGAAGCGGAATCCATTCAGCTTGTCCAGAACGCTCTTGCGGAAAGTCTTGTAAAGCTGAACCAGTCCGACCCGAAAGAAAATGTTATTGCTCTCAAGAGTCTTGAAGCATTTGCCAAAGCCGCAGACGGTCGTGCTACAAAGATAATCATTCCCTCCGAGATCCAAGGTCTTGCGGGCATGGTCACCTCCATAAAAGAGCTTGCTGCCGACAACAAGGCTGAGCCTTGACCCATTCAGGCATAGTTTTGTTATTTCCCGCCTAAGTATACCGTGCATTAAGTAAAGCGCAGTCTGCAATTAGTTTTAAGAGTTAAGAGTTGAGATATTGCAGTAATTGCTTATATCTCAACTCTCAATTTTTTGTAGATTTAATTTTACTTAATGCACGGTATACGTTAGGCAAAAAATCACAAAACAAACCCTGAAAGCCGGCGGTGGCTTCCCCGCCCTTGTAAACTTTTTATTACGAATACCTTTAAGTTGAAAATTTACTATTGCTTTTTTGGGAATAATAAGTTATAATTATTTTAATGTGAGTCCGTAAGGCTCAGAGAAATTTTAAAATTGAAAGGTCGGTTTTTAATGAAAGTTAAAGTTGTAAACGGTGTATCCATGCCCAATATCCCTTGGCAGGAAAAGCCTGCGGACTGCAGAGACGTCATATGGCGCTACGATGCAAACCCAATCATCAAAAGAGATCAGATAATGGTCAAGAAAGCTAACGGCTACAGAGAACCTTCCAACTCTATCTTCAACAGCTCGGTAGTTCCTTTTGAAAAGGGCGACTACAAGTTTGCGGGCGTTTTCCGCGTTGACGACAGAGAGAGAAACATGGAACTCCATGTGGGCTTCTCCAAGGACGGCATCAAGTGGGATATTTCCGAGGAAAGAATCAAATTCAAATGCGATATTCCCGAAGTTGCTCAGTGGCAGTACGGCTACGATCCCAGAGTCTGCAAGTTAGAGGACAGATACATTGTTACATGGTGCAACGCTTACGGCTGGAAACCCACCATCGGCATTGCTTATACATATGATTTTGAAACTTTCACTCAGCTTGAAAATGCTTACCTTCCTTTCAACAGAAACGGCGTAATGTTCCCCCGCAAGATAAACAACAAGTACATGATGATGAGCCGCCCTTCCGACAGCGGTCACACACCTTTCGGAGATATGTTTATCAGCCAGTCTCCCGACCTTACATACTGGGGCGAACACAGACACGTTATGGGGCCCTCCAAGGGCTGGGAATCCACCAAGATGGGCGCAGGTCCTATTCCTATTGAAACAGACCGCGGCTGGCTCATTTTCTACCACGGCGTTCTGACTTCCTGCAACGGTTATGTGTACAGCTTCTCCGCTGCTCTGCTTGACAAGGACGAGCCTTGGAAAGTCCTCAAGAGAGGTGCTTCTTACCTGCTCAGCCCTCAGACAATGTACGAGCTTGTGGGCGATACCGATGCGGTAACATTCCCCTGCGCAAACCTTGTTGACGCCGACACAGGCAGGATCTGCATCTACTACGGCTGCGCCGACACCTGCACTGCTCTTGCGTTCACAACAGTTGACGATGTTATGGACTTCCTTGACAATAACAGTCAGGTATGATGATCCGATGAGCTATTATCCCTCTCCCGCTGCGGAGAGGGATTTTTTATGCTTGAAATCTGCGGAAAAATATGTTATAATCAATGAAAATGCAACGAAAGGACAGCTGCTATGAAAAAATTCTTTCTCAACGGCGAATGGAAATTCCGCCTTTCAAAGGAAAAACCCGACATCAACGCTCCCTTTGACGATGTTATCACTCTCCCGTCCACCGTTCAGCAGATGAAGAAACCGCCTGTTACCGATGAGCGAAGCGACGGCTATCTTACCGATCCGCACCGCTTCGAGGGCTATGCGCTTTATGAACGCACCGTGACCGATCTGCCGCAGGAAGGCGAGCGTTTCCTTGTTCTGGAACGCACCCGCACAAGCAGCCTTTGGGTAAACGGACAGTTCGCGGGTTCACAGAACAGTCTCTGCACTGCCCATAAGTATGATATTACAAAATTCGGCTCTTCCGTGAAGATAACTCTTATGATAGACAACGTTTCCTGCCCCGTTCCCGGAGGACATATGACTTCTCCCGATACCCAGACCAACTGGCTCGGCATCACAGGCGGGATATATATTGAATGCAGGGATAGTCTCCGCTTTGACAATGTAAGGATCTTCCCGGATATTTCCGATATGACGGTAAAAGTCTGCGGAGATGTTGTCGGCGGTGACGAAATAGAAGTCAATGCTTCGGTAAGCGGTTTCCCTGCCGTAAAAGCAAAAATTTCAAAGGATTCCCCGTTCTTCATCTACAGAATGGACGGCGCAAAACTCTGGAGCGAACATTCTCCCGTTACATATACAATGAATATCTCCTGCGGGAATGACAATTCAAGATATGTTTTCGGCATGAGGAAATTTTCCGCAAAGGGCAGGGAACTGCTCCTCAACGGCGAGAGGATATTCCTGAGAGGAAAGCATGACGGCATGATCTTCCCTCTGACAGGCGCCGCTCCCACCGATAAGGAAAGCTGGGCAAAAGTCCTTTCCACTGCAAAGGAGTACGGCATAAACCACTACCGTTTCCACACCTGCTGTCCTCCCGAAGCGGCTTTTGAAGCTGCGGACGAACTGGGCATTTATCTTGAACCGGAGCTTCCTTTCTGGGGAACTGTTGAGGACGAGATCACCGAGGGGCAGCAGTACCTTATAGATGAGGGCTTCAGGATACTTGACAGTTTCGGGGATCACCCGTCCTTCTTTGCCATGTCTCTTGGAAATGAACTCTGGGGCAGCAAGGAACGTCTCAACGAGATCCTCGGCGGTTATAAAAAGCACGATCCTCGTCATCTTTATACACAAGGCTCAAATAATTTTCAATTCTTCCCGCTGACGGTGGAAAACGATGACTTTTTCGTTGGCGTGAGATTTTCCAAGGAACGTCTTTTCCGCGGCTCTTATGCAATGTGCGACGCTCCTCTCGGACATATACAGACTGCCGCTCCGAACTCAAATTATGACTATGATGCGTGTATTGATCCCTTGGAGATAAATTCCGCGCAGAGCGGCGGAGGAACTATTGAAATACAATATGGGACGGGCGTTAAGACCGTTTCGGTGGACGAAGTTTCCGGAGAGTTCATTTCGGAGATACCTGTTGTTTCGCATGAAGTGGGACAGTATTTCATGTACCCCGATTACGGCGAGATCCCCAAGTATACAGGCGTTTTAAAGCCTTACAATCTTGAAATTTTCAGGGAACGTCTTGAAAATGCGGGGCTCGGACATCTTGCGGACAGATATTTCAGGGCAAGCGGACGATTTGCGGCGGAATGTTATAAGAATGAGATCGAGACCGCTTTGCGTTCAAAGGAACTCTCGGGGTTCCAGCTTCTTGACATTCAGGATTTTACGGGGCAGGGAACTGCGCTTGTGGGAATCCTTAACGCTTTTATGGAAAGTAAAGGCGTTATAACTGCTGCCGAATGGAGAGGTTTCTGCAGCGAACGTGTCGTTCTCGGCTGCCTGCCGAAATTTGTTTATTCCTGCGGGGAGAAACTTTCGTTGGGTGTAAAGCTTTACAACTTTGCAGCGAAGCCCGATGTTGACCCGAAAGTTACCGTCCGCCTGCTTGTAAATGACAAGGAAACAGTTTCTGCGGAAGTTTCTGCAAAGGGAAGCTTTAAAGGCGGGGTTTTCGATCTCGGAACGGCAGAATTTGAAGTACCTGCGTTTTCAGAGCCGCAGAAGGCAGTTCTTGTGCTGAATCTGGGAAGTATCTGCAATAAATATACGCTATGGATATATCCCGAAGTTTCCGAAGCAAAGGAAGATGTTCCCGACGGTCTGACCGTAACGAATGACTGGGAAAAGGCAAAAGCCGCTCTTTCCGCGGGAGGAAAAGTCCTGTTCATGCCGAAGGCGGTAAAAGAAGAATTTTCCGTTGAAGGAACATACTGCACCGATTTCTGGAATTACCCCATGTTCAGTTCCATTTCGGAATCCATGAATAAACCTTTGCCCGTGGGAACGCTTGGTCTGCTGATAGACAATTCCCATGCGGCACTGGAAAATTTCCCGTCGGAAACCTATTCCACAGCGCAGTGGTATGATATTGTAACGGGATCGCGTGCGCTTATAACGGACGGTTCGGGAATAGAGCCTATTGTTCGCACCATAGACAACTGCAAGCGGAACCACAGCCTTGCGGACATTTTTGAAGTGAAAACAGGCGGCGGAAGTCTGTTGGTATGCGTTTCCGACCTGCTCGGAAAGACTTCCCCCGAAGCGGAAGCTTTGCTTGAAAGTCTGGAAAAATACGCCGTTTCGGGTAAATTCCTGCCTGAAAAAACGGTTGACATTGAATATCTCAGCAAATACTGGGCATAATGGCTTAGATACGCGGTTTGAAAGTATTTTGCCGAAACTTAGGTTAAATTTTTTAAAAGACTACGTAAAAAAATTAAGTATTTTTTGTGTTATGCTTGCTTTAGTTTGCAAAATAGGGTATAATTAAAAGGAATAAGCATTATTTATGGAAAGTATCTGTTAAAATTATGAAGAACTTTACCGCATAAAAAAACAAAGATCATATCATGAACAGATTGGAGAAGATATTATGGTTCCTGTAATAAGTAAAGAGGATTTTCAGCAAAAACTGCTGAATGAGCTTCAGGTGGGCTTCAACGTTACCCCCGCAGAAGCTTCCGACAACCAGTTCTATAAGGCTCTTTCTTCGGTAGTGGTAAGCATTCTCCGCGAGAGAAGGCATAAATTCCGCACCAAGAATCAGTCCGCAGGCAGAAAGGAAGTTTATTACCTTTCTATGGAGTTCCTTATGGGACGTTCCCTGAAAACAAGCCTTTTCAACCTGAATATCAATGAAATGGTAAACGAGATATTCAAGGAGTGGGACGTTAATCTCGAAAGGATCTATGAATACGAGCCCGACGCGGGTCTGGGAAACGGCGGTCTGGGACGTCTTGCCGCCTGCTATCTGGACGGTCTTGCTACCGACGGCTACCCCGCAATGGGATATTCGATATGCTATGAATACGGTATCTTCAAGCAGAAGATCGAGGACGGCTGGCAGACTGAACTTCCCGACAACTGGCTGCCCGGCGGCGAAAGCTGGCTCGTTCCCAGACTTGACAAGGCGATAGACGTACACTTTGAGGGCGATCTTACCGAATACTGGGACGATAAGTACCACCACATTTCCTATACGAATTACAACACCGTGCAGGCTGTTCCTTATGATATGTATGTTCCCGGCTACGGAAATGACGCGGTGTCCGTTCTGAGACTGTGGCAGGCTAAAGCTCCCTCTTTCGACATGGCAATGTTCAATCAGGGCGACTATGCAAAGGCTTTGAGTCAGAATACCGTTGCGCAGGCAATTTCAAAAGTCCTTTACCCTAACGACAATCACCTTGAGGGAAAAAGTCTCCGTCTCCGTCAGCAGTATTTCATGTGCGCCGCTTCCGTGGGCGATATTGTCGACAGGCACATGAGAGTTTACGGAACTCTTGACAATCTCCATGAGAAAGTCGCTATCCATATAAACGATACCCACCCCACACTTGCCATTCCCGAACTGATGAGAATACTCCTTGACGACTGCGGCTACAGCTGGACAAAGGCATGGCATATCGTTACAAATACATTTGCATACACGAACCACACCGTTCTGGCAGAAGCTCTGGAGAAGTGGGACGTCAACCTTGTAAAACAGATAATCCCCAGAATTTTCTCCATTATCGTTGAGATCAACAACCGCTACTGCGCGGATCTTATGGAACGTCTCGGCGACAGCGCGAAAGTTACAAGAATGTCAATTATCCAGAATAATCAGATCCACATGGCACTGCTCTGCGTTTGCGCTTCCCACAGCATAAACGGCGTTTCAAAACTTCATTCCGATATTATCAAGAAAGATGTTTTCAAGAACGAGTACGCCGACACGCCTTACAAGTTCAAGAATGTTACCAACGGTATCGCTTACAGACGCTGGCTTTTACAGTCCAATCCGGGACTTACCAAGCTGCTTGAAGATACCATCGGCGACGGTTTCAAGAAAAATGCGGGAGAACTCATCAATCTGAATAAGTTTGAGAACGACAAGGACGTTATTTCCCGCCTTGCCGACATCAAGAAGCAGAATAAAGAGCGTTTTGCAAAATATGTCAAGAGCAATTTCGGAACGGTTCTCAACACCGACGCTATCTTTGATGTTCAGGTAAAACGTCTCCACGAATACAAGAGACAGCATCTTAACGTGCTGAATATCATCGCGGAATATAACAAGCTTCTTGAAGATCCCGATATGGAATTTATCCCCAAGACATATATTTTCGCGGCGAAAGCTGCTCCGGGATATTACCTTGCAAAGCAGATCATCAAGATGATCTGGGCGCTTGGCGAGGAGATAAAGAAGAATCCCAAGATCAACGAGAAATTGCAGGTATTCTTCCTTGAAGACTACCGCGTTTCCCTTTCCGAACTGCTGATGCCCGCCGCGGAAGTTTCCGAGCAGATCTCCCTTGCGGGAAAAGAAGCATCGGGAACAGGAAATATGAAGCTTATGCTTAACGGCGCACTCACTCTCGGAACGCTTGACGGTGCGAACATAGAGATCAAAGATCAGGTCGGAATAGACAACATCTTTATTTTCGGAATGACCGCCGATGAAGTTCTTGCAAAACAGGCGCAGGGTTATCACCCCGAGGAATACTGTGCAAATAATGATGTTATCGACAAGGCTATAAATAAGATGTATCACGGAATAAACGGCTGCACATTTGAGGAAGTTGCAAACTCCCTGAAGTTCAAGGATCCGTACATGGTACTTGCGGACTTTGACGCATATCAGAGCGCGCAGCAGTATGTTTCTGAATGTTACAAGGACGTTTCCAAGTGGAACAAGATGTCGCTGCACAACATAGCGGGCGCGGGAATATTCTCCGCAGACAGAGCGGTAGAAGATTATGCCCGTGACATCTGGAAGCTGAAATAAAAAATTTGCCCCTGCCATTTCAATTGACGGGGGCAGGCTTTTAGAATAAATATTGCAATTTTGCGCGAAGCGCAAAATTGAGGAAAAAGTTCGCCAGCCTTTCAAGGCTGCGGGGTCGAGGGGCGGAGCCCCCGCCGCCGCCCGCAGGCGGCGGAATTCCCCTAATTAAGAGCTCCGCTGGGGGTGAATTGCTGTCGCAGACAGCAAGAGGGGGAAGCCCTGCGATAGAGGGCTTCCCCCTTGAAATAAGCAAATTATTTAGTTTTTGCCTTTTGAAACAGTCCGGTGGACTGTTTCAAAACAAATTTAAAGTATGTTTTTCGACAGACTGAAACCCCCGCCGAAAACGGCGGGGGTTTGTTGACATTTATCTGAAAAACGGTTATAATAAAGGTAAAGGAGATGATGTTTATGAGTACAAAAGACATTGTAAAAGCAAAATATCTTGTTGACCCGCGGAAATATGCCGTAAGCGTTCTTGCTTCTCTTTCGGACGAGAAAATGATGGAGTTCATAGCATTATTTGCCGATGAAAATACACTTGCCAGACTCGAATGCGAAATGCTTGAAAATGATCCTGCAAGCAAAAGATATTCAAGCTTTGATGAGATACTTGAAGAAGTTGAGGCGGAGATGAGAGAAGAAGATGGCGAAGTATGAACTGGAACAAACTGCTTTTTTTCGCAGAGATCTGAAAAGAGTGATCAAAAGAGGATACGACATTAATTTATTGCGCGAAACTGTAACACAGCTTACCGAGGGTATAACTTTGCCGGAAAAATACAAAGACCATACTCTTACAGGCAACTGGAAAGGATACCGCGAGTGTCATATCCAACCTGATTGGCTGCTTGTTTATAAAATCAATAAAAATAAACTCATACTTTCTCTTATGCGAACAGGCACACACAGCGACCTTGAATTTTAAAATTATCAATTCTTTGCCTTATTCATAATATCTATCACCGACTGCATAAGTTCAATGGGCTTCTCTCCTTTGACTTTAACGGCAATGTATGACCTTTCCCCGCCGTTGACGGTAACACGTCCCTTGAATGCGGACGTAAGCGCCTGTATCTGAACAATATCCGCAGTTTTCAGATAAAAATACATTATATCTCCATGCTGGGAGATCTCCGTCATGGTGAGCTGACTTGCCATGTTCCGCACAAGAGATACGCTTATAAGACCTTGTATCGCCCGCGGCGGATCACCGTAACGGTCGATAAGTTCATCAATAAGTTCCATGCTGTCCTCATTGCTTCGCAGGGCGGCAATTTTTTTGTACATATCTATGCGCCCCGAAAGGCTTTCAATATAATCATTGGGAATGTATGCGTCTATCCTTACATCTATGAGACAATCCTCGGGCTTCGGCGGCGGAGCTTCTCCCCTGCCTTCGGCTATGGCTTCATTAAGAAGCTGTATATACATATCATATCCAACAGCTTCAATATGCCCGTGCTGCTTTCCGCCCAGAATAGATCCCGCTCCGCGTATTTCCAGATCGCGCATGGCTATCCTGAATCCGCTGCCGAACTGGGTAAATTCGCGAATGGCGTCAAGACGGCGGGCAGCTATTTCCGTAAGTGCTTTTCCCCGCCTGAATGTGAAATACGCAAACGCTCTCCTGCTTGAACGTCCCACACGTCCGCGGAGCTGATAAAGCTGAGAAAGTCCAAGATTATCCGCATCTTCAATGATAAGCGTGTTCACGTTGGGAACGTCCACACCTGTTTCAATAAGCGTGGTGCAGACCAGAATGTCTATCTCATGTTCAAGAAGACTCTGCCAGATCTCCGAAAGCTGATCCTCCGAGATCTGTCCGTGAGCAATTCCTATACGCGCATCGGGGATAAGCTCCTGCAATTTTGCCGCGCAAAGGTCAATGCTGTCTATGCGGTTGTGGATATAGTATACCTGTCCTCCGCGGCGCAGTTCCTTGTTTATTGCCTGAACGATAACTCCCATGTCGTGTTCAATGACATATGTCTGAACGGGGTGACGGTCAACAGGCGGCTCTTCGATAACGCTCATGTCGCGGATACCGCTCATCGCCATGTTGAGAGTCCGCGGGATAGGCGTTGCGGAAAGCGTGAGAACGTCCACTCCCGCAAATGCTTCTTTGAACTTCTCCTTATGGGCAACTCCGAAACGCTGTTCCTCGTCTATGATAACAAGTCCCAGATCGCGGAATTTAACATCTTTCTGCACAAGTCGGTGCGTGCCGATTATCATATCTATTTCGCCGCGCCTGAGCTGCTTCAGGATCTCTTCCTGTTCTTTTTTGGAGCGGAAGCGGGAAAGCAGTTCTATCTTCATGGGGAAATGTTCAAAACGTTTTAATGCCGTCTGATAATGCTGCCATGCAAGAACTGTTGTAGGCGCAAGTATCGCGCACTGCTTGCTGTCCTCCATGCACTTGAACGCCGCGCGGAAGGCAACTTCCGTTTTTCCGAAGCCCACGTCCCCGCAAAGGAGTCTGTCCATGGGAACAGGCTTCTGCATATCTTCCTTTATCTCCTGAGCGGAGCGGAGCTGATCGTCCGTTTCGTTATAGGGGAATCTTGTTTCAAAATCACGCTGCCAGTCGTCGTCCTCTGAAAAGGCAAATCCCGGAGTCTGACTGCGTTTCGCGTAAAGTTTTATAAGTTCGTCCGCCATATCCTTGACGGCTTTCTTTACGCGGGCGCGGGTCTTTTGCCAATCAGTTGAAGAAAGCTTATTGAGTTTCACCGAACCGTTGTCGCGGGGACCCATGTATTTTGAGACTGCATCAAGCTGATTTACGGGAACATAAAGTACGTCCGTTCCCGCGTACTGAATGGTTATATAGTCCTTGGTAACGCCTTCAAGCTCGATCTTTTTGATGCCCACAAATTTTCCTATGCCGTAAAGAGCGTGAACTACAAGATCCCCCGGGGCAATATCCGAAAGTGAGCGTATTTCCTCGCCCTTCTTGGTCTTGCGGAGTTTTTTCTTTGAAACAACAGCACGCGCTTGGGTGATAAGCGCAGTTTTTATATCGGGATAGTCGTAACCTGCGCTTGTGCAGCCCGACATAAGCAGGACATTTCCCGCAGTTAATACGGAATCTTCATTTGCAATGCTGCACTTTATGCCTTCGTCCCGCAGATCCTTTTCAATAATGGGCAGAGTTTTGTCCGAACCTGCCATCACGGCGACACTGTAACCGCGTTCGCAGAAGTTTTGCAGATCCTCGATAAGCTGTCGGATCTCGCCGCCCCAAGGCGCAGTCTGATTTGCGGAAACGGCTATAAGCTTCTTGAAACGCAGATCCGCTCCGCGGGTGAAAGCGTCAAAATGTAACAGCGGGAACGCCGCCGCTTTTGAATAAACCTCGGGGAAGTTCAGCATATAACCTTCCAGACCCTTGCAGAGTTCTCCCGTTTCAAGAAGGAGTTTGACGTCCTCCATGTGCTGGGAAATTACAGCGCGGGCTTTTTCGGAAGCATTGAAATATTCGCTGAAAATGACAGGCGAAATATCGGGAAGATAGTCAAAGACAGTTTCCGGCTTTTCATAAGCAAGAGGGATATATTTGTCGATGTTGCCAAGTTCAAGACCTGTGCTTGCCCTGTCTATGTCGCGGGAAAGAGCGGCTCGGACGATCTCCGTGCGCTTTCCCCTGACGGAAGCGGAAAGCTTTTGCAGCGCGGAAACAAGCGCTTCGGAAGATTCAAAAAGCGTTTCGGCGGCAGGGGAAATTTTTATATTCTGAACGGGATCGGTGCGGCGCTGTGATTCAACATCAAAAAATGAGATGGTGTCTATCTCATCGCCCCACAGTTCGATACGTAACGGAAGTTCTTCCTGAACGGGGAAAATATCAATAATAGACCCGCGTACGGAAAACTGCGAAACGCCTTCCACCTTGTCGCAGCGGGAATATCCTGCGGAAACAAGTTTTCTTATAAGTTCCCCCGTGTCAACTTCCCCGCCTGCGGAAATGGCAATTGTACGGGAAAGCAGGATATTTTTCGGGATAGTTACCTGCATGACCGCTTCTGCGGAAGCGCAGACAATGATATTTTCGCCTTCGGCAAGCCGCGAAAGCACTCCGAGACGGGTATGCTCGTACTCGCGGGAAACAGTTTCAACAGCTGTAAAGGTAAAATCCTTTGCAGGGAACACATAGGAAACCGTTCCGCCTGCAAGGGAATTGATGTCGTCTGTGAGACGTCTTGCGGCGGCTTCGTCGTCGGTGATGATGAGGACTGGAGAATTCCTGCGGGATCTGAGCAGTCCAAGCGCGAACTGCGCCTTGTGTATCGCGGAAACGCCCGAAACGGCGGCGGGAGTCTGATGTTTTTCCAGAGCGTCCAGCATATCGCGGTACGGGGTAAAATTTTCAATTGCGGAAATAAAAAGATTTGACATAACTTAATTTTCAACCTTAACTGTTATATTTGTTCATAGCTTCATCGGTTCTGCCCTTTACCATAAGTTCAAGGGAAGATACTGCTTTGTCTGTGCCTTGCTCCATAAGTTTCCGTTCTTCTTCGGTGAAATGCGACAGCACCCACGCCGCAAGGTCGTAGTCCTTGTGGGGCTTCTTCCCCACGCCTATTTTTATTCGCGGGAAAGTGTCAAAGCCGGTGAGATAGATAATGGATTTCATGCCGTTGTGACCGCCGTCCGAGCCTTTTCGGCGGATTCGTATATTTGACGGTTCAAGGCTGATGTCGTCAAAGCAGATAATGACATTTTCGGCGGGGATCTTGTAGAAATTCATGGCTTCGACGATCGCTTCGCCGCTGTTGTTCATGAACGTTGTGGGTTTCATGAGCAGGCAGGTGACGCCGTTTACTTCCGCAACCGCAGTCAAGGACTTGAACCGCAGTTTTTTCAGCTGAACGCCGCATTTTGCGGCAAGTTTGTCAAGCGTCATAAATCCTGCATTATGGCGGGTATTTTCGTACTTTTCGCCGGGGTTTCCCAGACCGGCGATGATATATTCGGGCGAGCCTGCGGGCTCGGATTTTTCTTTGCTTATCTGATTAAAAATATCAAATATACTCATAATAATGCGTAATTCGTAATGCGTAATTCGTAATTACACACTGCAAATTATGATGTTTCCCCCTTCTGTGATTTTGTTATTGACATAAGTATTTTCAGTAATTCCTGACAATCATAATATATACTTTCAAATTCCTGTTCGGAAAGATAATTAGTTTCATATAACAATTCGATCCAATATTCTGTTTCACTTGCTTCCTTCAAAGCAATATTCATTTTTGCATAAAAATCCGATCTGCTCTGACCCCTTACGGCTTCTTTAACATTTGCGCCGATACTTGTTCCGCTTCGCAGAAGCTGCTTTGATAAAATATATTCTTTCTTTGTACTGCACATATACTGATATAATTTTACGATCCGTACCGCAAATTTTTTACTTTTATCAACAATTATATTTTCTTTCATTCTGAACACTACCTTTAATTTATATTCAAAATGCGTAATCTTGCAGAAATTTACAATTGCGAATTACGCATTACAAATTACGAATTATAGCAGACTTGCCCCCTCCGGAAGCCGGAGAGGGTACGAAAAATAAATGTTGTTTTTGCCTTGACAGCGAGGCATAAATCCATTATAATATAAGTAACAACTATTATAAAGGAGTGAAAAATATGTCGGATAAAGAACTTGTAACAATGTTAATAGACATATACACTAACTTGCAGCGCATATTAAGCTCTGATGATATTGAAAAGGAAACCGAGTATCAACTAAAAGTCGTAAAGGCTAAACTCGAATCAATGGGTGTTGTAACATCGGATCTGAACATCAATAAGAAAAATTAAGTTTAAATTGTTTGTGCAAAGTCCCGAATGGGACTTTGCACTTTTTATTTTAATTAAAAATAGTTGAAACGGGCTTGTCGGCGTAAATTCTCTGGATAGCCTGTGCAAATACCGGAGCAACGGGAAGCACGGTTATCTTGTCTATCTTCTTCTCTTCGGGAAGCGCAATGGTGTCAAGCAGGATAAGTTCTTTTATAACGCTGCTCTTGATCCTTTCAATGGCAGGTCCCGAAAGTACACCGTGTGTCGCGCAGGCGTAAACTTCCTTTGCACCGCCTATTTCCATGATGGCTTTTGCCGCGTTGCAAAGCGTTCCCGCCGTGTCGATCATATCGTCCACAAGAACGACGCTCTTGCCCCGAACGTCGCCGATAATGTTCATTACCTCGCAAACGTTGGCTTTCTGACGGCGTTTGTCAACAATTGCAAAGGGAACTCCCAGACGCTGTGCAAAATTCCGCGCTCTCGTTACCGAACCAAGGTCGGGGGAAACTACCATTACATCGTCCTTGCTGTCTCCGAATTTTTCAATGAAATATGGCGCAAGGATAGGAACTCCCAGCAGATGATCTACGGGGATATTGAAAAATCCCTGTATCTGCGGGCAGTGCAGATCCATTGAAAGCACTCTGTCCGCGCCTGCTACCGAGATGAGATCCGCAACAAGCTTTGCAGAAATAGGATCGCGGGCTTTTGCCTTTCTGTCCTGACGGGCATATCCCATGTAGGGAATTACCGCCGTGATGCGTCCTGCGGAAGCTCTCTTGAATGCGTCTATCATGATGAGAAGTTCCATCATGTGGTCGTTTACGGGAGAACTTGTGGACTGTACCACAAATACGTCCGAACCCCTTACACTTTCCTGAATGGAAACGCTTACTTCACCGTCCGAAAACGTCACAACTTCCGACTGTCCCAGAGGAAGTCCCAGCTGTTTTGCGATCTCGGCGGCTACTGCGGGATTGGAGTTTCCCGTGAAGATCTTAATGTCCTTGCCGTGCAGATTCATTTTAAATATCCCCTTTACTATTAACTTCTTGTATAAAATTTGTCGGAATAAACTCTCCGCAAAATTATTTCCTGTTCAGACGATTTTTAAGACGTCTTTCTGCGAAACCGTCCTTGAACCGAAGTTCACCCCGGTCTATGGCAAGCGCCTTGTCGGGAACGTCCTTTGTTACCGTTGTTCCTGCCGCAGTGTAAGCCATTGCTCCGATCTTAACGGGAGCAACAAGGTTGGTGTTGCAGCCTATGAATGCGTTGTCGCCGATGACAGTGCGGTACTTGTTTGCACCGTCATAGTTGACTGTTACCACACCGCAGCCGAAGTTGACGTTTTCGCCCACGTCGCTGTCGCCGATGTAAGTAAGATGCGCAACCGACGTTCTTTCGCCGATGGTGGAATTCTTCACTTCCACAAAATCGCCGATCTTGACTTTTGCCTTTATGTGACTGTCAGGACGGATATGCACGAACGGTCCTATCTTTGCGCCGTCGTCAACGGTGGACTCGTATGCCTGAACGCTGTTGAGAGTAACGCCGTCTCCTACGGTGCAGTTTTCAATAAGACAATTGGGACCGATAACGCAGCCCTTTCCGATAACGGTATTTCCCCGCAGTATCGTTCCCTGCAAAATTTTTGTTCCCGCGCCTATTTTTACGTTCCTGCCTATGGAAACCCCGTCCGTGCAGAGGAATTCCACGCCATTGTCAAGATGTTTTTCTATCACTGCGTGCCTTGCAGTGTCGTTCAGCATAAGCAGTGCCTTGCGGTCATTTGCCCCGAGGACAACTTTTTTGTCGGGGGAAATATACGCGTCCGCGCGCTTTCCGCCGCTTATAAGAATGTACACCGAGTCGGTGAGGTAGTATTCGCCTTGGGAATTGTTGGGCTTTATCTCTCCAAGTGCGGCAATAAGGTCTTTTGTCCTGAACCAGTAAGCGCCGCTGTTTATTTCGCGGACAGCTTTCTGCTCGGGGGTGGCGTCTTTGTCTTCAACAATGCCTGTAACGCCGTTCTGCCCGCGGAGGATACGTCCGTAACCTGTGGGATCGTTCACTTCGGCAGTTATGATAGTTACCGCGTTTTCCTGACGGATATGCTGTTCAAGTGCGGCGGTAATGGTATCGCTGTCTATGAACGGCGCGTCTCCGCAGAGAATAAGCACATTCCCGTCAATGCGGGGGCTTTCCTTCAGCCAGTCGATCGCCATCATAACGGCGTGACCCGTTCCCATTCTCTGGGGTTGTAAAACTGTTGTATAGCGGTCGCCGATGTAGTCCTCTATGACCTGTGCATTATAGCCTTTTACAACGCAAAGGTCGGAGATCTCCGCCTTTTCGCAGGCACTTACCACCCATTCGAGCATGGGTTCGCCCAGCACTTCAAACATGGGTTTCGGAAGTTCCGACTTCATACGTTTGCCCTGTCCGCCCGCCAGAATGACGGCGCAGGAAGATATATTACTCATAGTATAATTCACCCGATATATTAAATTTTGTAAACAAACAATTATCAATGTAAAACTCAATACACATAATATTATGCCATAAATTGAAATATTTTTCAAGCAAATTTCACCGTTTTCTTCAAACAGCCGATTTATTGTGCAAAATATACAAAAAATGTGCTTTAAATTTCCTGCTATTTCGTATGGAAAACAGAAAGAAAATCTGCTATAATATGTTTATGACCGTATGCGCCGATCCGAGTCAGTGCGGAATGGCGGTGCGGAGTTCAAAATTTTTATTTGGAGGTAATACCAATGGCAAAAAAATATTGTTATCTCTTTTCGGAAGGTAATGCCGATATGAGAGAACTCCTCGGCGGTAAGGGCGCTAACCTCGCTGAAATGACCAAGATATTCGGCGCGGAAAGAGTTCCGCAGGGTTTCACCATTACAACTGAAGCCTGCACACAGTACTACGAGGACGGAAGAAAGATCAATGACGAGATATTCGCCGAGATCAACGAGTACATCGGTAAGATGGAGGAGATCACAGGCAAGAAATTCGGAGATAAGGAAAACCCGCTGTTGGTATCGGTACGTTCAGGCGCAAGAGCTTCAATGCCCGGTATGATGGACACCATTCTTAACCTCGGTCTTAACGAGGACGTTGTCAACGTTATCGCCGAAAAATCCAATAACCCCCGTTGGGCTTGGGACTGTTACAGAAGATTTATCCAGATGTATTCCGACGTTGTTATGGAAGTCGGCAAGAAATACTTCGAGCAGCTCATTGACGAAATGAAGGCTAAGAAAGGCGTTAAACAGGACGTTGAACTTACTGCCGACGACCTGAAAGAACTTGCTAACCAGTTCAAGGCTGAATATAAATCCAAGATCGGTTCCGACTTCCCCTCCGATCCTAAGGAACAGCTCATGGGCGCTGTAAAGGCTGTTTTCCGTTCATGGGACAACCCCCGTGCTAACGTTTACCGCCGCGACAACGACATTCCTTATTCTTGGGGTACTGCCGTTAACGTTCAGTCCATGGCATTCGGTAACATGGGCGACGACTGCGGAACAGGCGTTGCATTCACACGTGATCCCGCTACAGGCGAAAAGAAACTCATGGGCGAATTCCTCACAAACGCACAGGGCGAGGACGTTGTTGCCGGCGTTCGTACTCCTATGAAGATCGACGAAATGGCTACCAAGTTCCCCAAGGCATTTGAGGACTTCAAGGACGTTTGCTCTAAGCTCGAAAATCACTACAGAGATATGCAGGATATGGAGTTCACCGTTGAACACGGTCACCTCTATATGCTCCAGACACGTAACGGCAAGAGAACCGCTCAGGCTGCTCTCAAGATCGCCTGCGACCTTGTTGACGAAGGCATGAGAACCGAGCAGGAAGCCGTTGCTATGATCGATCCCAGAAACCTCGATACACTGCTTCACCCTCAGTTCGACGCCAAGGCTCTTAAAGCTGCAACACCTGTCGGAAAGGGCTTGGGCGCTTCCCCCGGAGCTGCCTGCGGTCAGATCGTATTTACAGCTGACGATGCAGAAGCCTGGAAGGCACAGGGCAAGAAGGTCGTTCTTGTTCGTCTGGAAACATCTCCCGAAGATATTACAGGTATGAAGGCTTCTCAGGGTATTCTGACAGTCCGCGGCGGTATGACTTCCCACGCTGCTGTTGTTGCCCGCGGAATGGGTACTTGCTGCGTTTCCGGCTGCTCCGAAATTACAATGGACGAAGAAAACAAGAAGTTCGAGCTGGCAGGCAAGACCTACCACGAGGGCGACTGGATCTCCATTGACGGTTCAACAGGTAATATTTATGACGGTCAGATCCCCACTGTTGACGCTACTATTGCAGGCGAATTCGGCAGAATTATGGCTTGGGCTGACAAGTACAGGAAGCTTAAAGTAAGAACTAACGCAGATACTCCCAAGGACGCTCAGAAAGCCCGCGAACTGGGCGCAGAGGGCATTGGTCTCTGCCGTACAGAGCATATGTTCTTTGATCCCCAGAGAATTGCTGCTTTCCGTGAAATGATCTGCTCCGATACCGTTGAAGAGAGAGAAGCTGCTCTTGCTAAGATCGAACCCATGCAGCAGGCTGACTTTGAAGCACTCTATGAAGCTCTCGAAGGCAACCCTGTTACAATCCGTTTCCTCGATCCTCCTCTCCACGAATTCGTTCCTACAGAGGAAGCTGACATTGAGGCTCTTGCAAAGGCTCAGGGCAAGTCCGTTGAGACCATCAAGGCTATCATTGATTCCCTCCACGAATTCAACCCGATGATGGGTCACAGAGGCTGCCGTCTTGCAGTAACATATCCCGAGATCGCAAAGATGCAGACAAAGGCTGTTATCAAGGCTGCTATCAACGTTAAGAAGAAGCACCCCGACTGGAACGTTGAACCCGAGATCATGATCCCGCTGGTAGGCGAAGTCAAGGAGCTGAAATATGTTAAGAATGTAGTTGTAGAAACTGCCGACGAAGTCATCAAGGCAGCAGGTTCCGACCTCAAGTATGAAGTTGGTACAATGATCGAAATTCCTCGTGCTGCTCTTACAGCTGACGATATTGCCAAGGAAGCTGACTTCTTCTGCTTCGGTACAAACGACCTGACACAGATGACCTTCGGCTTCTCACGTGACGATGCAGGCAAGTTCCTGAACGCTTACTATGACGCTAAGATCTTTGAGAACGATCCGTTCGCTAAGCTGGATCAGACAGGTGTCGGCAAGCTGATGGAAATGGCTATCAAGCTCGGCAAACCCGTTAATCCCAAGCTCCACTGCGGTATCTGCGGTGAGCACGGCGGCGATCCCACATCTGTTGAGTTCTGCCACAGGATCGGTCTGGATTATGTATCCTGCTCACCTTTCCGTGTGCCTATCGCTCGTCTTGCTGCTGCACAGGCTGCTATCAAGGACAATGCGTAATTTCTCCTGAAAATGAGATAACAAGATCCCCTTGCCTTACGGTGAGGGGATCTGTTTTTGTATATGCGGATCGCTCCGCTGTTTTGTCGGAGAGACAATGTAGGGAAACTTCCTGCAAATTTCGCTTTCATAAGCGGTTATCCTGTCATTTGTCGGGTCGTTTATGTATTCGCAGTAAAGCTGTTTCAGCTCGCTGCAATAGTCGCCTTTCAGAACGGAAAGCTTTTCAAGCATTTCATAACCGTGTTCAATCATATTTTCAAGGGCTTTTATTCTGTTCCGCATTTCTGCCGAGCCGTTATCCTGCGTATAAAGGTATTCAAGGCGTTTCCGGTGATCGGGACTTACAGCTTCCGCCTTTTTCAGCAGGACGTTCCTGCGCGAATTTTCCGCCAAACTCCTGCGGCGTTTCGCTGCGGAATATTTCCGATACGCCGATATTATCATTATGACGGCTGTTAAAGTCAGAATTGCAGCGCAGAATATTACAATGCCCGAAAACACGATCATCGCTCCCGAAAATAAGATCTTGATGTATTAATTATAATACTCAAAATGCATATTGTCAATATTAAAATTCTAATTTTGAGAATTTATATAAAATATGGGAAATAATATTGTATAATATGCTTGAAAGGTGTGATAATATGGCGTTCGGGGACAGATTGCTTGAAATTCTGGAAGAAAAAGAGATCACGCAGAAAGAGCTTGCGGCAATGCTGAACATTGCTCCGTCCACGCTGAACGGGTACATCAAGAACAAACGTCAGCCTGATTTTGAGCTTATAAGGAATATAGTATTCATACTTGACACATCGGCGGATCATCTTCTGGAATGTCCGCAAAACGACAAAATTTCCGCAAAGGAGATGTCGCTTATCGCCAAAATGCGAATTTTAAGCCCCGAACAGCAGGAAATGATATACGAGCTTGTGAATATCGTTTCGCGGAGAAATTCGCGGTAACAAAACCTCTTTCATGCGGTGCGTGAAAGAGGTTTTTTGAGATGATTTGACCAAAGTACATATTCCGAAATAAGAATAACCTCCGAAACGGCATTTTACAGCCGTTTCAGAGGTTATTTTTCTGCGCCTTAAAACTTTATTTTTTGAGTAAGGGAAATAAAAGCAGATCCCCTCTTGACTAACAAGAGAGGAATCTGCCCGCGGGGGCTTCCCCGCTGGTCGGAGTGACGGGACTTGAAAGTTACGCCCGAATTGTTCTTTAGTCTATAAAATTTTACAAACGGCTATATTACGCCATTTGTGCGTAATGGTATACTTTGGGAATCAAAGAAATTTGAGGTCATTCGAGGAAAGTTGTCCTAAAAGTTGTCCGGGAGTTGTCCAAAGGCATTCAACTATTCCACAAAATAGCTGTAATCAAGTATAACGTTGCCGTGTTCATCGGGAGTCGTGTAGCGTGGGCAAAGACCGTTCTCAAACGACCATACGCGTCCGCGCGCATCGTGCCATATGCGCATTCCCGCCCGCTCGAGCGCGGGACGGCAGCCGCCGGTCTGGTGCGTGTCGCCGCCTTCCTTGCCATATATCCAGCAGGTGCCGATCGCGCACGCGGGAATGTCGATGTAGTCGAAACCGTTGGGAACCGCGGTGCCTGCGGGCGTGAACATACCGATATAATATTCAAATTCGCTCTCTCCGCGCATCTCAAGTCCAACGTAGCCGCCTCCGCTTTCCCATATCTCGAGGATCGAACCGACGCCGCCCATCGCGCGCTCGATTTCGTCGAACCAGCCGTTGGCGAACCATTCGCCCCAGTTCCCGAAATCGGTGTATTTCTTCCCGATGAAGCGCATCTTCGGCACTTCTTCTCTGTAAGTTTTGATAATTTCCGCCATATTATTGTCCTCCGTGTTATTTGTTTTTTATCCGTATCGGTACGAATATCGTTTCGGAAAACAGCCTGCTTTCTTCGACATAGCGCTCGAATTCGTAATCACTGCGCCGCTCATAGCGGCTTTGCGGCAGCCACACGTCTCGGATATAGTCCCATGTTTTTCCGATCGTGCCGACAAAGTCAATATGGGTCGCCGGGGGCGTTTTGAACACCCCGTAGAGCCCGCCCGAAAGCGAAAGAGTGACGGTGCCGCTTGTGTCGCCCGCCGCATCGCGTTCATTGACGCCGATCCAGTAATCAAGGCGCGCCGTCGACGGATTCCACCGGCACACGCCGTAGTCGGTAACTGTCCGTCCGCCCGAAAGCCGCGAGGACAGTCCGTTTACATTGTACCTGTTCCAGAACTTCGTCGGGTCGTCCTCATTGCTTGGGAAAGCGACGACGCGGAACGCGTCGAGCTCGACGATGTCGCACAATGGGCCTTCAAACTTCGGGATAAGCTCGAAGCGACCGTACAGCTTCAGGCTGTTTCCGTGCCTGCGGTACTCGGTCGGCAGGATATGATGCTCGGTCTTGAACGCGCGTATGAAGTTTTCCTTCGAGTTGAAGCCATACTCGAATGCGATGTCGCTGATGGGTCGGCTGTTGTCGCCCCGCTCCATGGCTCCGACGATCTCGGAAATTCGCCTCTTTCTTATATAGCTGGCGGGTGTTGACCCGACGAAACGCTTGAAAATGCGCAGAAAATGATATTCCGAGTAGCCGATGGCAGCGGCTACCTGCCCGATGCTGATGTCGTTTTTTAGGTTTTCCTCGATATAATCGATCGCTTTTTGAATTGAAGCAAGGCTTTCCATACTGTCTCCTGTCTGTGATCACAGATACATTATAGCATAAATTATGTGCATATGATTGATAAAAATTGCGATTTATTATATATGTGAATTATACCAAATGCCTGAGAAAATGTCAATAATATTTAGCTCATCGAAAAATTTTGAATGGTATGTGATGTGAAAGCATAACATTGTTTCATATGTGATAATAGGCAGGCTCTCTCATTTAGCTTTGCCGTCAAAGCTAACCCCTTAGTACTTTTGACAAGGCGCAAGACCTTATCAAAAGTACACGGGGCTCTCCGAGGGGGGCAGCCGTTCCCTCTGCCAACTCCCTTTCAGCAGAAAAGCAAATGATCCGTATCGGGCGTGATACGGATCTTCTGTTTTATCGCTCGCGGCTGTTATCTCCGAATATGTGTTTAAGAGAATAGCCGCTCAGCCGTTGGTCAAGTATATCATCAAAACTCATAAACAGCTTGCGCGGCAGGCTGAGCCTGCACCCTTTCAGGCAAAGTTTTGTGATTTTCAATTTATCGTATACCGTGCATTAAGTAAGGCGAAATCTGCGTTTACGTTTTTAGAATGGTTTTGCAGTCTGTGGACTTCGCCTTTCTGATCGCTTATGCGTTTTGTAAGAGAATCTATCCTGCCGCGGAGCATTTTGTTCTGCTCTTCAAACCTTTCCTTTTTCCGCATTTCCTGTTCAAGGTCATAGTAGAGAGAACGTACTTGCTGATAACGTTCGTTGAGTTCCACTTGCTGATTGTAAAGTTCCACAGCGTCCGCTTCTCTTTGTTCAATGTAACTTTCCTTTTCGGTCATCTCTTTGTCACGGACTTTCAGATCGGCTTCGCGCTTGTTGAGGGAAATTTCAAGACCGTCAAGTTTTTCTTTTTCCGAATTCAGTATAAGACGTTCCTTGTCAAAATGGTTTTGCAGCCTGCGGACTTCGTCTTTCTGAACGGCAAGCGCTTTTTTCTGTTCGGCAATTGTTTCAAACTCACTTTCCGAAACAAGTCGGACGTTCCCCACGGGCATTTTCTTCCCTTGAACGGAAACACTGTCCGCAATATCTTTCGCTTCGATAAGCGGCTGTATCTCGTCTTTCAAAGCCTGTTCTTCGGCTTTGTAAGCGTTTATCCTGTCGCGGTGTTCCTTGTATTCGTCAACTTTCATTGAATATCCGCGCCCCACTGTTTCTCCTGCAATTTCCAGACCGTGGGAAATACATATCTCTTTCAGAACACCTCGCTCCGCTTGCCGCCAACGGCTTATGGCGTCTATGCCGTTCCCGTACCCCATTTCTTTCAAGGCTTGTGCAAGTCCGTTCTGCACGGGAACGCCGCGGCTGTAATGTCCGATAGGGATATAGTCTATGTGCAGATGCGGAGTTGCTTCGTCCAATGTGCATAATACAAAAATTCAATCAAAGTGTAGACAAAAAATCTGCGCAAAAATCATATATTAAAATTTTTGCTTGATTTTTTGTACACTTTATGATTGAATTTTTGTATAACAGCATTAAAAACACGAAAATTAGGATTTCTTTCCTGAAAACCTTTCATATATTCGTCAAGACACTGTTTCGCCGTTTCGGCATCTGCCGACTTTATGCCCGTATCGTCTTTTGTGCCGATCTGCACAACGTCCTCATAGAAACTTTTCTGTCCGTTTGCAGATTCGGCTACCGTATTGCAGGGGCTTCGGTTAAACAAATGCTCATAGTAACCGTTTTTTATCATACGGTCGGAACGTTTCTGCCGCGAATTGTATTCCTCAACGGCTTTGCCGAAAAGTTCCGAGTATGCTTCGGCGATCGGCTTTGTTATGTAAATGATATTGTCGGGCGTTCTGCTCGTATCAACATTTTTCGGAACAAAAAGCCTGTTGTTGTGTGAAATGCTGCCCTTGCCCTGAACGTGAGAAATAGTTTTTCCTGCCATTTTTTCCTCCCTGTATTTTGCAACGTGTAATATTGACATTTCCGGTATACTGATGTATAATGTAATCATAAATGATATTATTTGCTATCGGAGGAATTAGCAATGTCAGAGCAAACATATGATAATAAATCAAATGACAAAGAAAAAGCCAAAAACAACAGTTTTACATTAACGGAAGTTATTACTGCGGCAATAAAACTTCCGGGAATAAAAGTCAACAGGGAAGCCTTTCTAAGAGAGCAGTTCAAAGACGTTTCAAAAGAAAGGATGGAGAAAATAATTGATGTTGGTCCGGTAAAAGCGGGAGCCGGCAGAAATATTCTCAAAAAAATGGCGAATAAACTTATAACTACAAGAACTGCCGCGTCAACCACAGCTTCATTTGTTGCCGGATTGCCCGGAGGTGCGGCAATGATTGCTGCAATACCGGCAGATGTAATACAATTTTATGCGGTAGCGTTAAGGCTCGCCCAAGAATTATCATATTTATACGGGGAGCCGGATCTTTGGGAGGGGAATGCGCCTGACAGTGACAAGGTAACAAATCAGCTTATTTTATATTGCGGCGTTATGCTCGGAGCATCGGGAGCATCACAAACCGTAAGGGTATTGTCCTCACAGCTTGCTAAGCAGGCTTTGAAAAAAATACCGCAGAAAGCACTTACCAAAACATTTTATTACCCTATTGTAAAATCCATAGCTAAGGCGTTTGGAGCAAAAATGACAAAGGAAATATTTGCAAAAGGTGTATCAAAAGCAATTCCCGTTATCGGCGGAGTTGTTTCCGGAGGAATAACATTAGTAACGCTTCGTCCGATGGGGACACGTCTTGCAAATACATTAGACAGCGCACATTTTGATTACACACAAGAAGATTTTGAAAACGACTGGCAGGATATTGTTGAAGAAAACAAAAAATTCAAAGAAGATGACTCCATAATTGATGTGGATCTTGTTGAAAATCAACCAACCGATAATAAATCATCGTTAATGGACGAAATTGCCAAAGCAAAGGAACTTCTGGACAGCGGCATAATTTCCGAAGAAGAATTTGCACAGATCAAAAGCAAGGTAATTGCAAAATTATAACAAAATCTATCTTGACTAAAATATAAAAACCCTTTCTCAAACCAATAACTATTTGAGAAAGGGTTTTATTTAATCTGAACGAAAAACACGGTGTGAAAAGGACGAAACGGCGTGGAATATGCAGTGACGGACGAAAAAGGAATGTCAAAATTTGCCTATCAGACCGTAAGGTTTGACGATCCGCGCTTTGAGGGATTGACTGAAAAGAAACGCGACAAGGCAGCCGAAGCTATCGCCTTTGAGTTTGAACAGCAGGTCAACGCTCTGGCGGTTCTTCCCAATGTCACCTTTAAGACATTTGCCGAAAGGTGGTTTGTTGACTATGCCGACATTCAGCACGCAACTACCACACGCGAACGCTGCGAGGACTTTAAGGAAAGAACTTATGAAGCACTCGGCGATATGCGAATGGATAAGATAAAGACTATCCACGTTCAGAACTTCGTCAATTCGCTTACAAAGCCCGGTGTAAACAAGGTCGATCCTGAAAAGGGGCTCTCTCGCAAAACTATCAAACATTATCTATCCTTTGTTTCGGAAATTTTCGATTATGCCATACGGATTGAAATGCTTTCCAAAAATCCTTGCACGAACGTCATTCTTCCTCCCGAAAAGCACACGGAAAGAAAAATTTACACGCCTGCACAAGCGGAAGAATTTGTTGATCTGCTTTATTCCGAAGCACCGCTCAAACATCAGCTTTTTGCGACAATTGCTATCATATGCGGTCTAAGGCGTTCGGAGATAGTCGGTTTGAGGTACAGTGACATTGACGTTGAAACGCGTGTTCTCAGGATAGAACGAGCCGCCAACTATTCACGGAAACAAAAGGAAATGTACGTTGGTGAAACCAAAACGGCAGGTTCAGTGAGAGTTATCAGACTTCCGCAAATCGTCATTGACCTGTTTCTCCGTTACAAAATGCAGGAAATGAATCAAAAACGGTTTATGGGTATAAGGCACACAGATGAAGATTTTCTTTTCTGCGACACTACATACACGAAGATAATGTACAACGGCATTCCCTATAACTACCTTAAAAAGATGTGCGCAAAGCACGGAATGGATTTTTATGGTATTCATTCAATGCGGCACTTTGTAGCTTCGGCTATGATCGCAAAGGGAACAGACGTCAAGACCGTTTCGGAAATTCTCGGACACTCAACTCCTGCAACGACTTTAGGGATCTACACTCACGCTTTCAGCAAGGCTGAGCCTTGACCCTTTCAGGGTTTGTTTTGTGATTTTCAACTTATTGTATACCGTGCATTAAGTAAAGTACGCTCTGCGTTTAAATTTTGAGAGTCAAGATGTATGCTGAGTTGTCCAAAACGTGTAAAATGATATAAGAATAACCTCTCCGGTGGCGTATCTAAGCCATTTGAGAGGCTTTTTTCTGCGCCTTAAAACTTTATTTTTTGAGTAAGGGAAATAAAAGCAAATCCCCTCTTGACATACAAGAGAGGATATGCGTCAAGGCTACAGCCTTGTGGTCGGAGTGACGGGACTTGAACCCACGGCCTCTACCACCCCAAGGTAGCGCGCTACCAATCTGCGCCACACCCCGAACCGAACATTAATATTATACCACAGTCCAAGGCAGGTGTCAAGGGTTTTTGCAATTTTTTTGAGAAATTTTTTATTTTTCCTACTTTACGCCCTGTTCTGCAAGGTTTTTCAGCATTTTGTCGCTGAGGGCGCTTGTGTCGGTGAAATAGTTGTCCATATCGGTGTTTTCAAAGAATATTATTATCCTGATGGTGTATACTTTGTCATTGCTGCCTAATGAATAGATCCCCGTTATAACGTCCTTGCCGCTGTTTTTCTTTACGGTTTTGAGGATCTCGCTTGTTTTCTCGGCATCGTTAAGGAATTTGGTCACTTTGTTGAATACTTCTTTGGAGGAACATTGGAACTCAAAGCAGGACTTGCCTTTCTTTGCCTGAGAGGTAAGACCGTTTTTGATGATCTTCTTTGCGCTGTCAAGACTGTCGGCATATTTCTTGTTGACTTCAAAATAGCTTATGGTGTCGTCCCTTGCTCTCGGCGCGGCAAAACTCTGGTTGTCCTCGGTATGCGAAGCGCTGAGTTCACTGTCGGCAAGCATGAAAAAGCTGTGTGAGGAATTTTCCGCGGTATTCGACAAGGGATCGTCCCAGGTCACATCTACGTTATACCATTTATTATTATAGTAGACCTTGTTCCACATATGCATTTCATCGGGCTTGTCGCGGTAGGAATGTCCTATTACCGTAACGGTGCGTATCCCGATCTTTGAGCAGAGATAGGAAAACGCTTTTGCATAGCCGTCACATTTGCCTGTGTTTTTGACAAGTATACCGTAGATATTGTCGCCGTTGGTGCTTTCCGCATCGTAAACAGTGCTGTCTACTATTGCATCGTGGATAGTTCTTATCTTGGTATATTTTGTCATATCGTCATTAAGTTTTGAAATTATCTCCTCCGCCCGTTTATCGCAGGCAGCTGTCATTTCGTCATAATCTTCCTTGCTGTAGTTGTAGTCCATATGGAACTCCGAATATCCGAGACTGTTCCAGCGCGCTTCAATGCTCCTGATATGAAATGTTACCGGATCATGGTATACGAGAAGTTCGGAGACCATGTTGAATTCCTCATCGGTCATGGGAGTTCCTGTACGGATCCTTGCAACGGGTTCGCAGTCAATGACCGCTTCCCGCAGCTGCTCGAAAATTTCCTGAGCGTTATCCGAAAGCTGATCGTAATAGAATATTGTGCTATATGCGGCGGTTTCCGCGCTGACAGAATATTCTCCCGCTGCCGATACTACAGGCAGTGCAAGCGCCATACAGAGAAGCACCGATAAAAATTTCTTTATCATGAAATATCACATCCTTGGAACAATTATAGCACACTTCCCTTTTAAAATCAATAGCCGATATTTGTAAAAAGCAATATCCTGCATAATTATGGTATTTTGCGCTTTTAAAGCAATTGTCAACACAAATTATTGTAAGAAATGCACAATAATTTTCAAGGCTTGTGATGTAATTTGTTGAAATTGTTGTTTATCCATTGCAATTTATAATGAAAACGGCTATAATATTAAGTGTATGAAAATACTTTTTGTACAAAATAACAAAATTCATCTGATTGGAGAGAACTCTATGAAACATTACGGCGCGGAAAGTATAAAAAATATTGCTATCACCGGGCATTCAGGCTCGGGAAAAACTTCTCTGGCGGAAGCTCTGCTTTTTAAAGCAGGCGCAACAGACCGTCTCGGAAAAACTGCCGACGGGAACACGGTCTGCGACTATGACCCCGAGGAGATAAAGCGCAAAGCTTCACTCAGCACTGCACTTGCTTCTTTTGAATATAACGATATAAAAGTAAATCTTCTGGACACTCCGGGACTGTTCGATTTTGAAGGCGGAATGTGCGAGGGCATAACCGCCGCGGGAACTGTCATGATAACCGTTTCCGCCAAGTCGGGCGTTAAAGTCGGCACCGAAAAAGCTTACGAGTACGCAAGAGGTCTGGGCAAGCCCACCATGTTCGTTGTAACCAAAGTTGACGATATTGACGCGAACTTCTACAACACCCTCACAGACCTGAAAACCATGTTCGGTCCTACCGTCTGCCCTGTTGTAGTTCCCGTTATAAAGGATCATAAAGTTGTTTCATTCGTAAATCTTATCGAAATGAAAGCTTATAAATACGACGATAAGGGCAACGCCGTTGAGACCGATATGCCCACTGCGGAGATCTCCGAAAAGATGGAGTACCGTATGGACGGACTTGTTGCCGCATTCTCCGAAGCCGTTGCGGAAACCGACGACGAACTTATGGAAAAATTCTTTGACGGCGAGGCTTTCACACAGAAAGAACTTGTCCACGGTATCCACAAGGGCATGAACGAAGGCATAATAACCCCCGTTGTATGCTGTTCGGCAATGACTACTGCGGGAATCGACATGATTTTGAAAGAAATAGAACTTCTTCTCCCTGCTCCTGCCGACAACAAGCCCGCTTTTGCAGTTGACGATAAGGACGAACCCACAGAAGTTGCCTATGACGAAAACGCGCCCGCTTCCGCATTTGTTTTCAAGACCGTTGCCGATCCGTTCGTTGGAAAAATGTCCTTTATAAAGGTAATAAGCGGCGTGCTGAAAGCAAATTCCGACTACACTAATACCACTTCGGGCGCTGCCGAAAAGATAGGAAAGCTTTACACCATGTGCGGAAAGAAGCAGACCGAAGTTTCCGAAGCTTACGCGGGAGATATTGTTGTTGCCGTCAAGATAGGTGCGGCGACTTCCGATACCATCTGCGGAGCGGGAATAAACGTTAAATTCCCCGAGATCGAATTTCCAAAGCCCTGCTACAAAATGGCAGTCACCGCCAAGGCACAGGGCGATGAAAGCAAGATCAGCACAGGAATACAGCGTCTCACCGAGGAGGACAAGACGCTTTCCTACGGAATGGATCCTTTCACCAAGGAGCAGATCCTGTCGGGTCTGGGCGAACAGCATCTTGACGTTGCAGTTGCAAAATTAAAGGCAAAATTCGGCGCGGACGTTGTTCTGAAAGAACCTAAGATCGCTTACCGCGAAACTATCCGCAAGAAAGTCAAAGTCGAGGGCAAACACAAGAAACAGAGCGGCGGTCACGGTCAGTACGGTCATGTGTGGATCGAGTTTGAGCCTTGCCTTTCCGAGGATCTTGTATTTGAAGAAAGAGTATTCGGCGGAGCGGTTCCCAAGAACTTCTTCCCTGCCGTTGAAAAGGGCTTGCAGGACTGCATGAAGAAAGGCGTTCTGGCAGGCTGCCCCGTAACGGGACTGAAAGCCATACTTGTGGACGGTTCATACCACCCTGTAGACAGTTCTGAAATGGCGTTCAAGACTGCCGCGGGAATAGCGTTCAAAGAGGGTCTGAAACAAGCCGATCCCACTATCCTTGAACCGATAGGAAAGCTTACTGTTACCGCTCCCGATGAGAACACAGGCGATATTATGGGCGATCTTAACAAGCGCCGCGGACGTGTTATCGGCATGAATCCTGCTTCCAAGAAGGGCATGACGACGATCGAAGCGGAAGTTCCCATGCGGGAAATGCAGAGTTTTACAACACAGCTCCGTCAGATAACCCGCGGCAAGGGTGTTTTCACTCTTGAACATCTGCGCTATGAGCAGCTTCCCGGAAATCTTGTCAGTGAAGTTATTCTCAGCGTTGACAACGGCGAATGATAATAAGTTCTTCCCCCTCTTTAAAATAAGAGGGGGAATTTTTTGCCGTTCCCGCTAAATTGTAATCAAATTGTAATTGAATTCTGCCGAAAAAAATGTTATAATATTCTTGAACAGCCGAAATAATGCTGATTTTTCAAGAAAGGGGCATGAAATATTACGAAAGGAATAAATTTGCTTGGACTTTTGCTGACAGTTCTGATGGCTCTTTCACTTTCTGCCTGCATGGGCGGAAAACATTCCGCTCCCGACATAGAAACTACCGTTTCCGACAGCTATGCCGCAAACTATGTCAAAAGCAACCCTGTCGCAAACGAATTAGAGGACATTCCCGAGGAAGATCCCTTTACTTCATATACCTATAACTTTACGGTCGGAGAAGATAACTACATGATAACCGTTGAGCCCGATGAAACAAGAACAGGGCTTGTCCTTACGCTTGAAGATAAGGATTTCGGCTTTACGACTTTCGATGTTGTTCCGCCGGAAGGCTATTCCGTGTATCTTCCCTATTCGCAGGAGGACGCGTCCACCGTCTGCACCGTTATTCACGAAACGGAAAGCAAAAGTTCCCTGCCTGATATACTTAAAATAGATTTTTACCTGTCGTCCTTTGAGGACGAGGATAAGCCGTATACCGTTTGCAGACTGTACACCGTTGTACGGGGAGAACTTAAAGAGTTCAGCGTTTACGACCTGCGCGAAGCTGTTGACGAAGCGGAGGAAAACACGCTCAGCAGCAATAACGGCGTTCTGCCGATAGGATATATTCCCGAAAGCGATATTTTCTCTCCCGAACCGGGAAAATTCATGGCGGATCCGAAAGTTACCGTGCTTGAGGACGGCAGTCTTGAAGCTGATGTTGTGACCTATGAACTTGATATGACAAATTCGCGGATATACTGCCGCAGCGAGCCGCACGGCACGGATCAGCCGCTTTATTACGGATATGCCGTTTATGCGATCGCAAAAAATATCAGTCAGTATTTCAAGGATACCAGCCTGAATGTTTCCGACTATGAGAATTATGTTGAGATCCCATCGGCGGACGGAACTTCAAGCCAGTATTTCTTTAAAGTTGATGATCCCAGATTTTCCACCGTGGCGGAACTCAGGGCATATGTGGGAAAATATTTTGCAAAAGATATAGTTGATGAACTGTTTCTCTCCGCTCCGCAGCAGTATCGGGATATTGAGGGCGAACTCTACACCATAGTGGGTGACGGCGGTTTCAACGAATCGTTGGGACGTGTTTTCATCACCGAAATGGAAGAACCCGAAAGCGATCCGAACACTATAATTTATCATACCAAACAGGAGAAATTCAACGAAGAGCATGAAATGACAGGATATATTGACGGCGGGGATCTTGCCGTACAGATAACGGACGGCGATCCGGGATTCCTTATTACAAAATACCGCTATCCGAACAGCTGATAAAAATTGCGGCGCGATCTACGCGCCGCATATATTTGCCCAGATACAGTCTCCGCAGACTTCCGATAACAGGTCTGCGGAGATTATTTTTTTGCGGACAAGATGGGCAAATTCCGTCCATGACATTTCCGCGCCGTACGCCGCGCCGCAGAGTTCAAGAACTTTTTCATCATAGCGGGAAGCTTTCATTCCCGAACATTCCCCGCCCGAAAGGTTGGGACATTCCCTGCATATCTCGTCTGCGCCCTTTGCAAGAATTATCCGCGGATCGTTTTCCGAAAGAAAATCCACGACCCGCGACATATTTTTAACAAAATCCCCGCTGTAGCCTTCGCCTTTGAAAAATGCCGTGCAAAGTCCCTGGTGTGGACGTATTCTCACGGGTTCAGGCAAATTTCCGCACATAGACCGAAAGCCTCCTTGAAACGGTGACCGCAAGGGCGATTTTTATAATATCGGGAACAATAAAGGGCAGAACGCACATTGTCAGCGCGGACGCAAATCCCACAGGCTCGCCGTTTGCGGAAGAGACCATCACGAACCATAGTGTTCCAAGAAGATAGCATACCGCAAGTCCGAGGATCATGGCTATGACCTCTGTAACAAGCTTTTTCCCGAAAAATTTTGTAATTGCCCAATAGATAAGCCCTGAAAACACAAAGCCCATGAAGTATCCGCCTGTCAGTCCGAAAAGCACTCCCACGCCGCTTGTGAATCCCGCATAGACGGGAACGCCTATCGCGCCCACAAGGATATAAACGGCAATTGCGGCAGTTCCCCACCCGCCGCCGAGAGTTCCCAGCGCGCAGAAAACAGCAAAAGTCTGCATTGTAAACGGCACTGTAATATTCAATGCTATCTGCGAACAGACGGCGATCACCGCGGCAAAAAGACCGCAAAGCACTATATTGTATGTTTTTCTTCTCCTATTTGCAGCAAGTTCCATAATTTTTCTTCTCCTTACTAATATTGCACAAATTCGTAATTCGTAATTCGTAATGCGTAATTAAATGGTTCGGCTTAATAATTACGAATTACGCATTAAGCATTATGCATTTATATTGTAGCACATTTAGTTTCAATTGTCAACTATTATTTTACGTTTGGTTGACAATTAAATTTTATCCATATTTTAGGATATGACAAATATTTCTGTGATAATGTGCCATAATATTTCTGTGGGAATAGTTTTCCGCATAAAATTTTTATGGGAAAGGCAAAAGTATATGTTTGATCCGAATACATTCACAAAGAAAGCAAATACCGTAATTACAAAAGCGTTTATCCATGCGGGAGAACTGGGGCATACCTATATGGGCAGCGAACATCTTCTCCTTGCCCTTGTCAGCGAACAGGGGAGCGCGTCCGCGGGAATTTTCCGAGCCTGCGGGATAAAAGAGGACGCCGTCCTCTGCCGCATTGATATGCTTATCGGCAGGGGAGAACCTTGCAACGTGGACAGGGACTCCGTCACTCCTTCCGCAAAACGTATCCTTGAGAACGCTTTTATAATCGCGGCTTCAAACGGCAGCCGCCTTGCGGGAACGGAACATCTCCTGCTTTCCCTGCTTCGGGAAAAGGACTGCACCGCAATTAAAATTATCGAGAACATGGGCGGAAATGTCAGCAGGATCTCGGGAGCGTGTACCGCTTCTTCCGTTCCCGCAGGAGGTTACGCTCCCAAAGTCCCCACACTTATGAAATACGGCAAAGACCTTACCCAAGCTGCTCGCGAGGGAAAGTTCGACCCTGTTTTCTGCCGCGAAAAGGAGATAGAACGTGTAATTCAGATACTTTCCCGAAGGACTAAGAACAATCCCTGTCTTGTAGGCGAAGCGGGTGTGGGGAAAACTGCCGTTGCGGAAGGCATAGCGTTAATGATAGCCGAAGGACGCGTTCCCGAAGCTATCCGCGGGAAACAGCTTTTTTCCCTGAGTCTGACTTCCATGCTTGCGGGGGCGAAATACCGCGGCGATTTCGAGGAACGGATCAAACAGTGCATTGACGAGGTTATCGCCAACGGAAATATCATACTTTTTATAGACGAACTCCACACCATTGTAGGAGCGGGAGCGGCGGAAGGTGCAATTGATGCGGCAAATATCCTGAAACCCCAGCTTGCCCGCGGAGAACTCCGCGTTATCGGCGCGACCACCGCCGCGGAATACCGCAAATTCATCGAAAAGGACAACGCCCTTGAACGGCGTTTCCAACAGGTGTTCATAAAAGAACCCGATGAGGAGGAAACTTTCCGCATAATGACGGGGTTGAAACATTGCTATGAGGAATTTCACCGCGTGACAATTACAGATGAAGCGGTGAAAGCGGCAATTTCCTATTCCGTCCGCTATCAGCCCGACAGATTCCTGCCCGACAAGGCTATCGACCTTATTGATGAAGCTTCCTCACGGGCGAGAATGAAAGCTTCGGGATCGCCCCAGACTCTCAGCGAACTTGCGGAAAGTCTCCGCAGAATGCTTGAAAAGAATGCGCTTCCCCGCGATACAAGCAGGAAAAGCGATCTGAGCTGGTACAGCGACAGCGAAGCAAGACCAATTTCCATAAACGCCGAAAATATCGCGGAAGTGGTTTCCGAAGCAACGGGAATTCCCGTGACAAAACTTACCGCCGATGAAAGTCAGCGTTTGCTGCACCTTGAAGAACAGCTGAAAAAGACTGTTATCGGGCAGGACGCGGCAGTCCATGCCGTTGCGGACGCTGTCCGCAGGAGCCGCGCGGGATTAAAAGACCCCACCCGTCCCGTGGGCTGCTTTCTTTTCACGGGACCGTCGGGAGCGGGCAAGACCCAGCTTTCAAAAGCACTTGCGGAAGCGCTTTTCGGCACGGAAGATATGCTCATACGATTTGATATGTCGGAATATATGGAAAAGCACAGTGTAAGCAAGCTCATCGGCGCACCTCCGGGATATGTGGGCTGCGAGGAGGGCGGACAGCTTACCGAAAAAGTCCGCCGCCGTCCTTACAGCGTGATACTTTTTGACGAGATCGAAAAGGCGCACAGCGACATCAGCAACATTCTCCTGCAGATCATGGAGGACGGGATCCTCACCGACAGCGGCGGCAGGCGGGTAAGTTTCCGCAATGCCGTTATTATCCTGACTTCAAACATCGGCGCGGAACTTATCACAGAAAAGAACGCTCTCGGATTTTCGGCTGACGGCGGGCAGAATGACGTCCGTGAAGATGTTATCAAAAAGGTGCGCGAAAGTTTCCGTCCCGAACTTGTCGGCAGGCTGGACGAGATAATAGTTTTTGAACGTCTCGGAGCGGAGCAGTTAAAAACCATTGCACTGAACTTTCTTGACGGCATACGAAAACGGGCGGAAGCTATGGAAATTTCCGTAGAATTCAGCGATGGAGCCGTTTCGGAAATTGCAGCGGAAAGTCTTGACCGCACAGGCGCGCGGAAGCTGCGCCGCAACATTACTTCCAAAGTGGAAAGTATGCTTTCCCGAAGTATTCTTGACGGCACTGTAAAAAAGGGAGACAAAGCCGTAGTCCTTGCGGAGAACGGGGAATTTTATGTAAAAGTTTCACAATTGCAGCAATAGCTCTGACAGGAAATTCACAAAAAATAAACAAAAAATTGCACTTAACCTGTTGACAAGTCAATACTAAAATGGTATATTTAATAAAGTAAACTTAACGGCAGGGATCTGTCGGATCATTCAGGAGGTAATCATTATGAAGAAATTTGTCTGCTCCGTATGCGGCTATGTTTATGAGGGAGAAAGCCTTCCCGCAGATTTTAAATGTCCCCAGTGCAAAGCACCCGCTTCAAAGTTCAATGAAGCAGCTGCGGACAAGCTGAACTGGGCTTGTGAGCACGTTGTAGGTATAGGAAAAGAAGGCGCTGACGCCGAGATCCTTGAAGGACTCAATCAGAATTTCACAGGCGAATGCACCGAAGTGGGAATGTATCTTGCAATGGCAAGAGTAGCGTTCCGCGAAGGTTATCCCGAAGTTGGTCTTTATTATGAAAAGGCTGCTTACGAAGAAGCAGAACACGCTGCCAAGTTCGCTGAACTTCTCGGCGATGTTGTCACAGATTCCACAAAGAAAAATCTTGAAATGCGCGTAATGGCTGAAAACGGTGCCTGCGAGGGCAAGCTGAAGCTTGCTGCAAAAGCAAAGCAGATGGGCTTGGACGCTATCCACGATACAGTTCACGAAATGGCTAAGGACGAAGCTCGTCACGGCTGCGGTTTCGAGGGACTTCTCAAAAGATATTTCGGTTAATTTTTCATAATTCCTTTCTTTCATTGCCCCGATGGTCTTTACGGATCGTCGGGGCAAAACCTTTAAATCAGAGTTGAGAGTGGAGAGTGGAGAGTTAAGATAAAATTTTCAACTTTGTACTCTTGAATCAAAGAAAACAGCAATATCTTAACTGTTCATTTTCGCAACGCATTAAGCGGAGAAAGGAGTATTGACGGTTTATGTCAATAACTCAACTCTTAACTCTCAACTCTCAACTCTCTTGAAGCTCTCAACTCTCAACTTTAGGCTATAGTTATTAATATTTTTAACACAAAATGTATAAAAAGATATTTCCGCATTTTCCTTGACCTTTGAGGGAAGTTGTGGTAAAATTATTACAGTGAAATTCGACCGTCAGTCGAAAGCAAACCCGCACAATTCTGCGAAATTTTAATTACGGATCAAGACCTTGCCACATTGTGGTTTTATTTTTAAGGCAAAATTCGACTATCGGTCGAAAATCCGCAAAATATTAATTACGAATTACGCATTACGAATTACAAATTAATTATGAGGTGATCTTATGAAACCTATTATTGCCGCCGCGGGAGCTGCGGCAGCAGCAGGAACGATCGGCGCATTTGCGGCGGCGTACACACTTTTTAACCGCGTTATTCCCAGACAGACCGAGCTGAGGGTGGACATCGGCGAAATGGCTGATCTCGATCAGTGGGAAGAATACAAAAAAATTATCCACCCCAACAAGGAATGGCTCGCCGCAAGACAGATGGAGCATATCACCATAAAGGCAAGGGACAAGATAACTCTCCACGGCGACTATATCCCTGCGGACGATCCCACAGATACTATTGTAATTGCTTTCCACGGATATACGGGCAGCGGAATGTCCGACTGTGCGTCTATTGCGGCGTTCTTCCTGAAAAAAGGCTTCGACTGCCTTGTGGTGGACAACCGCGCCCACGGCAAAAGCGAGGGCGACTATGTGGGATTCGGCATTCTTGACAGATACGACTGCCTTGCATGGGTAAGATATGTCTGCGAACGTTTCGGCAGCGGCAAAAAAATCGTTCTGTACGGCGTTTCCATGGGGGCTTCAACGGTGGTGATGGCTTCGGGATTTTTACAGCTTCCCGAAAATGTCAAGGCGATAATTTCCGACTGCGCGTTCACTTCCCCTTATGATGTGTTTGCGCACATTCTCAAAAGGGACTACCATCTGCCGCCTTTCCCCGTAATGAACATTAACAACGAACTTTGCAGACGGAAAGCGGGCTACGGCTTTGACGACTATTCCACACTTACCGCCGTAAAGACCACAAACCGTCCGATACTTTTCATTCACGGCGAAAATGATAATTTCGTACCTACATGGATGAGCGAAAAGAATTACGAAAACTGCGCTTCCCCCAAGGAGCTGCTTATAGTTCCAAATGCGGGACACGCCGCAAGCTATTATGAAAATGTTCCTCTTTACGAAAAAACAGTGTCGGATTTCCTCGGAAAATACCTGAATGAACAATGAAAAGGGGTTTCTTGATATGAAAGAATTAAACATCAACGGCGCGGTAATGCAGTGCTATCCGCTTACTGCCGCCCAAAGACTTCACAACTACACCATAAAATATGCGCCCCATCAGGTGCTTTGCATAGGAACGGGATTTTACGTTAAACAGGACGTGGATTTTGCCCTGCTGAAAGAGGCGATCTACGAATCATATAAACGTTTCGATTCCATGCGCCTGCGTTTCGTTCAGGACACAGACGGAACGATCTATCAATATGTCTGCCCCTTTGAGGAGCGGGAAATTCCGTTCTATGATTTTTCTTCTTGGAATGAAGAGGACGCGCACAACGAAATGAAGAAATGGACTGCCGTTCCATTTGAGCGGTTCAATTCCCCAATGAATAATGTTGTTATGATAAAACTTCCCGGCGGCTTCAACGGCGTTTATCTGAAAGTTGACCATATGACCATGGATTCAAGCTCCATAATCGCATTTGACAGCGACGTTCTGGAAATATACTGCGCTAAAAAATACGGAACTCCCATGCCGAAATATTCGCCTATGCCCTATCTGGACGCAGTCAAAAAAGACCTTGAATATGAAGCGGGTTCTCCCGCAAAACAGCGTGACGCGGAATTCTGGGCGGAGGAACTTGCAAAGAAAGAACCGATGTACACCGATTTCACGGGAATGGGACGTCTCCTTACCATGCGCCGCGAACTCAACAAGCCGCGCTTGAAAAGCTGCATGGTAGTTTCCCGCGACCCGCGGGCGGATATTTCCGTATATTCTCTTGAGAAAGAGCCTTCCGAAAGGCTTATGCAGTTCTGCGCGGAAAACAACATTCCCATGGCAACTCTGCTGCTTATGGGACTGCGCACCGTGCTTTCAAAATTCAACAACGACGAGAAAGACGTTTCCATAAAAACTTGTATCGCGCGCCGCGGAACACTTCTTGAAAAGCGTTCGGGCGGAACGAGAATACACTTCTTCCCGCTGCGTACCATTATCCCGCCGAAAACAAAATTCATTGACGCGCTGCATATCATTCAGGGCGAGCAGAATAAGATATTCCGCCATGCAAATTATGACCCCATCGCTCTCACAATGGAGCGCGGAAAGCGTTACAAGCTCACTCCCGGCGCAAGCTATGAAAGCATGAGTCTTACCTATCAGCCGCTTACTATCAGGCAGCGCGATGCGGAACTTCCCGATGTGGAATATAAGTCTTTCTGGTACTCAAACGGCGTTGCGGGACAGCCGCTGTATCTGACAGTCATGCACCGCACCACGGATAACGGTCTGAATTTCAACTTTGAATACCGCAAGGACGTTGTTACCGAGTCGGAAATGGAATACCTTTACTATTATCTCTGCCGTGTGCTGTTCAGGGGAATTGAGGACAAGGATCGCACAGTCGGCGAAATTCTTGAAATGATATAAAAGGAGAAATTTGTTATGTTTGAAAAATTAAAAGAAATTATCTGCAATTATGTTGAAGTTGACCCTGCGGACATAAAGCCCGAATCAAAATTTATTGACGATCTCGGTTTTAACTCCTACGATTTTATGAGCCTTCTGGGGGAACTGGAAGAGACTTTTGATATTCAGGTGGACGAGCAGGAAGTTATGAAACTTCACACCGTGGAGGACGCTGTAAATTACCTTGAAACGCTGAAAAAATAATTCATGACGGGAGGAAAAACAATGGACAAGAATTCTGTAAAGACCCTTGCGGATCTGGTCTGCGCGTCCGCTGCCGAATACGGCGGAAAGACGTTCATAAAAGAAAAAGACGGCAAGGAAATCAACGAAACATCTTTTGAAAATTTCAAAGAAAACTGCCTGAAAGTTTCAGCGTTCCTGAACGGCATTTCGGGCGGCGAAAAGCTGCACGCGGCTGTTATCGGCGGAACAAGTTCAATGTATCTGGAAAGCTATTTCGGCACGGTAATGAGCGGGAATGTTATCGTTCCCCTTGACGCGCAGCTTGCCTGTGATGACATCTGCGAGCTTATGGACCGAGCGGACGTAACGGTGTTTTTCTTTGATGTGCGTTACGCGCCCATGCTTCCCGCAATAAAAAATGCCTGTCCGCAGATAAAAACATACGTCGCTTTCAAGGACGCCGATGGCGCGGACACTTCAATAACAAAGATAATTTCGGAGTATTCTCCTGCCGTTCCCGCAAAAATAAATTCTGCCGACCTTGCGGCGATAGACTACACGTCGGGAACAACAGGCAAGGCGAAAGGCGTAATGCTTTCCCATGGGAATCTTATTGACAATGCAATGTGTCAGGACGGGGAAAGTTCCCCCGAGGACACGCTTTTAACCGTTCTTCCCGTTCATCACATATATTGCTTTACCTGCGACATACTGCTTTCCATAAGATACGGAGCAACGCTCTGCATAAATGATTCCATGATGAGAATTGCGCAAAATCTGAAACTTTTCCAACCCACAATTATCCTGCTTGTGCCGATGATAATCGAGACTCTTTACAAGCAGATAATGGCGGCAGCTTCCGCAAAACCCGATATTCCTCCCGCTGCAATAGCCCGGTCGGTTTTCGGCGGACGTCTTAAAGGAATATACAGCGGCGGCGCGTATCTCGATCCCGACCTTATTTCGGGATATAAAGAATTGGGAATACCCATAGCGCAGGGTTACGGCATGACCGAATGTTCTCCCAGAATTTCCACCGCAAGTTTTGAGGACAAAAATGCGGGCGGCAGTGTGGGAACAATAGTAAACGGTTGTGAAGTCCGCATTGAGGACGGGGAAATAGTTGTAAAAAGCCCGTCCGTAATGCAGGGATATTACAAAGACACCGCCGCCACAGAGGAAGTTCTCACCGCAGACGGCTGGCTCCACACAGGCGACCTTGGATTTGTAGACGAGACAAATCATGTTCACATCACGGGACGGAAGAAGAATCTTATCATTCTCAGCAACGGCGAGAATGTTTCCCCCGAGGAGATAGAAAACAAATTCTCGGGTGTTGCAGCTGTTCTTGAAGTGCTTGTTTACGCCGAGGACGGAGTTATCACCGCGGAAGTATTCCCCGACAAGGAGATCTGCAGCGGAATGACGGAAGAGGAGACTGCAAAGCTGATCTACGGCGAAGTGCAGAAGATAAACAAGACGCTCACGTCCTCAAAAACCATACACAGGCTCCGCATACGCGATGTAGAATTTGAGAAAACCACTTCCAAAAAGATAAAGCGGCAGCAATCCACTCAGGGCAAACAAGTATAGTATAATGCGTAATTCGTAATTCGTAATGCGTAATTGTAGAGTTAAGAGTTGAGAGTTGAGAGTTGAGAGCAGGCTGAGCCTGCACGCATTCAGGGTTTGTTTAGTGATTTTCAACCTAACGTATACCGTGCATTATACAAAGCTGAATCTACAAAAATTTTTCCCGTTCATATTATATGGACGGGAATTTTACTTGTAGATAGTACTTTACTTCATGCACATTATACTCAGGCAAAGAATCACAAAACTTTGCCTGTAGGCGAGCAGGCTCAGCCTGCTCAACTCTGTAATTACGCATTCAGGCTCACGGCAAGGAAAACCTTGCCGATTTTTGTAAATTGTAAAAAAATGTCAATCGGGGGGGGTACTCAACATACGATTTACAACAGATCTGAGCCAATTGCATACGGGCTCAAAGATATAGACCGTTATAATATAGCAAACCACCAGTTCAACTGCCGAAACCGCAAGGAAGATCGTATCAGGGAAAATTGCAATAGCAATAAATGACAATACCCTATCTATCGGTATCGGCGGATAATGGATCGCCATAAGATGCATCGACTGCCTTCCGATCTTTGACAGCCAAGGTATATTTTCAGGCAGAAGCATGGAAAACAGTATCACAGATAAAGAGCCTGAAATTCCCGAAACGATAAATTTAAAAATACCTTGCTCAAATGAGAATAAGTGCATATTTACATGAGGATTTTTTGTAACTGCTATAAAAATAGCAAAGAAAGTCACAGAAATAATGTCAGCCGTCAGTATAATGCTTTTTCTTTTAAATAAGCTTGTATGTTCAAATATGCAATTAAGTAAATATCCTATTATCAAGAAAAGAAGCGCAGGAAAGAATCTGAAGATCATTACTGCCGGATATGAAAATACAATACCAAATGAATCAATATTAAAAATTTTAAAGCATTGATCGAGGACGATAGAAATAACCGTCAGTAAAATTATAGAACCGCTCCATAATATTTTTTGCTTTGAACGGCTGAATTTAATAATTATGTTATTTATTGCAAAAAAGGTCATTTCAGCCATAAACAAAGAGTATAAAAACCATATCGGCGCGATCCGTCCCGTCAGAAAAGCATACCCGCGTTCAAGGAAAACCTCCGTAATACTCCTATGCTTTATTACAGCGGCTAATATATTCAAAGGAATATAGACTGCGCTCCAGAAAACATAGGGCAGGAGCAGGCGTTCCGAAAGTCTGACAGCTTTTTTCTTAAGGTCTGCTCTGTTGTTTTTCAGCGACATTGAAATGCCGATACCGCTTATAATAAAAAACAGCGGCATATGAAACTGAAAAATGATACGCACTATAAAATTTGAGGTATCCGAACGTAAAGTTCCACCGGAATGTCCCCAGATAACAAGAAATATACCTATTGCTTTGGAGTAATCCAGATATGAGACCCGATTTGGTTTTGAAATACTGTTTTCCATACTTTTTGATCCGTCCTTTAATATATGAATTTTACACGAAGCTATGATAAAATAGTCATAATAAAAGCAAATCCCCTCTTGACTAACAAGAGAGGAATCTGCCCGCGGGGGCTTCCCCTTGTTTTTACCAATTCATTCTATACAAATATAAGGTTCATTATAAAAACATATCCCCTCTTATTTCATAAGAAGGGATATGCGTCAAGGCTACAGCCTTGGTTTTGTGCCGATCCGCTCTATAAAAATATGAAGTCCATAATAAAAGCAAATCCCCTCTTATTCATAAGAAGGGATATGCGTCAAGGCTACAGCCTTGTGGTCGAGGTGACGGGACTCGAACCCACGGCCTCTGCGTCCCGAACGCAGCGCTCTACCAAACTGAGCCACACCTCGATTTTACGGAACATTTCAAGTATACCACAAAAAAATGACTTTGTAAAGGGTTTTTCCGAAAAAATTTAAATATCCGCGATATTCCGCAAAATTCTTTGCCGCATTTTTGCAAATGCCCTTGAAAAATCCGCGTCCATACGTTATAATAGATAATGTCAATGCACGGGCTTTGTGAAGATCAACGCGAAAGGAGGAGTTCTGTGTTTTACTGCTGTGGAATGACCGATGCGGGAACCGTCCGCAAACACAATGAGGACGCATTCCTCATAGACCGAAAAGTTATGACCGCAGGCGGCAGGGAATGTCAGATCGACGCGCCGTTTATTGCCGCAGTTGCTGACGGCGTTTCGGGAGAATCTTCCGGCGATGTGGCTTCAAAAATGGCTCTCAAACTCCTTTCGGCTGATGTTTCCCACGATGAGGAGAAGATCCTGTCTATCCATCACGGATTGCAGAAGTACGGCATAAACCACCGCACCGAAAATATGCAGACCACCCTTTGCGCCCTTGCAGCGGATCCGAACGGCAAGGCTGTCATGATAAATATCGGCGATTCCAGAATGTACCTTTACAGGCATGGGACGATAAAACAGCTCTCGCGGGATCAGTCTCTTGTACAGATACTTTACGAACAGGGACACATTACCCCCGAACAGCGGATAAACCATTCCGACAGGAATATAATTCTCCCCGTTCTCGGAAATCTCGACAGAGACCCCGAACCCCAGATAGAGGAAATAAGCGGCGGGCTTCTCCACGGGGATATTATCGTTATCTGCAGCGACGGACTTTCCGATCATCTCACAAGCGGCGAATTTGAGGATATTCTCGCCGCTCCAAAAAAGCTTCCCCATCGCCTGAAAGATATGGTGGAACGTGCAAAATCCAACGGCAGCGAAGATAATATCACCGTTGTTGCCGTGACATATCTGGAAATTTGTTGAAAAATATAAGCCGCCCATATTTCAGGGCGGCTGAGATCTACCTTAAAAAGAAATAATAGATAAGTCCGTAAATTACCGAAGCGGCTGTGCCGTAAAGAATAACAGGTCCTGCAATTATGAAGATCTTTGCGCCAAGTCCCGGAACAAGCCCTTCGGACTTGAACTCCAGCGCAGACGAGGAAACGGCATTTGCAAAACCCGTTATGGGAACCAGCGTTCCCGCGCCGCCGTGCTTGGCGATCTTTTCGTAAATGCCGAGACCCGTCAGGATCGCGCTTAACAGCACAAGGGTTATGGACGTCCACGCCGCGGCGGTCTTTTCGTCAAAATCAAAGCGGCTGTAAATGTCGTTTATGCATTGCCCGAGACAGCATATCAGCCCGCCTATGGCAAAGGCTTTTGCTATGTCTTTGAAACTTTTGGAATTTGGCGAGGCTTTCTTTACCATGCTGTCATACTGTTGTTTTGAAATGCTCATATAAACAACTCCTTTTTAAGGATATTATACAATAAAATCATAAATTTATACGAAAATTATCGGGAGGGATCTTCATGAAAATACGATTTTACAACGGACTTGTCCTTACCGCCGAGGATATGGAGATACGTTCGGGAGAAATTCACACCGACGGCGATACTATTACTTATGTGGGCGGTGAAAAAAATGCCCCCGCGGCAAAATTTGACAGAGAGATAAATTTGCAGGGAAATCTTATAATGCCGTCTTTCAAGAACGCGCACACACATTCGGCGATGGTGTTTCTCCGCTCCTATGCGGACGATATGCCGCTTCAGGACTGGCTTTTCAAGCAGGTCTTTCCCATGGAGGACAAGCTCACCCCCGAGGATATCTATATTTTTACAAAACTTGCGGCGCTGGAGTATTTTTCGGGAGGAACTACAGCCTGCTTTGATATGTACTTCTATCCGGAATATATTGCCAAAGCCGCTGCGGATACCGGTCTGCGCACCGTTCTCTGCGGCTCGGTAAGCGGCGGGGACAATAAAGCCGACTATGATTCCGCGCTGAGCCGTCTGGAGGAATACTATAATAAATTCAACGGGAAAGATTCTCTTGTTTCATTTAAGCTGGGGTTCCATGCGGAATATACGACGCATATTTCTATCATGAAAGGCATTGCAGAACTTGCGGAAAAATACAGGCAGCCGGTCTATACCCATAATTCCGAAACGGAAAAGGAAGTCCGCGAGTGCATTGAACGCCACGGCAAAACTCCCACCGCTTTAATGGAAGAACTGGGAATGTTTGACTACGGCGGCGGAGGTTTCCACTGTGTGCATTTTACCGAAGAGGATATGGAAATTTTCCGCAGGCACGGCGTGTGGGCAGTAACAAACCCCTGTTCAAACTGCAAGCTTGCCAGCGGTATCGCTCCCCTTGTGAAAATGCGGGAAAAGGGCGTTTCCCTTGCCATAGGAACGGACGGCGCGGCAAGCAATAACGCTCTTGATATGTTCCGCGAAATGTACCTTGCTTCAACTCTGCAAAAGATACGGGAAGATGACGCTTCCGCAATGCCCGCGGACGCCGTTCTTGAAATGGCGGTAAAGGGCAGCGCGCTTGCAATGGGACTTTCCGACTGTGACGTACTTGCGGCGGGGAAAAAGGCGGACATGGTAATTCTTGACCTTGATACGCCCAATATGCAGCCGCTTCACAATGTTGTGAAAAACATTGTTTTTGCAGGAAACAAGACCAACGTTAAAATGACCGTCAGCGGCGGAGTCATAGTTTACGAGGACGGAAAGTTCCCCACCCTTGACGCGGAGAAGATTTATGCCGAAGCAAACGCCGCGGTAAAAGCACTTATAGAAAGGTAAAAGCATATGCCGAGATTTTTTACCGATTCCCCTGCGGAAAATATTATACGCGTAACGGGCAGCGATGCACGGCATATAGGCTATTCCCTGCGAATGAAATGCGGTGAAAGCATTACTTTCTGCCATGGCGGAATTGATTATCACACGGTAATAGAATCCTTCACCGAGGACGAAGTTATCTGCCGCGTGGAAAGCAAAGAGCCGTCACGCTCCGAGCCGTCGGTGTTCCTGACCTTGTATCAGGCGTTCCCGAAGCAGGACAAATTAGAATTTATCATTCAGAAAACCACGGAGCTGGGAATTTCGCGGATAGTGCCGTTAATATCGGCGCGGTGCATTTCCCGCCCCGATGAGAAAAGCTATGCAAAGAAGCTGGAACGTTTCCGCAAGATAGCGGAAGAAGCCGCCAAGCAGTCGGGACGGGGGATAATTCCCGAAATTTCTCCGCTTATGGATTTTGAAGAAGCACTGCGGGATATGCAGGACAGCGATCTGAAACTGTTCTGCTATGAAAACGGCGGGAAAAAATTAAACAGCGTAAATTTCCCCACAAGCGGGAAAATTGCCGTAATGATAGGTTCGGAAGGCGGATTTGAGCGTTCCGAAGCGGAGCGGGCGGAGCAGTCCGGAGCGGTTAATATTTCCCTCGGGGAGCGGATCCTTCGCTGCGAGACCTGCCCCGTTGCAATGACTGCCATAATCATGAACCGGACAGATAATTTATAATGCATAATTCGTAATTCGTAATGCGTAATTAAAGAGTTGAGAGTTAAGAGTTGAGAGTTGAGAGCAGGCTGAGCCTGCACGCATGATTTTTGAAAAAACCGCCGAAAGGCGGTTTTTTCAAAAATGT
>CANQTP010000007.1 GCA_947626755.1 uncultured Clostridia bacterium
ATTGCGGCGTTGTCTCCACAAAGATACAGCGCGGGCATATAAAGCTTGAAGCCCTTCTTTTTGCACTCTTTTTCAAGTAAATTTCTCACCGCTGAATTTGCGGAAACTCCCCCCGCAAGTGCAACTGTTTTATATCCGAACTGTTCCGCAGCGGCGATCGTCCTGCTCACCAGAATTTCCGAAACGGTTTTCTGAAAAGACGCCGCAAGGTCGTTTTTATTTATTTCAACGCCCTTTTGTTCCGCGTTGTGGGCAATATTTATTACCGCTGTTTTCAGTCCTGAAAATGAAAAATCAAATTCGCAGCCCGAAATTTTCGGGTGGGGCAAAGTATAAGTATCGGGGTTTCCCGTCTGCGCCGCCTTGTCAATATGAACGCCGCCGGGGTACGGGAATCCAAGAACTCTTGCCGCCTTGTCAAAGGCTTCCCCTGCCGCATCGTCACGAGTTCTGCCGATAACGTGATACTTTGTGTAGTCAAGGACTTCTATAATATGCGAATGTCCGCCGCTTGCAACAAGGCAGAGGTAAGGCGGTTTAAGGGTTTCGTCCGTGAGGTAATTTGCCGCGATGTGTCCCGCGATATGGTGAACGGGAACGAGAGGTTTCCCGGTCGCCATTGCAAGACCTTTTGCAAAGCTCGTTCCCACAAGCAGTGCACCGATAAGCCCCGGGGCATATGTCACCGCAAACGCATCAATATCGTCAATGGAACATTCCGCATCCGAAAGCGAACGTTTCACCACGTCAAGAATATTTTCGCAGTGCCGTCTTGAAGCAAGTTCGGGAACTACCCCGCCGAATTTTTTATGCTCCTCAATCTGCGAAGCTACGATATTTGAAAGAATTTTCTTTCCGTCCTCCACAACCGCCGCGGCAGTTTCATCGCAGGAGCTTTCAATTGCAAGAATTTTCATAATTTATTTTCCTTTTTGACCGATAATAATTGTTGTATTTCCCATTCTGAAAACTTTGCGGACATTTTCAAATCCCGCGTTTTCAAAAAGCAATATCTGATTTTCAATTGTGCAGGGCGTGTCAAAATGATAAAATTCATTTTCGGGAATGTTCATTTCCGCGCGGAACTTTTTATTTTCTGCAAAGCAACGATCCTCTTCGTCCTGCGTTTCGACCATGTAGTCGCATTCGATATAAACGCCGCTGTTTTCAAGCGAAGAATATATCCGTTTATAAAGTTCAAGTTTATTTTCTTTTGGAAAATGGTGCATTGTCTGAAAAGAAACAGCGGCGTCAAATTTATTTTCTTCAAAACTTGTTCTGAAATAGTCACCGCAGATAAGCACAATATCCTTATCGGAAAATTTCACCGCAAGTCTTTCAAGCATTTTCATTGTAAGGTCAATTCCCGTAACGGACATATGCGGGAATTTTTTGAAAATTTCCTCAAGTTCAAGTCCCGTTCCGCAGCCGAGATCGAGGAGCGTTTTTGTATTCTGTGGGATAAGTTCAGCCATTTCCGAATATGCTTCTTTACAGCCGATAACTTCGTTCAGCATATGTTCATCATAACCGTTTACACGCCGTTCAAAGAATTCGTTCATTTTCTCCATATTATCACCTTAAAATAATTTTACCACATTTCCCCGGATTTTGCAATAGCTTTTGGAAATAAAGAAAGAAAAACCGAAAGCCCCCGCAACGGGAGCTCTCGGTCTTTACAAAGAAAGGAAGTATTGAAAGAAGGAAGCATTCAGAGTTAATTATTCATCCGTCTCCACAGGAGTTTCGTCAAGAACTATCTCAATGTCGATATTATCATCATCTCTTGCAAGTGTGACTGTCATTGTTTCACCGGGTTTATGACGGTTCTTGGCTGCTACAAGTTCATTCATACTGCTAATGTCCTTGCCGTCTGCCGCAACTATAACATCGCCTTCCGCAATTCCTGCCGAAGCAGCACATGAATCCGCTTCGACTGAAACTACCATTACGCCTTCATCAACGGGAAGATTATAGTAACGCTGTACCGCAGGAGTAATGTCCGTTCCTGTAATTCCGATCTTGGGAGTGGAAACATATCCCTTGTTCATAAGATCGTCAAGTATGGGCATTGCATCTGTTATAGGGATCGCAAAACCAACGCTGTCAACATTTGCGCCGCCGATCTTTGAAGATGTTATTCCCACAACTTCGCCTTTGCTGTTAAGAAGCGGACCGCCCGAGTTGCCGTTGTTGATAGCCGCATCGGTCTGGATAAGCGTCATGGTAGCAGTGCCGCCGTTTGAAAGTTCGGTGGTAAGCTCTTTTTCAAGTCCCGAGATCATTCCGCCCGAAGCTGAAAGTCCCAGTCCGAGAGGATAACCAAGGGTAATTGCTCTTTCACCCATGACAAGCTTGTCGCTGTCGCCGATAACCGCGGGGATAAGTCCCTTCGCGTCTATTTTAAGGAGCGCAAGGTCTGTGTTTTCATCATAACCGATTATCTCCGCTTCATGTTCGGACTCGTCCGACATTGTAACGACTACCTTGTCCGCCTTGACGGTCTTTGACTCTACATTATATCCGCCGTTGAAAAAGCTGAACGGGTTGTCGTAGAATGAATCTGCTCCGCCTGTGGAGACAAGTTCATCATATGTGGTCTGGATAACGTGACAGTTGGTGATGATATATCCGTCCGAGGAGAGGACGATTCCTGTAGCAGTTCCCTGCTGTTCCGCTTCTGTGAAAGTTGAGGAAATAAGCACTACCGAAGGAGTTGCCTTCTTGATTATCTCGGGATCGGTAAGTTCATCGCTGTCCTTGGAATCAATATTGAGAAGATTTCCCAGTGAAGTGTCCTCATCGCCTTCATTGGTCTGGGGGATAGCGGTCACAGTCTCGATCCTGCTTGATGTTTCCTCGGTCTCGGAAGCTGTTTCCGAAATTGTCTGCTGCTCGGTATCAGTGTCCATCGAATTTGCAATATATGAACCTCCGAATCCTGCCGCTCCGCCTACAAGCGCCATGGAAAGAACCATTGCTGCAGCTTTTGCGGCTTTCTTTCCTCCGCCGTTCTTGGGAGGCTCGGGCTCTTCGGGAGTATAGCTTGCAGTGTAAGTATAGTTATTTTCATTATTGTTTTCGTACATATAAATTCCACCTTTTCTGCGTCCGAATAAATCGGATATGTTTTTTGTTTACAGTTACATTGTAATATTATATTGTGTAAAATGTGTGAAATGTCAACGAAAGATATTTAAAATACTGTGTAATTAAAATCAACATTATTTTACCTTAACATCACCGAAACTGCCGATATTTTCACAAAATCGGTCTCCGCCACGTAATTTCCGCGATCTTTGCCGAAAGCTTTTCCGCGGCTTTGCGGTGGGTCACGAAGTTTGGATGTTTTTCCGAACCAATGCCGTCCTCGGGCTTCTGAACGTCCAGCCTTAACGCAAATATTCTGCTGTCACCAATCTCCCGCACCGCGTTCTCAATGTTCGGGAACAGCTCGTCTCCCATCATTCCGAGAACACATATTATATACGGGTCGGGATTCTTCTTTCTTATGTTCCCGATAAAATCTTTATATGCTTTCTCAAATCCACGTAAACGTTCGGGAATATCCTTTGTATAAGTCGCATCGTTAGTCCCGAGGTTCACAACTATCACATCGGGACGGAATTTTTCAAAATCCCAAGGAATATGCTCCTCTATGCCCAACGTTCCTTCAATGCCTATGTCGGTGTAGTCGTAAAGCATGGGCATTACCCAGCCGTCATTGATATTGCCGTCACTTGTGGAACTTGAATAAACGCCGATACTGCTCCATGAAATTAAATTGAAGTCCGCTCCGAAACGCCGCGCCGTCAGCGCAGCATAGTTTATGCAGGGATTTTCCGTTTCAGTGCGGAAACCTTCCGTTTCGTCCTTGCCTTCGATCCCGAAACCGCAGGTAATGCTGTCACCTACAAATTCAATTTTCATTTCCCGCGGCTCTGTGGGAGAAATTTCCCCGTCCGCGGAAATGCTCTTTATTCCGATCTTGTCAAACGCCGACTCGGAAAGCTTAACTATGCGTATCTTCACTGTTTCCGCACTGTCGCTTCTGTAAATTTCATACTCCGACGTTCCCGACTCCACCGCAAAGCGTTTCCGCGGCGTTTCCTCATCATTTACAAAAACAGCCATATAGCCTTGGAAAATGCCTTTCCAAGGCTCGTCCAAAGTCCAGTCCGTCCACAGTTCCGCGGAAAGTTCCCTGCCCGTGAACATGAACTCAATTCCCGAACAGCTCCAGCTGAGATAGCGTGTATTGTCACGGAACAGCGTTCTGCCCAGAGCGCGGACTGTTCTATCATCGGCGAAAAAATTTTTCATTGAAATACCCCTTTATATTTTATTCGGGAATTTCCCTTATATCCATGTTGACATAGTCGTTAAAAACTTTGTAAATTTCGGGAAAGTCTCTTTTCACCCGCACAGGCTTCAGGTCAAGATCCGTAAAGCAGTGCTTCGTCTCCCCCGTTGTGAGAAGCGTTCCGTCCGCCTTGTTTATAACTTCATATGAAACGGTCATTTTAAAACCGTTATATTCGGTAATTTTCGGAATAATTATAACTCTGTCCCCGAAACGCGCAGACGACTTGTATTCGCAGGACGCTCCCAGAACTATTATCATGATCCCCATATCTTCCATTTTGTCGTAGGAAAATCCCACCTGCTCGAGGAAATCCACCCTTGCGTCCTCAAACCAGCGTACATAATTGGAGTGGTGAACTATCCCCATCTGATCCGTTTCGTAATAGCTTACCCTGTGTTCGTAAAGTTTTATCTTCTGCATTTTATCATTTCCTTATATAAAATATTAATCGGCAATATCTTCCTCATCAATACCCGGTATCTCATCGGAAGGTATGCTGCCGCTGTTTTCATTTTCTGATGGTATGCCGCCGTTTTCGGCATAAATGTTTCTGAAAATTTCGTGAAACATATCCGTTGCCGCCGCAGCGTTTATGAAAGGCTCCGTATCCGCAGTTTCACCCGTTCCGCGGCTGTACATCACAAGGATATATTCATTCCCTTCTCCGCCCGAAACAATAGCGCACTCGCCTAACGTGTAGTAATCTTCCTGCGGCAGAAAGCCGTACTTTTCCGCAATTTCCTTATCCGGAAGTGCGGAAGAAAACATATCATAATCGGTGTTTGTCATGCAGTCATGCATAAACCCGCCGTTTTCATTCTGATGTATGAAATTGCAGATCTCCTTGAAATAAACTGCGGATTCTCTTGCCGTCAGTCTGAACCAGTAATTGTCCTTCGTCATTCTCTGGGGAAGTCCCAGACTTGCAGCGTAGCTGTTGAATTTTTCATATCCGATATAGTTGTAAAGCATTTTGTAAGCGGTGTTGTCGCTTTTCACAAGAGCCGCTTCTATAAGTTCCCGAACGGTAAATTTTGTCCCAACAGGCTTCCCGCCGATAAGCTCCGAAGGGCTGTTGAGCATTTCCTCCGTCATTTCATACTCCGCATCAAGATCCACAGATCCGTCAAGAATGCTCCTTGCGTAAATTGCCTTTATGATACTTCCTGCCGAAAATCTTTCGTCCGCGTTGTACTCCATGCTGCACCCCGTGGACGTGTCATAATATAAATAGCTCACATCTACGCCAAACGGACGGAGTATATCATAAAGTTCATTGTAAATATCCTCAAACATTGGGTCGTTAATGTCAAATCCCGGTGAACTGAGTTCAACTTCCTCATCGGGAATGTATTTTTCAAATTCCGCCGCGGCATTCCCTACAGCTGCCGCGGCGGTTTCGGAAACAGTCTCTTCCGTCACGGGAGTATCAGCCGTTTCAGCGACCGTAACGGCAGTTTCGGAAGTTTCCGCGCCGCTGCTTACAACAACTTCCACTTCCGAACCCCTTGCACATTCTTCCCCCGCTTCAATGCTCTGGGAAATGACTGCGCCTTCGGAATATTCTTCCGAATACTCCCTGCCGCTTTCTTTTATGACTATAAGGTCTTTGTAATAATCCGCCGCTTCCTCATAGCTGTAACCCACAAGGTCGGGCATAAGGATCATCTCATCTTTTTTCTCTATACCGCCGCTGTCCGTTCTGAAAACAGTGTAATACCCGATCCCGCCCATAATAAGAAGCGAAACGAGAATGATCATTACACTTATGAGTTTTTCGTAAACTATCTCCGATCTTAACATTCCGCAGACCCTCCATGCAGAAAATTACTCTATTGCTTTTAACGATGTCGCCATATCTATTTTTTTCAGACGGAAATACAGCGTTATGTTCACCAGAAGCGCAAACGCCAGCGTAAGCGCAGCCGCCGCCAAAAAGCAGTAAACGGGTATTCCCGGCGCAAACATCACCGCATCGACTTCAGCCGTTTTTACAACGAATTTTTCAAGGAATATCCCCAGAACCAGTCCCGCAGCCGTACCCATAAGCGTTGAGACCATGTTTTCCCTGTAAATATACGCCGCCACTTCTCCGTCATAGAATCCCAGAACTTTTATTGTTGCAAGTTCGCGGATACGCTCGTTTACGTTGATGTTTGAAAGGTTGAACAGCACTACGAACGCAAGCGCTCCCGCCGAAACGATTATTGCCACAACTATCAGCGAAAGACTGTCCACAAGGTCGCGGAACTTGTCTCCGCCGTCTTCGGAATATGTCACCGCAAGAACATCGTCATTTTGCAGCAGCTTTTCCGAAAGTTCGTCCGAACGCTCCGTATCGGTCATGTCAAGCAGGAACATATTCCCCGAAAATCCGTCCATGCCGAGCTTGTTGTAAGTCTCTTTCGTCATATATGCGTAATTGAAAGTGTAGTTCTCGCAGATGGCGTCCACCGCAACAGGAACGGTGCTTTCCCCGAAATATACCCTGTCATTCACCGAAACGCCTAAAAGCCGTGCAAGCTTTTCGCCGATAATAACGCCGCCGCCAAGCGAAACGGGAGCTTTCCCAACACGTTCGTGCAGGTCTATGAAATCTCCGAAATTATCATTCGTATCGGGAACCAGAAGGTAAGTTTCATAACTGTCGCCGTCAACGTTGCGGATATCCTCTGTGATCTGCATTACAAGCTTGCTTTCGCTGACGATCCCCGAATCCGCACAGTCGGCGGAAACAGCTTCATAATCGGCTTCTCCGTCACTGTCGTCAACTGCGGCAATTGCATCATACCTGAAAATATCCCCGTACTGACGATCCACAATAGCGGTGATGGATTCCCGCAAGCCGAATCCCGTCAGCAGGAGCGCGGTACAGCCCGCAATCCCTATTACCGTCATAAGCAAACGAGCCTTGTATCTGAAAAGATTGCGGTATGTGACTTTGGTGGTAAATTTAAGACGTTTCCAGATAAATCCTATACGTTCCAGAAGAATACGCTTGCCGTCCTTTGGCGGCTTGGGACGCATAAGCTGTGCGGGGCAGGAAACAAGTTCCTGCCTGCTTGCGTAAAGTGAGGAAAGTCCCGTGCAAAGGCACGCCGCCACAATGCAGCCTATGGCGTAATCCCAGCGGAATTCCGAAATAAGATAGGGCTGGCTGTACATACTCTGATAGCAGACGAAAATTACCCGCGGCAGCGTGTTAAAACCTATCAGCAGCCCGATAAATCCTCCCGGAATGCTTGCTGCCATAGCGTAAAGTATATACTGGGAAATTATAGTAAATCTGCTGTAACCAAGTGCTTTGAGAGTTCCTATCTCGGTGCGCTGTTCCTCGACCATACGTGTCATTGTAGTCCAGCAGACAAGTGCCGCAACAAGAATGAAGAATATGGGGAAAACCGCCGCTATGGCGTCAACGCGTTCGCAGTCCTCGGCATAGTGGGAATAGTAGGGATTGTATTCGCGGTCGAAAACATACCATTCCGCATCGTCCACCGCATCATGAGCTTCCTGCTCCGCATCGGCAATTTCCTGTTTTCCGTCGGCAATCTCCGTGCGGGCGTCCTCAAGTTCGGCTTTTCCGTCCGCAAGTTCCGCTTTTGCATCTTCAAGCTCGGCTTTTCCGTCTGCAATTTCCTGCTTTGCATCTTCAATTTCCTGTCTGCCGCTTGCAAGTTCGGCTTCTGCATTGTCAAGTTCGGTCTTTGCATTGTCAAGCCGGATCCTCGACTCCGCAAGTGTGTTTTCCAGTTCACGAGCCTGTGCGGAAATTCCCGCCGCGTATTGGGAAATTCCCTGTCCCGCCGCTGTTTTGGCATCATCATCATATCCGGGCGGAGTCATCATATACGCCGTAAGAAGCTGTTTCAGCGTATCATCAACAGTGAAAAGTCCGCCTGTTTCCAGTGTGGAAACAACTTCATTCACCGCATTTTCGTCCGTAACGGAACTGTTTCCGTAAGCAGCAACAATGCCGTTCAGGTATTCCGCAAGACCGTCAAGGGCGGGAACCGCTTCAAGACCGTTGTTATACTCCTCTTCGCCGTCGGCAAGTTCTTTTCTGCCGTCGGCGATCTCCTTTTCGGCGTCTGCAAGTTTTGCTTCGTTTTCGGCAATTTCCGCTTCGCCGTCTGCAATTTCCTTCTCGTGATCGGCAATTTCCTTTTCACCGTCGGAAATTTCCCGCTCGCCGTCCGCAAGTTCCTTTTCCGCATCGGCAAGTTCGGCTTTGGCATCGTCTATTTCCTCATAGGCTTCGTCCAGAATAATGCCTTTTCTATGCTCGATCTGCGTTTCCGCAAGCTTTTCAAGAACTTTGGTATTCTTTTCAACAATGTTTTCGTATTCTTCGGTGTACGGGTCAACGCCGTCAGCTTCCGCAAGGCTTATGTAAACGTCCGTATAGATGTCGTAGGCAAAATTTTCCTCGGGAATGAGCAGCCAGCCGTTTATAACGCCGTTGCCTATGGAAGCGTTTCCCCGCTCGTAAGCTATGTAAACGGGAGATTTCGCCTTGCCCACAATTGTAAATTCCGTATTTGAAAGATAGTCGGAAATTTCCCTGTCATCACCTGTTTTCAGGACGATCTTATCCCCCACGTTCGGAGTGGACGCGTTAAAGAAGCGTTCGTCCGCAATGATCTCATCGGGGGCTTCGGGAAGCCGTCCTTCCACAAGATACGGCTTGTTTATGCCGCTGTCAGGGTCGTAGGAATAAACTTTCAGGATCTTTCCGTCCAGTTCCCCGCCGTCCGCAACAAGTTCAGCGGAATAACCCGCGTAGACTTCATCGGAATGGGCGGCATTTTCCGCAGCGGAGACGTCCTCATCGTCAAATCCCAGTTCGGAAAGCAGGTGTATATCCGCCAGACCCTGTTCGTCAAGGTACCGGGCGGAACTTTTTTTCATGTCCGAACCCGCCGCTTTTACGCCTGCAAAGAATCCGCTTCCTATTGCAATGATGGCAAGTATTGCCAGAAATCGACTTTTGGTGTTCTTCAGGCTGCGGACAGTGTTCAGGAATAGTCTTTTCTTCATGGACTCACCTCGTTACCACTCGATAGTTTCCACGGGAACGGGGTTTTCGTTCAGAGTGACCCGCGAGACTTTGCTGTTTTTTATCTTTATGACTCTGTCCGCCATGGGAGTTATTGCCTGATTGTGAGTTATAACGACTACCGTCATGCCCTTTTCCCGACAGGTGTCCTGCAAAAGTTTCAGGATCGTCTTGCCTGTATTGTAGTCAAGCGCACCTGTTGGTTCGTCGCAAAGCAGCAGCTTGGGAGATTTTGCCAGAGCCCTTGCAATGGAGACTCTCTGCTGTTCGCCGCCCGAAAGCTGTGCGGGGAAATTGTTTATTCTCTCTCCGAGACCCACCTGTCTGAGAACTTCCTCCGCGTCCTCTGCATCGGAACATATTTCCGTTGCAAGTTCAACATTTTCCTTTGCGGTAAGGTTCTGCACAAGGTTGTAGAACTGGAAAACAAATCCAATATCCTGACGGCGGTATCTGGTCATTTCCTTTTTTGAATAGGCGGCAATATTCTTGCCGTCAACGAATATTTCCCCCTCGTCGCAGGTATCCATGCCGCCCAGCATATTCAGAACGGTGGTCTTGCCCGCGCCCGAAGCCCCCACGATAACGGCGAACTCTCCTTTTTCTATCTCGAAGCTTACGCCGTCGGAAGCAGCAATAGTAACTTCTCCCATTTTGTACCGTTTAAAGACATTTTTAAATTCAACAAAGCTCATTTGGGTAAAATATCCTTTCAGAAAAATATAATTATGATAATTATACCATACTTTTCTTAAAAAGTGTATACAATTTTTATGATTTTTTGTGATAATCAGGTGAAATTTCAATTATCCCCGCCCGCCGCTTGCAAAATATCGGAATATGTGATATAATGTTGTAAAATTGCTTTTTATGCGATATTATAATAAACGAGGAATAAAAAATGAGCGATATAAACGAAAAGATCCCCGAAACTGCGGCGGTCACCGAAACTGAACACTCTCCGCGGAAAAATACGGCTAAAATTGCATTAAAGCCCGCAATGAGCATATTCTTCACAATGCTTGCGGTGATAATCTGCCTTGCGGCGGCGGTAATAATTCTTGCAGTCAGAGTGGGAAAAGCCGATGAGGAGGAAGAAATTCCCGAAGATGCCGAGGAAGTTTTCGTTCCCGTTGTCAATGAGCGGGTATACGATTTCTTCGACGAGGACGACACCATTCTCTTTGACGATCCCACATACGGACAGATATGGCTGCCAACATTAAGCAACGTTCCCAAGCATACATATGACTACAGCGGGCTTAAACTTGAAAACGGACGCTATACATACAGCGAAAACGGCGAAGTTATCTCCCGCACAGGAATAGACGTTTCTTATCATAACGGAAACATCGACTGGAACAGAGTCGCGGCTGACGGCGTGGATTTTGCAATACTCCGCGTGGGTTACAGAGGTTACGAAAGCGGACAGATCAACCTTGACTCAAATTTCCACAGCTATATAAACGGCGCACTGAACGCAGGTCTTGACGTGGGAGTGTACTTCTATTCGCAGGCTGTGAATTCCGATGAAGCCATAGAAGAGGCAAATTTTGTCATGGAGCAGATCCACGGCTATGATGTAAAGTTCCCGATAATTTTTGACTGGGAGGTCACCGAAGAGGAAACTTCCCGCACCAACAATGCCGCGCCCCATGTAGTAACGGAATGTGCTGCGGCGTTCTGCGATACCATAACTGACGGCGGATATACTCCCATGCTTTACGGCAGCAGGAAATTTGCCCTTATGAAGCTTGATCTCAGCAAGCTCCCGAAGGTGGATTTCTGGTTCGCCGAATACAAGGACGGTCACAACGAACCCAGCTATCCATATAATTATCAGATTTGGCAGTACGCCAGTGACGGAAGCGTGGACGGCATTGAAGGCGATGTTGATATGAATATCTGCTTTGCGGATTACGGCAGGACAATTCCTGCAGAAAATACAGACGAAACATAATTGAAAGGGTGTTTTTTATGCAAACGGTCATTTCGTCCGAAAAATTAACAGCGGTGATCGACAGCTTCGGCGCAGAGCTTCATTCGGTAAAGGACAGCGGCGGAACGGAATATCTGTGGCAGGCTGATCCTGCGGTCTGGAAGCGTCACGCTCCCGTGCTTTTCCCGTTTATATGCAATACCGATTCCGGGGTCTACACCGTTGACGGGAAACAGTTCAGACTTGCAAATCACGGTTTTGCGCGGGATAACGAATTTGCCCTTGTTTCTTCGGAAAAGAGCGAAGCGGAATTTGTCCTGAGATCATCGGAAGATACAAAGAAGCTGTATCCATATGATTTTGAACTGTACCTGAAATATTCCGTTTTGGGAAACAGACTCACGGTAAGTTACCGTGTAAAGAACACAAACGGCAAAGCGATAAGATTTTTCATTGGCGGACACCCTGCTTTCAGAGTTCCGATAAACAGCGGCGAAAGTTTTGAGGACTACTATGTGGAGTACGAAAAGCCCGAAACTATAGTTCAGGAACTGAAAGACAAAAAAATAACCGTCCTTGACGGCGGAAAGACCGTTCCGCTCAGTCATGAACTGTTTGCAAATGATGTTTTCATGAAAGATAAGCCTGATTCATCTTGGGTGGCGCTTGTCAACAAGAACACGGGAAAAAGCATAAAGCTGCATTTTGACAGCAAAGGCTGCATAGCGGTATGGTCAACATATTCTTCCGACAAAAGCGTTACCGAAAAAGCGGAATTCGTATGTCTTGAACCATGGAGCAGCGTTCCGGTATATCTTTGCGGAAGCGAAGAACTTACCGAAATGAAAAATGCTGTGGTTCTTGATGACGGAAAAGAATATATTTTCTCTTACGTTATTGAAATTGAATAGATCAGAATAATACAATAGATCCGTACAAAGCTCCTCTGCTCTGTACGGATCTCTTTTCTTTATTCTTCGGGAGTTTCTTCAGGCTCGGAAGATGCCGCATTTGAACGCAGCTTATTCTGATACGCTTCGTTATCGAACCAATCGTCAAGCACCGTTACGGAGATCGAATATCCCGTTGCCGTCTCCACATACTCGGTTATTTCACCCGTTTTTATAAGTTCAACTATCTTATCTGTGGAAAGATTCAGATACTTGCCCGCTTCTTCCTCGGTAAGATATTTTTTTTCGGAAATACCCATTTCCGACGGCACACTTACGGTGTTTGTAGAAGCTATCTGCTTTTCTTCAAGAGTCTTATTCAGCTTTCTTACTCCGCCGCCTATGTTTATCCCCGCAATAAGTATGCATATCCCGAGAAAAAGTGATGCGACAAGCGTTGGATTTATGCCGCCCGAACGTTTTGCGGGACGCGCTCCCGATTGATTTGCCATTGTATTTTCCTCCTCGTTTTTAGGATAGCTGCACCGGCACCGTCTCCCCCAGCGCGAACGAATACAGGTATGCTTCCCTGACTTCCTTGCCGTATATCTTTGACAAAGCCGCCGCATACAGTTTTATCTGCAAGCTGTATCTTTCCGTAAGTTCTTCGGGAGAATCCACCCTGTCGGTCTTATGATCCACAAGAACTATCCCGCCGTTTTCCTCAAAAAAGCAGTCGGCTGTTCCCTGTATCATACTATCATTATTATACTCCTTAAATCTTTCGCCGTCAAGGGAAATATCGGACTTTTTGACTAAAAATTTCTGTTCGCGTCTTATAATGTCGGATCTTTTCATTCGCTGATACAGTTCCGACCTGAAAAATCCCGAGATCTGCCTTTTGTTCAGGCTCTTTACTTCTTCTGCGCTCATGATCCCTATCTCTGCAAGCCGCTCCGCTTCTTTGGAAATATCGTTTTCCGCAGCGGCATAGTCCGCATACTGCATGAACGTATGCAGTGCCGTTCCTCTTTCCGCAGCCGTAAGACCGTTTTCCTCTGCAAATTCGGGACGGCGCAGCACGAATTCTTCCTCCGCGCCGCTTTTGGCAATTTCCGTTACCGTCATTTTTGCAGGCTGTGCCGTCCCTTCCCCTTCATAAGAAAATGCGAAAAGCTTTTTAAGAGCATTCACCTTATCTGCATCGGGTTTTGCAGTTCCTTTCACTTCCGTTTTTACTGTAGAATTTTTCATATCCTGAACGATGGTTTTAACTTTTACCTCGCCGATATCTGTAACTTTTTCTTTTTTATCCCAGTCTTTATCCGCAATGAACATTGCTTCCGCTATCCATTCAAGCATGGATCCCGCTTTTCCCGCTGCTTTCGCATATGCATTATTGTACGTTTCAATATATTCCTTTGCGGAAGAAATTTTCTTTCTGATCTTTTCGTTGTCGGGAATAGTTATAAAAAGCTGTTCCTTTGCCCTTGTAAGAGCAACATAAAGCAAACGCATTTCCTCACTGACAGAATTTCTGCCGTTTACCGAAGAGATTACAGATACGGGAAACGATTTATATGCCCGGAACTTGTCTCTTTCCTGTATCTTCAGAGCTATGCCGTATTCTGAATTCATCTGTATGCGTTTTTCCTGATCCTTCGTATTGAATTCTGTCGATGTTCCGCACAGGAACACGAACGGATATTCAAGTCCTTTTGATTTATGTATGGTCTTTACCGAAACCGCATTATCTCCCGCAGAAACGGAAGATGCCATATTCATGTCCGCACCGCGGCGGATCATGTTATCGGTATATCTTACAAATCCCGAGATCCCGCCGCCCGAATTTTTCTCATAGCTTTCCGCAATGTCAAGCAGCAGCCGCAGATTTGCTTTTTTGACGTTTCCGTCCTTGTACGTCTGAACGGTGGACAGCAGATCTGTGCTGTCGTATATCGTGCGGATAAATCGGTCAAGCTTCTGGGAAGCGGCACAGTACCGCAGTTTTTCAAAAGTTTTCATAAATCTTTCAAGCTTTGCAAAAAGCCCTTCGGATATTACGATGCCGTCAGTATCCTTTTCCATTATCGCTCTTATCTTGTTAAAGAACTTTTTCTCATCTTTTTTCACAAGCGAAACTACAGCCATATCGTCGGCGCTAAGCATGAACATCGGGGACATCAGCACCGCGGTAAGCGGTATATTCTGCATCGGATCGTCCACCACCGACAGCATACTCATAAGCGCGGAGATCTCCCTTGAACGCAGATAGCCTTTCGGTTCTTCCGCATGGGCTTTTATGCCCATTTCCGCAAGAGCTTTTACATACACTTCCGACTTTTTATTGCTTCTCACAAGTATGCAGAAATCTCTCGGCTCGCAGGGACGCGAAGTCTTACCTTCATATACTTTTTTCACGCCAAGCATTGAATGTATCTTGACGGCAGCAGCATATGCCTCCGATTCCGCAAAATTATTATCCTCTTCATCTTCCTGCTGCTCGGGATCCTGTTTTTCCGACTCCTGCTGTTCGGGATCCTGCTTCTCCGACTCCTGCTGTCCGCCATCGGAAGCAGAATCATCTGCAGTATCTTTTGCGGCAGAGGAACTGTCGGGAACAATTATTATCTCAGTGTCTCTTTCGGCTTCTTCATAATCCGCTCCGTAAACAAGCTCCTCAGCGGCAGTATAGTCAACATCTCCCACCGATACGGACATAAGATTCTTGAATACAAAATTCACAAATCCTATAACTTCCTTGCTGCTGCGGAAATTCTTATTCAGAAGTATTTTTACATTCGGCTTGTATTCGCCGTTCTCGCTGTATTCTTCGGCAATACTCAGAGCGTTCTTGAAAAGCTGCGGGTTGGCGAGCCTGAATCTGTATATCGACTGTTTGATGTCTCCCACAGTAAACAGATTCGTTCCGCCCCGCTCCGCAGTGCCGTCCTTGGAAAGCATTTTGAATATCAGATCCTGATTGTCGTTTGCGTCCTGAAATTCGTCTATCATCACAACGGAATAATACTCCGAAAGTTCTTTTGCAAGTTTTGTCTTTACGATCTTTCCTTTATCATCTTTTTCCGCAAGAAGAGCTATTGCAAGCTGTTCCGCATCGGAAAAGGAAAGGGCGTTCTTTTCGTTTTTGAGTCTGTGCAGTTCATCGTCAAAACATCTTACCATTTCAAACAACGCTTTTAATATTTCCGCGTGTTTTTTGTAATCGTCATTTATTTCTTCGATGGTAAAAAGCTTTGAATTGAATACTTTGATCTTTGATTTATAGTCGTTTCTCTTTTTCAGTAGCTTGCTTCTGGCTTCCTTCTGCTCCTCGGTAAGTTCGTCTTTTTTTACTCTTTCTATCTGAGAAAAATCTCCCGCGTTTTTTGAGAATTTCTTATTCCAGTCCTGATCCTTACGCGCATTTTCCTTCATTGCCGAAACTATTGAAGCATCATTTTCTATCGCCTTGGAATCGCTTACTTTATTTTTATATTCTTTATCAAGATTTGAAAATTTACTATGCATTTCTTCGTAAAAATCACATACATATTCCTCGTATATCTTTGCAAAAGCATCGTTTTTTTCCGAAAATCCCGAAGCGTAAAAATCTTCCCATTCCTTCATTTTATCTTTATAGAACGGCAGGGACACAAGAAATCTGTAGACCGACAGCAGCGTTTCTTCCAGTTCGGTGTCGCCTCTTGAGGAACTGCTGAAAAAGTCGCAGAGCATTTCCATCGTGTCGGGTCTTTCCGCATAGAATTTTTCAAAAGTGTTCGCCGCCGCGTTCCGCATAAGCACAGAAGCTTCCGCATCATCAAGTATGCGGAAGCCCGCCGAAATATCCAATGACTGAACATTTTCCCTTATCATATCAAAGCAGAATGAATGTATGGTTGAAATTTTCGCAGTCTGCAAAAGTGTCTGCTGACTGCATAGCCATGTATTGCCCGGATCTTCCGCAAGGCGCTCCGAAAGCTTGCTGTAAAGTCTCTGCTTCATCTGCAGAGCCGCATCGTTCGTGAACGTCACCACCACAAGCCTGTCCGCAGGAGTCTTGTTTTTCTTATCGGAAAGTATCCTTACAAGACGTTCCACCAGAACGGAAGTTTTGCCGCTTCCTGCCGCAGCCGAAACGATTATCCCCATGCCGTCCGCATTTATTGCATTTTCCTGCTCGGGAGTCCAATTACTCATAGTCCGCATCTCCTTTACTTGTTCATAATAGCTTCTATCTGACGGGCGCTGTCATCATCGTATGTGCGGACTTCGTCCGGGGGATATTTTCCGCATATGGGATAATAGTCGCAATACTCACAGGGAACGGAGCTTTTGGGAGCTTTCAGCGGACTTGCTTCCACCTTTCCGTCAAGCATATCCTCCGCTGTCTGCTCAATAAGCATATAAGAATACTTTCTCAGATTGTCAAGCTGTTTCGCCGTGACAATGGACGATGATCTCTTGCTGTAACCGTTCTTTGTTTCCTTTACGGGTATGAATTTTCCGCCGATATCCGCTTCCATTGCCTCTATGATCTCTCTTTCTTCCAGAACAAAACCGTTCATTTTGTAGGTAATGTCATAAGCCTTTTCTTTATCGTCCGAATCCCTTTCAAGTTTCGGAGCAACATCTTTTGCAGGCATATAAAGCACTCCCGCAGGCAGGGAATTGCTGTAAAGCCCATTGTGTCCCTTTTCGGTAAGTGCAAAAAGGTAAAGCAGCATCTGCATATTTACACCGTAAAGAAGATCTGTAAATTCAAATACTTTCGTTCCCGATTTATAATCTATAACGCGGATATATTTTACGCCGTTCATTTCAAAAACGTCAACTCTGTCCACAGTTCCCTCAAAATATACCTTTATGCCGCCTGATGTGATAAGCTCTAACGGACTTTCATCGCCGCTCCGCCCGATGGTATATTCAAAATTTTCGGGAACGAATTTATTCTGCCTGAATTCATCTGCCGTTCTTTCAAGAATATCGGTGACTGTCCGTGCAAGCCTTGAAAATGCCGCTTTGTAACGCCTTGTCTTTCCGAAATCCCCGCCTACCGCATCGCTTTCATAATATTTTTTAAGATATTCTTTGGTTTTATTGAAAATATCCTCTCTTTTTAATCTGATAAAGTCGTCTTTTTTGCAGTTTCTGAGAAATTCGCACAGGCAATAGTGTATAGCCGTTCCCTTTGACGGACTGTCCATATCCACCTTTTTCGGCGGATAGAGCCGCAGTCCCTTTTTGCAGTAGTAAAGGAAAGGACATTTATTGTAATCCTCAAATCTTGATGCGGAAAGATACACCGAATTTCCGAAAAGCTTTCTGCTTGTTTCGGGAGAAAGCCTGTGTTCCGAAGCATTCTCCACTTCACGGAGATATTTTATTCTCGAAGCGTACTCGGGTATCTCATTCAGAACGGCAAGCAGGCTTGCGGAATCGCTGTCGTCGCGGCGGTAATGCTGAACATACTGATAATATGCCGCCTCGGGAGTTGTGCAGAATGAGAGTATCCCACGTTTTTGAAAATCAAGGACAATATCCCCGCCAAAAACTTTCTCCGCCTGATTTGCAATAACCGACGGATAAAGCGCTTTTCCCGAAATATCCGAACGGGAATAGGATATGTAAAGCCTGTCCGAAGCCGACGAGACCGCATTGTAAGCGGTGAAACGCTCCTCCGTCAGCATATCCGCAGAATTGCCCGGAATGACTATCCCCGCATTTTCAAGAGCAAGCCTGTCCCTGTCGCTGAGAAGTCCCGACGATTTGGCTGCAAACGGGAATAGTCCCTCGTTTGCCCCGATGACAAATACAGCTTTTACGTTTGAAAGCCTTGCGGTATGCGCAGCCGAAAATCTTACACAGTCCAGTGTCTGCGGCGGAGAGGAAAGCTTTAATTTTCCCACAGCCGAGGAGAACAGCTCCGAAAATTCCGACAGCGGTATCTTTTCATCTCCTATCGTCCTGCTGAGAGTTTCAAGAAGAGTGCAGAGCAGTTCCCATAACTGCTTCATTTCACGGACGGCACTAAGTGCCTCAGCGTCCGTTACGGTGCAGCCGCTGCAGAAAGCAATGATATTGTCCGCCGCCCCCGTTTTGTCAAGGAAGTCGGTAATTGCCGAGCAGATCGTTTTTCCGTCCGCATCGGTGCAGGCTTTTCTCAGCGCAGATACAGGCTCTGTGACCTTCCTGCGGACAGCTTCCGCATCAACGCCGAGATCCTTGTCCTCACGGAATTTTTCCTGCCACATTCTGCCCTCAACGTTCCATTTGTAGCAGTAATCTTCCGCAGCGGATATTTCATCATCGGAAAGACCCGGCATTCCCGTTTTCATGTAGCGGAGCCAATCCTCCGTTGAAGAATTTTCCTCCGCCGCAAGTTTCAGAGCGGTCTTTATAAATATAAACAAAGATTTATGAGCGGCAGTAAAGCTTTCATCGGTGTATAAAGGTATCCCGTAACGCTCCGCACTGCTTTCCATCACCGAAGAATATGTCTCCTTCTGCCTTGAAAGAACGGCTATATCCTTATATTCATATCCTTCCTCCATAACAAGGCGGCGTATCTCCGAGCAGACAAAATCTCCCTCATCATAAATATCCCCCGCGCTGTAAACTCTTACGGCTTTACACTCTTTGCCGTATTTTTGAGGAGCATTTCTCAGGACGTTCCTGCTGAAATATCCTATCTCATCGGCATTGGCTCTGCGCTGCTCCTTCATCATATCCGCCCTGAAGCCCACGTTCAGATCTTCAGCAAGTTTTTTGAGCCTGTAGAACGTCTTGTTTACCGCTTCAAAAACCGAATATCCGTTCCCCGAAAATTCTGCCGCCGAAAGGCAGACCGTAAGCTGTCCGTCCGCCATTATCGAATTGAGCATGGAATATTCGTCCGCGGTGAAGCTTTTGAAAGCGTCGACAAATACTGTTTTCCCCTTGAAATACCCGTATTTCCGCGCTTTTTCAGCCGCTTCGGAAATATTGCTCTCCCCGTCTGTATATCCTCTTTCCGCAAGACGTCTTGTGTATTCCGCATAGATCGCCGCAATATCCTTGATCTTGTCCTTGATGCTTTCATCGGCGTGCTCTGCACATTCCGAAAACTGCTCGGGAGTTATGCCGTTGACTTTAAGATCCTTTATTATCTCAAGACAGCTGTCAATAAACGAGATCTGCTTTGCCTGCCTGTTATAGAATACCGGACCTTCCCTTGAAAGGATCTCGGAGATCGTTCCGTACATCATTATATTTGCTATGATGTCGTCTGCATATTTTCCCTTTGTCCCGCCGTGAAGAACGGATATTTCCCGGGCAATTTTTGCAAATGAAAGCGTTTCAACATGATTGAAAAGCTCCGCTCCCATATGCTCGTAAAGATCCTTTTCAAACTCAAATGAAAACTGATCGGGAATTATTACCGAAACGTCCTTTTTTTCCGAAGCGGCAAGCTTTATCCGTTCCATCATTTCATATGTTTTTCCCGAACCTGCCTCGCCTGCTATGATATTCAGCATAGTTATCTTCTTTCCTTTCGTGACCTGTCTGCAAATCTCCAGAGTATATCCCTGTACTCGGGAGTGGCATAATTTATCCCCACCCGCGGCAGAGTTTCAATATCGGGACGGTATCCGTCGTCCATAATGCATATCCGCGGATTTCCGAAAAGGGGCTGCCCGTTGAAGCTTCCGTCAACACCGAGTTTTTTCGTCAGCTTTCCCGGACCGTCATAAACTTCACAGGCGCGGAACAGCACTGCCTGAGGCATTCCCTCCGCGCCTGTGACAACATTCATAAGATGATGCATACCGTAACAAAGATAAACATACAAATAACCCGCTTTGCCGTATAATATCTCCGTTCTTTTCGTCCTGCCCTTACTTGCATGACAGGCAGTGTCCTCCTCGCCGCGGTAAGCTTCCGTTTCGGTTATCCGAAGCGAAGTCCTTACGCCGTCACTGTCCGTACAGACTATAAGCTTTCCCACCAGATCGGGAGCAGCTTCAAGGCAGTCCCTGCAAAAGAATTTCCTTGTCAGGACTTTGCTTTTCAAGATCATTCCTCCCTGTTGTCGGAGATGTATTCATTCATCTTTTCAAAAACAGCGTTTATATCCAACGGCTTGGAAAGATGAGCATTCATTCCCGCCTGACGGCTCCGCTCCTGATCCTCCTCAAAAGCGTTTGCAGTCATGGCAAATATAGGAATAGTCTTTGCATCGGGACGATCCATTCCGCGTATCTGCATTGATGCGCCGCAGCCGTCCAGATTAGGCATCTGTATATCCATAAGTATGAGATCGTAGTATCCCACTTCTGATCTTTCAAACATTTCCACAGCTTTTACACCGTCCTCGGCTTCTTCGATCTCCGCGCCTGTGGACATTCCCAGAAGTTCAATTGCTATCTCGCGGTTAAGTTCATTATCTTCCGCAAGAAGGATATGTTTTCCGCGGAAATCGTATTCCTTGATATTTGCGGCAAGATCTTTTTCTTCCGCGTCCCTGCGGCTTACCGCAGCGGTCGTTTCCGTTATTCCGAAAGGAATTATCACCGAGAATGTGCTTCCCTCGCCGTAAACGCTTGTTACCGAAACGCTTCCGCCCATAAGCTCCGAGAAGCGTTTTACAATTGAAAGTCCAAGTCCCGTTCCGCCGTATTTATGGGCAGTTCCCGGATCTTCCTGCTCGAAGGATTCAAATATCTTTCCGAAATTTTCCTCTTTTATCCCTATGCCCGTATCTGCAACATCAAATCTGAACCATATGCGGTCGCTCTCATGACCGCCTTCACATACGGAAAATGTTATATTTCCGCCCGCAGAAGTAAATTTCAATGCATTTGAGATAAGGTTTGAAATTATCTGATTCAGCCTGAGCGCGTCTCCAAGAAGCGGAGTGTAAAGCTTTCCGCTTATGACGGTTTCAAAGCCGATGTCCTTCTTTTCAGCCTGTATCTGAAAAATATTGTCAAGATTTTCAATAAACTGACTGAAATCAAAAGGCTCGTTCCGTATCTCCATCTTTCCGCTTTCGATCTTTGACATATCCAGAACGTCATTGATAAGCGCAAGAAGATGTTTTGAAGAAAGCTCAACCTTTTTCAGGCAGTCCTCTACCCTTTCAGGCTCGTTGATGTGCTGTTTTGCAATGGTGCTCATGCCGATGATGCCGTTCATAGGAGTGCGTATCTCATGGCTCATTCTGCTGAGGAACTCGCTCTTGGCAGCGTTTGCGCGTTCTGCCTTTTCGCGGGCAATTCCTGCTTCTTCATTTGCGGCGGCAAGTTCGCGGGCGTGCCTGCTCATATTGAAAAGTATCACCGCAAACATCGTTCCGATGATAACAAGCACTATTGCAAGCAGCAGCAAAGCATTCCTGTTAAGTTTCCAGATAAGCTCATTTACGCTCAGATCCACCGCGTCATAAGATGTTCCGATCATCATATACCATTCGGTGTCTTTTAAAGGCGCATAGTATACGCACTGAAGTCCCTCGCTGTTGCGGTAGATGGTCATTCCCGACTTTCCCTCGGAAATATCGGTCTCTATCATATCAACGTTGTATCCGTCCTCAAACTCTGCGTAACGCTCCATCATGGAAAACATATTTGTACCATACGGAAGATCCTTGTCCGCAGAATTGTATATTACCATGCTTCCCTGCTTGGTGATTATGCTTGCATAGGTTTTTCCGCCGCTTCTGCTGAGAGCGAGCTGGTCGGAAAAATCATCGCTGGAAAATCCTGCTATAGCGGCAATAAAAGTCTTGTCGCCGAACTTTACAGGTTCTGTCAGAGTGCCTATAACTATCATATTCTCGCCGAAAAACGTTTCGTCATAGGAGATCTGATCGGACTGTCCGTCCAGAAGTTCCGCAAGGAAGCTTAGTTTTGTAACAGCGGAATATGCGCCGTCCTTGCTGTAATAAATGCCGTTCTCGTCAAGGAAAGCCATAAAATCAAAGCCGTTGTACTCTTCCATGCGCATGAAATAATCCGCCAGTGAATCGCTGTCATCAAGGTCGTTATCCGAAACGCAGTCAGCAGCGATCTTCAGGTTCGCAAAGTGGGCGGAAAGTCCCGTGTCGAAATGACTTGCGGTCTGCTCCATCATTTCGCGGAGATATACGCTGTTGATGCTTGCAACAAAATCCGCCGTAACGCCTCTTGCGGAAAAAATCATCCAGACAAAGCAAAGCAGGCACACCGAAATTATAACGGCGGTAAGCAGCACCATAAATCTCTTTGACGTTCTTTTTACGGATCGATCCATATCAGCCGATCACCTTGATCCTTCCTTCAATATTTGCAGTGATAGCTTCTTTGTTATGCTCTTCAAAATATTGTTTTAACGCCTCGGCATAGGTATAGTCAGTCTCCAAAACGAGCGTTACATTTTCGGCAATGGGAGCTTCATCGCTGTAAACGTTCAGCATTGTGAAACCGTCGCCGTTATTGTTGAAATAGCCGTTTGCCCCTGCCATGTAGCTTGTGACGGCAATGGTATATTTTCCGTTTTCGTCAAGGGGAGATCCGTCAGGCAAAGTTACTTCCAGCAGCTCTGTAGAACCGTCCTCAGCAGGTTTTCTGAAAGAATAGCAAAGTCCCGAAACGTTAAGGAAACGTCCCGCAGGAATGCCGTTATCCTGAACGAATCCCGAAATGCCGTTTGAAAGCATCTGACGGATAGTTTCCGCATCGACTTCAAGGACAACAAGCAGGTTATCGTACGGACAAACCACATCAAGATCCGAACCGAAAACATTGCCTTTATAAAGGCTTCCTCTTATAGCACCGCCGTTTACGAATGCCATTTCCGCGCCCGTTGCTTCGCGAACAGCGTCCGAAACAAGGTTGCCGATAGCGGTCTCTTCCATTCTGGTATTGAAATTTTCGTAAAGCAGATCCTCCGCAACAACGCCGATCAGAGTCTGATCGTACTCGATATTTTCATCGCCGTTTATGTAGTAATCGTCCACCTGAGCAAGCGCAGTTGAAATATCCGTGTCACCTCTAAGAACAGCGACCATTCTGTTCCCGAAATATCTTGTTACGTTTGAGGGGATCCTTATATTGTAGATAAACCCGCCCTTTGCGCAGTCCTCAATGCCTTCGGGGATCCTGTCGCTGTACGGAACAGGTTCTGCAAGATATGAATGCTCCGCGCTCGTGTCCTTTATAAATGCGGACTGTCCTTCCACGGTGGAAAGCAGGTCGAATATCCTTTCGCAGGCATCGAGCTTATCGGCGTTTCCGGGATCGGAAAGCGCGGAATTGATGGCAAGATAGGAATCAGGCTGAGCGATTATCCAAGGCTGATTGCCGTTTTCGCTGAGGAAAGGTCTCATTTCGTATTCGTACTTGTCAGTAAGCTCCGAAAGCCTGTTAAAAAGGCTTGTATTTGAATATGTCACTAACAGAGTACCGTCAAGCATACGCTTTTCAACGGGGACTTCGTTGCCGTTCATTGCAAGTCCCGACAGGTTAAAATATCCCTTTTCGACCATTATGCTGTCCAGATCGAGACAGTGCTGCATTTTCTCAGAAAAAGACGATTTCTTTTCCTGCATATCTCTGCTCCATATTATTCCATCGGAAACGCCGAGGAAATCGGGGATCTGAATTCCCAGAAAATAGGAAGAAATAGTGAGCCACGCAGAATTTATCCCGAAAAGCGAGCCGTCCTCGCCGATACCCACGCCAAGCCCCGCAGCTTTTTCAAGAAGCTTTGGAATGTCGGACGCCTTTTCGGGAAATTCCAGCCCGTTTTCTTCCATGATAGTCTTATTGAAAATGTATCCGTAATACTGTCCCGGAGTGGGAATAAAGCAGGATCTGCCGTCTATCATAGTTGACTGGACAATGCCGGACTGGTACTTGTCCGTAAAGGGTTCTGCGGACAGATCAAGGACATATTCCCGCACTTCGCCCGAGGGCATGGAAGTAGTAACAATATCCATTCCGTGACCGTTTCTCAGGCGGCGTTCGCCTTCGCCGTCAATGGTGGCTTCCATATTGATCTCGATCTGAAGATCAATATCGGGATATGTAGTTTCCACCAGCTTTTCAAACTCGGACAGCTCGTTCATATACATCATATTAACAACGATCCTGCCGCTGCTTTCATTGCTTTCCTTTGCACTGCCGCAGGCTGAAAGGCTTATCAGCACGGAAAGTGAAAGCAATGCTGCAAGAAATTTTTTCATAAACTTCCCCCAGATCCGATAAAATTACACATATTAAATGTAACATATTTTGCTGTACTTGTCAAGAGTAAGCAAAAATTGTCGTTTTGCTATTGCTTTATGCGGCAAAAAATGATATAATATTTAGAGTTGAGAGTTAAGAGTGGAGAGTGGAGTTATTGACATAAACTGTCAGTATTCTTTTCTTCGTTTAATGCGGTGCGAGAATAAATTGTTAAGATTTTTGCTGTTTTTTTAATTTGAGAGTACAAAGTTGAAATGTTATCTCAACTCTTAACTCTCAACTCTCAACTCTAAAAAAGCTCTCAACTCTATTTAAAAGGTGTGATATTTTGAAAAGGATCATCGACATATTTCTGCGGGCATTGCTTACGGGCTTTGCAATAGGTATAGGCGGGATAGTCTATCTGTCCTGCGACAATAAATACATAGGCGCATTCCTTTTCGGAACGGGACTGTTTGTAATACTTTCTTTCGGGTTCAATCTTTTTACGGGAAAAGTCGGCTACGCCGTGGAAAACAAGCCGTCCTACATAATTGATCTGCTTATCATATGGCTCGGAAATCTTGCAGGAACTATGGCAACAGGCGGACTTATCCTCTGCACCCGCGTTTCGGGAATAAGCGAAAAAGCCGCAGGACTTTGTGAAACAAAGCTTGCGGACGATCTCCTTAGCATACTGATACTGTCATTTTTCTGCGGAATGCTTATGTTCATAGCTGCGGACGGTTTCAAAAAGATAGAAAATCCTGTGGGGAAAATGCTGGCTGTGTTCCTGCCCGTAATGGTATTTATTCTCAGCGGATTTGAACACTGCGTAGCGAATATGTTCTATTTCACCGCCGCAAAAATGTGGTCGGCAAAAGCTTTCGGCTATCTGATAGTAATGTCCCTCGGGAATGCGGCGGGCGGAATGTTCATTCCGTTTGTCAGAAAATGGTTTATATGAACGAGCGGCGCGGTTATCTGACAAAATTGCCAAAATTGTATTGCATTTTCTGAAAAAGTGTGGTATAATAATTTTTAAGTTTGTTTATCCGCCGCGGCGGAGACGGATAAATTTTACGGCATAAATGACTACGAACCGCCGAGAATGGAGATTTTTATGGGATTCCCTGTTGTTTCACCTGCTATAATGAAAGAGCTTATCGAAAAGATGAAGCCGATGAGATCAGATGAATTCTGCGATGTTATCGTCTCGCCTGCGGCTGTTGAATATTCTCCCAGACTTTGCCATGAAGAAGTTGTAAGAACTCTGATAGAACAACAAGATATTCTTTCCTATAATATGACTAACCTTCCCGATGAGCAAAGCGAGCAATTTATCGAACAGAGCCGCAAAGTTACCGAAACTTACCCTACCGCACAGTATTACTGGCAGATCCGTACACTGTTCATGAATATCCTTCAGAACAGGACTATAAACTTTGAAAAAAGATTCCTGCTGCTGAATTACGCCGTCAAGACCGTTCAGGGTTTTGTAGATAACGGACAGTACAATTTCGTGCCGAAATTCATTGACGATTTCACCAAGCCCGATGCGGACTACAAGCCTGTTATCGAATTTTTCAAGACGATACGTCCGAACCCGGGATATTCCCTTGCGGACGGCATTTCGCTGTTAAAATCCCTTAACAAGCCCAACGCTGCGTATAAAGAGGTCATTTCGGAAGTATACAAGAGCATAAACGTTACCGGTCCCGAAACGCTTAAAATGGCGGATCTCAGGAACTATCTCCTTAAAAGAAAGCAATACAGCGATCTCGTTTCCGGAGAAAAAACGGGATATATGGAAAATGTTGTAATAAGCTATGTGTGGTCATACTCTATCCCCCTTGCAAGAGCGGAATTCAACTATTGGGATCATTTCGTATTCTTCTGCTCACTTTACAACGCCATCAAAGTCATGATAACCTGCTACGCTCCCGACGGCGATGAAGAAAGATTTGTAAAGGCAATAACCGCTTTTGACACCGCTCTTCGCGCTTCGGACAAGGATCTTATGAGCAAGATCATCTACGCCGTAAGAAATGTGGGTCAGAACAACAACGGCGATATGGCAACTCTCACCCTCAGCTGATAAATTTAAACGGAGAAACGGCAATGTCCGCAATGATGCGGGAAATTCCCGTATTCTCCGTATTTTGATAAATACCATTTTTCGGAGGATCTATTATGGATAATAACAGAAACAACGGCAAGAAAACCGTTTCAAGGGATGATCGTCCCAAATTTCCGAAAAGAGCCGTTATTACGGGCGGTATGCCCTACGGCAATAAGGAACTGCACTTCGGTCATGTAGGCGGAGTGTTCGTATTTGCGGACGTTTTTGCACGTTTTCTCAGGGACAGGATCGGCTCGGAAAACGTTATCTTCGTTTCGGGAACAGACTGCTACGGCTCGCCTATTGCCGAAAGTTACCGCAAGCTTGTAAAGGACAAAGGCTATACAGGCACAATAAAGGATTTTGTCCGTTCCAATCACGAAAGCCAGAAAAAGACTCTTGACGATTACGATATAAGCTTAAACCTTTTCGGAGCATCGGGACTGGGCAGGACTGCCGAAGTCCACAACGAAGTCTCCGATCGGTTCATAAGAAAGCTTTACGAGAACGGTCACTTGCAGATGAACTCCACACCGCAGTTTTACGATGAAAAGGCGGGAACGTTCCTGAACGGCAGACAGGTCGTGGGAAAATGTCCCGTTCAGGGCTGTCAGTCGGAGAAAGGCTATGCCGATGAGTGCGATCTTGGGCATCAGTATATGCCGCAGGATCTTATAGATCCGAAAAGCACCATTACAGGCGAAACTCCCGTTATGCGAGATGTTATGAACTGGTATTTCAAGCTTCCCGAACATCTTGACATTCTAAGGGAATACGCCGACAGCATAAAGCAGAAAGACAACGTCCGTCAGGTAGTTTACAAGACTATCGGAGAATTCCTCGAACCGCCCGTTATCTACATTATGAACGATTTCCGCGACAAATACGAGGAACTGAAAGGAAAGCTCGCTTCTCACAAGCTCATTGAAGAACCCAAGAAAACTTCCTTTACCATAGTATTTGACACACTTGAGGACAGAGAAAATTCCTGCACAGTGCTTTCCGAAGCGGGAATACGCTTCCGCACGGGAAAGACTCTCGTTCCCTTCCGTCTGACGGGAAATATAGAATGGGGCGTTCCCGCGCCTGTTCTGGAAAATGAAGATCCGCTTACCGTCTGGGTATGGCCCGAATCCCTCTGGGCGCCTATATCTTTCACGCAGGCATATCTTGAATCAATCGGCAGAGACCGCGGAGAATGGAAAGATTTCTGGTGTTCAAAGGACGCGCAGGTATATCAGTTCATCGGTCAGGACAACATTTACTTCTACGGCGTTGCGGAAATGGCAATGTTCATGGCTTTACAGGGCAAAGAAGATCTTTCCTGCGATCCCGACGAAGGCGAACTTCAGCTTCCCATACTTGTGGCAAATCATCACATACTTTTCCTTGACAAGAAAGCTTCCAGCAGCGGTTCGGTAAAACCTCCCATGGCGGCGGAACTTCTTAACTACTATACAGCGGAACAGCTTCGTATGCACTTCCTGAGTCTCGGACTGGGCATGAGAAGCGTAAGTTTCCAGCCCAAGCCCCTTAACCCTGCGGCAGATCCCGATGAGGGCGATCCCGTCACAAAGGAAGGTTTCCTGCTTTCAAACGTATTCAACAGAATTATCCGCACTTGTTTCTACGACACGCAGAAATATTTTGACGGAAAAATGCCCGTGGGCGCAGTTGACGAGAATATCCTTGCGGATTCCGAAAAAGCTGTTCTTGAATACGAGCGCTTCATGTACAAGTTCGAGTTCCACCAAGTAACTTATGTTCTGGACTCCTATATCCGCAAAGCAAGCAAATACATGGCAAAAGCCAAAGCGGACGCTGACAAGGCGGACGACAATTCTCTCCGCAGAGAATGGCTTACTAATGTTTTCCATATGATAAAGACTGCGGCGATCCTGCTCCACCCCATTGCTCCCGAGGGAACGGAAATGATCCGCGATTATATGAACGTAAATGAACAGCTCTGGAACTGGGACGGCATCTTCGACACCCTTGCGGACACTCTCCTCAAAGGCGAGTCCGATCATCAGCTTAAATTCCTTGAACCGCGTGTGGACTTTTTCAAACGTCACGAAAGCCAGTTTGAGAAATAAAGGAAAAATTTCAGGAAAATTTACAGAAAAATTTTCATAACCCCTTGCTAAATTTGATAAAATAGTATAAAATAGTAATGATAGGGGTTTATGCCCCGCTCAGCAAACTTTATAATGAAAGGATGTCATACCAATGGCAGGATTAAACAAAGTAACAGTTGACGACATCAGCGTCAAGGGCAAGAAAGTCCTCGTAAGAGTTGACTTCAACGTTCCCCTCAAGGACGGAAAGATCACCAACGATAACCGTATCGTTGCAGCTCTCCCCACTATCAAGAAGCTTACTTCCGAAGGCGCAAAGGTAGTTCTCTGCTCTCATCTCGGCAAGCCCAAGAACGGTCCGGAGGACAAATTCTCCCTCGCTCCCGCAGCGGAAAGACTTGCTCAGCTCGTTGATACAAACGTTATCTTTGCTAAAGATGATACCGTTGTCGGCGACAACGCAAAGAAAGCCGTTGCAAACATGAAGGACGGCGAGATCGTTGTTCTGGAAAATACACGTTTCCGCGGCAACGAAGAGACCAAGAACGGCGACGACTTTGCAAAGGAACTTGCAGACCTCGTGGACGGTCAGGTATTTGTTATGGACGCTTTCGGTTCTGCACACAGAGCGCACGCTTCCACAGCAGGCGTTACAAAGTTCGTTAAGGAAACAGCAGTGGGCTATCTGATGCAGAAAGAGATCCGGTATCTCGGAAATGCAGTTGAAGATCCTGTTCGTCCTTTCGTTGCAATTCTGGGCGGCGCAAAGGTTGCAGACAAGCTGAATGTTATCTCCAACCTTATCGAAAAGTGCGACACACTTATCATCGGCGGCGGTATGGCTTACACATTCCTTAAAGCTAAGGGCTACGAGGTAGGAAAGTCTCTGGTTGACGATGAGAAGATCGACTACTGCAAGGAAATGATGGCTAAGGCTGAAAAAGCAGGCAAGAAACTGCTTCTCCCCATTGATACCACAATTGCAGCAGCATTCCCCGATCCTATCGACGGCGCTATCGAAGTTTCCGTTGTTGACGCTGACAAGATCCCCGCTGATATGATGGGTCTTGACATCGGCACAAAGACAATGGAACTCTTTGCAGATGCTGTTAAATCCGCAAAGACAGTTGTCTGGAACGGACCTATGGGCGTATTTGAGAACCCCACACTTGCCAAGGGTACGATCGCAGTTGCAAAGGCTCTTGCAGATACAGACGCTACCACAATTATCGGCGGCGGCGATTCCGCAGCAGCTGTAATGCAGCTTGGCTTTGCAGATAAGATGTCCCACATCTCCACAGGCGGCGGAGCTTCTCTTGAATATCTCGAGGGCAAGGTACTTCCCGGCGTTGCTGTTATTGCTGAAAAGAAGTAATAAGACGATAAATAACGAGCGGAGAACGATGAGTTCTCCGCTCTTATTGTTTATGTGCAAAACTGCTGCAAAATTCCGTTTTATGTAACTATTCTTCCTTCTTTTCGGAAACTGCGCCGTCTCTGAGAAGATCGCGTATCTCCGCAAGGAGCAGTTCCTCTTTTGTAGGCTCGGGCTCTGCAGGCGGCTCTTCCGGCTTGGCTTCTTCCTTCTTCTTGAACTTGTTGATAGCTTTTATAAGGAAAAATACGCAAAGCGAAATAATCAGGAAGTTTATAACTACTTGTATCAGATTGCCGTACCTTATGGCAACTTCCGCAGCTTCCGCAATGCCGAGTTCCTCGTTTGCGGCAACCGCTTCTTTGAGGATTATTCTCTTGTCGGAAAAATCTATTCCGCCTGTTATCATTCCGACACAAGGCATTACAATGTCGTTTACAAGAGAATTTACTATAGGAGTGAACGCTCCGCCCATGATAATGCCGACTGCCATGTCAATGACATTTCCTCTGGCAATAAATTCCTTGAATTCCGAAACAATGCCTTTTTTCTTTTCGTCCGCCATTTTTACTCATCCTTTCGGGTTTGATAATAAAATTTTACAACAATATTATGGATATGCCTGACAAGGATTGTAATATTTTTATTAATTTTTTTCGGGAAGCTTTACGCTGCTGTCCGCAATAACGCCGCCTGTTATCCCGAAATGCCCGTAAAGTTCGCCGCAGTCGGCATTTCCTATCCCACCCCATGATGAAAAAGTCAATGCTCCGCTTTCCGAGATACCCGTTACCGTAATGTAATGCCAATGCGTTTTCCCGCTGCGGATCTCGCCTTTTCTGACGGGATAGGTTATCTTATAGGGAAGTTTTTTCCTGTCAAAACCTATCCGCACGATAACGGGGAAACCGGATCGCAGCGACTCGCGAATGAATTTTTCCAGACTTTCCCTGCTAAAACGCCTTCTGCTCAGAAATCTTACTTCCGCACCGGTAATATGCCTGTTTATAAGCTTCACAAGCCTGCCGGGAAAGATCCCCAGCGGATTTGAAGTTCTGCGATAAGCTTCGTTATCGCGGAATCTGCTGACAATATCCGCATACTCCGTAAAGCCTATAGAACGCTTTCCCGCCATATAAAGTATCATGTCGCAAGCTGCGATCATTCCGCAGCCGCTTCTCAGGGAACGCTTTCCGAACAGTGCCTGATCGCCGCCGTACATATAGCTTTCCGCTCTTTTTATCTTTAAATAATTGATCTCCATAACCGAATTATACCTCATAATGCCGCAATTGTCAACAAGTTTTCAGGGCAATATATGCAAATCGCCCAAAACAAAAACTGCAAATTATATACGCAAATACTTGACAAGTCCGCCAAAAAAGTGTATAATTTAAAGTGTTTAAGTGATCTGTATCAGCCTTCTTTGTGCGTCATAACGCGCAGAAGCAGGCTTTCCCCCTCGGGGCAATAAATATATTGGAGGATAAAAGTATGAAAAGGATCGGTGTATTGACCAGCGGAGGAGATGCTCCCGGCATGAATGCAGCCGTAAGAGCTGTAACAAGAGCGGCAATCTCCAAAGGATATGAAGTCATCGGCATAAAGAGAGGCTATAACGGTCTGCTCCACGGAGAGATCGTTCAGCTCGGAGTGCGTGATGTTTCCAATATCATACAGCGCGGCGGTACTGTTCTGTATACTGCACGCTGCCTTGAATTCAAGGAATGGGATTATGTACTTAAAGCTAAGGAAAAATGTGACGAACTTAACCTTGTGGGTATAGTTGTTATCGGCGGCGACGGCTCCTTCAGGGGCGCTGCGGATCTTTCCAAGGCAGGAGTTCCCTGCATAGGTCTGCCCGGAACTATCGACAACGACATCGCCTGCACAGAATATACCATCGGTTATGATACGGCAATGAATACAGCCATGGAAATGATAGATAAGCTCCGCGACACCGCTATGTCCCACGACCGCTGCTCGGTAGTTGAAGTAATGGGAAGAAATGCAGGCTGGATCGCTCTTAATGTAGGTCTTGCCGTTGGTGCAGTGGGAGTTCTTGCTCCCGAAGTTCCCCGCAAACTTGACGATATAATCGCCAAAATGGAAAATTCCAAAAAGACAATGAAGCAGCACTTCATAATAGTTGTTTCCGAAGGCATCGGTCATTCCGAAGAAATTGCCCAAGAGATCAAGGAAAAAACAGGTATCGAGTCCAGAGCTACGATCCTCGGTCACGTTCAGAGAGGCGGAAACCCCACTCTCCGCGACAGAGTCGTTGCCAGCGAAATGGGTTACTATGCTGTTGATCTTCTGGATCAGGGCATCGGCAACCGCGTTGTTGCTATGCAGAACCATAAGATCGTGGACTTCGACATAAAGGAAGCTCTTTCGATGAAAAAGCCCTTTGACGTAAATCTCTACAACATCGCAGACAGGATCTCATTCTAAAAAAATAAGCATTTACAGAGTAGGCAAACGCGCGTACAGTGCTTGGCGGACGGGGAGTTGCCGCCTTGACGAAAAACATACTCAGGTATGTTTGCGGTGCGTTTGCCGCATCCCGCTGAAATGCATAACAGGAGCTTTTCATTATACTGGAAATCAGTATTCTCCCGATTATGCAGTTTAGCATAATTATTAAGGAGGTATTATAATGAAAAGCTTTTTTTCAATGTTCAGGCGTTCCGCGGGCGAACTTAAAAATATCCGCTGCCTGACTGCCACGGGAATACTTGTTGCCCTGTTCGTGATACTGGATATGTATTCCATAAGAATAGGAGATTTTGTCAAGATAAATCTTGCGTTTCTCCCTCTTGCGTCTGTGGGAATGCTGTTCGGTCCCGTGCCTGCAATGCTTGCGGCTCTGGCAGGAGATTTTGTAGGCTGCTTTGTAAGCGGACAGTCTCCCCTTCCCCTGCTGTCGCTGACAGCAATGGTCGAAGGACTGATATACGGAACACTTCTTTATGGGAAGCGTTTCGGTTCACTTGCGGTATTCTCCGTTGTGGCAAGACTTGCGGACTCGCTTATCGTTTCCATATGTCTGAATACGTCAGTCCTTATGTATTACGGATTCATGTCGCGCACTGCGGAGCAGTTCCTGACGCGCGTTGTCAAAACAGGCGCGGAACTCATTTTCTTCATTCCCATAATTATTTTCGGGTCGCAGATGATACGCACGATCTACGATAATGTTACAAAAGGCAGCCGTTCCCACAATTAATAATATAATGAAAGGATAGGTTTTTATGGGACTTTTTTCACCTAATCCTACTAAACAGAAGCAGATAGAGCTTCAGAACATTCTTTTCAATACAAATGAAAAGAAATTAATGGTGTCCCCGGATTTTCTCCATAATATGGCTGTGAACTACACGTCAAAAAGAATGAAAACAGTCAATAAAATGAATACGGGACTTGTTTCAACAAAGACTCCCAGACATTTCTTTGCATATTATGACATAATGATGCAGAATCTGGACGAACTTATCACCATTGAACCCTACCACGAGTTCAAAGATCCTAAGCCTTCCGAATTCAAAAAGATGATAAATGACAAATTGAACAAATATATCGAAGCAATGCTTAACCGCACATGGAAAGAAGCCAACCGCAAGTTCGGTCTGGGACTTGACGGGAAGCGCGACCCTCTGCTTTACGGTCCTGTGCTTGATGATATATTAAGATTCAGGCACAGATATTCCGATGTGCTTGTGGAACATATCGACAATACATTCTACAAGTCGGTGTTCGGCACAAGTTTTCTGGAAAGAGAAGAGCGGCTTGCTGCCGCCGAAGCGGAAACAGTTGAAGAAGAAAACATCGACGGCGAGGAGCATGGCGATATTCCCGATCCGGACGATGCACTTGCAATGCATGATGAAGACGAAAAGGAGCAGCAGACTGCGGAATAACAATAATTCCCTGTATCAAGTGAATTTATCACTCGATACAGGGATATTTTTTTACCCGAATACAAATTGATAAATAATTCCGAATATCTCACGGAGCCAATATGTGGGAATCAGCCACAGCGAAGTTTTCACTGGTATGGCATATGCTTCCAATCCGTACTTTTCCGCGATCATTGAAGCGCGGAACTGATGATAACCGTCCGTCACTATCGCAGCATTCCCGTCAAGACCGTTTTCAAGCATTTTCTCTTTGGAAAATCGTATATTCTCATCGGTGCTTGTGGATCTGTCCTCAAGAATTATCCTGTCGGGGGAAATGCCGTTTTCCGAAAGCACCCGCCTGATACATTCCGCTTCGGAAATATCCTCGTCCGCGCCCTGTCCGCCCGAAGCAATACAGACAGCTTCGGGGTTTTCTTTCAGAAAATTGCAGGCTGCCGTTATCCGCTTGTTGAGCATTAGGCTCGGAGTTTCACCCTTTACTCTGCACCCGAGAACGATAACCACGGTTTTGCCGTTCGGCGGAGGATTTTCCGCCGCCGCGATCATTTTCACTGAGATCGCCATCGAAATTACCAGAAATGCCAGAAACAGCACGGCAGCAAACAGTGATACCCCGCGGAAAAATATATTCTCCCGAAAAAGCGCAAAAAATTTGCTTCTGAAAAATACAAGCAGGAAAAGCAATGCAAACAGCGCCATTCCCGAAATATTCCCGAAATTTATTATCCCTGCGGTCAAAGGCGCAAAGAACACCAGAAAGCCGCAGATGAAAATTATTTCAAGGCATAAAGGAACAAATGCCATCAGAGAGCTTCTCTTAAAGCGTTGGCAAGCTGATCGGGGCAGGAAGTTCCCTTGCCGCCGCAGTCAATGCCCTGTAAACGTTCAACGGCGTCCTTTACCTTCATTCCCTTTACAAGTGCGGAAATGCCTTGGGTATTTCCGTTGCAGCCGCCTGTGAACTGAACGTTCTTTATAACGTCTCCGTCAATTTCTATATGAATGTTTCTTGAGCAAACGCCCTTTGGTGTGTAGTTAATGGTCATTTTAATATCCTCCTTAATTTTTTATCCTTGCTACTCCCGACTTTACCGCCGCGTCCGCAACGGCATCGGCGATGATGTTCGCCAAATTCTTATTGAACGCATCGGGAAGTATGTACTCCGCGCAGAGTTCCTCGGGCTTTACCGCCGAAGCAATGGCGTACGCCGCCGCACGTTTCATTTCCTCGTTGATGTCGCTTGCACGGACTGCAAGCGCGCCCTTGAAAACTCCCGGGAAAGCAATAACATTGTTTATCTGATTGGGATAGTCGGAACGTCCCGTTCCCACAACGAACGCTCCCGCAGCTTTCGCATCCTCGGGCATTATTTCGGGAGTGGGATTTGCCATTGCGAAAATTATGGGCTTGTCCGCCATTGAACGCACCATTTCCTGCGAAACAAGGTTAGGCTTGGAAACTCCTATAAAGGCGTCCGCACCTTTCAGAGCCTCCGCAAGTCCGCCGCGGACATGATCTTTATTTGTGATCTTAGCCATTTCGTAGTGTGATGGATTTTCAAAATCGTCTCCGTCACAGATAATGCCTTTTATATCCACCATTATAATGTTGCCTATCCCCAAGGAAATAAACTGCTTTGCAATTGCGCAGCCTGCCGCTCCCGCGCCGTTTATAACAAGAGTCATATCCTTGATAGTTTTCCCCGCAACTTTTGCGGCATTCAGCATAGCCGCCGAAGCAACGATGGCAGTTCCATGCTGATCGTCATGGAAAACAGGTATATCAAGCTTTTCTTTCAGGCGGCGCTCGATTTCAAAACATCTGGGGGCGGAAATATCTTCAAGATTTATCCCGCCGAAGCTGTAAGAGATAAGTTCGACAGTGCGGACAATTTCGTCCACGTCCTTGGAAGCAACGCATATGGGGAAAGCGTCCACTCCCGCAAATTCCTTGAAAAGCGCGCATTTGCCTTCCATTACGGGCATAGAAGCCCTCGGACCTATATCCCCCAGACCGAGAACTGCCGTTCCGTCGGTAATGACCGCCACAAGATTTGCCCGTCTTGTAAGATCGTAGGAAAGGTCGGGATCTTTGGCAATTTCCAGACAGGGCTGCGCAACACCGGGAGTGTAAGCGTTTGAAAGCTGCTGACGGTCGTTGACTTCACAGCGGGAGATCACTTCTATTTTGCCTTTCCACTTATAATGTTTTTCCAGAGATGACTGCATAATGTCCATACTGATACTTCCTTTATTTTTCTTTTTTATTAGCAAGTTTTACGATCCTGTCAATGTTCTTCTTATCGGTCGTATTGCTGCCGATGTGCGTAGGATAGGCGTTATAAAGTCCGTGGAAATCCGAACCGCCTGTTACGATAAGGTCGTACTTTTCGGCAATTTCCAGCATTTTCTTCTGCTGATCCTCATTTGCGGAATAGTGGTAAACTTCCACGCCGTCCAGCTTGCCCTTTGCGGAAAGTTCCTCCAGCAGATCCAGAGAATCATAGTAGACAGGGTGTGCCATGACCGCAACTCCTCTTGCGGAGTGGATAAGGTCAATGACGAAATTCACATCGGGATATTCTCTTTCAACTATGCAGGAACCTGTTTTCAGGTCGAAAAGTTCATCGCTGAGTTTGCCGTAGAATTCTGTGGTATATCCGTAATCAATAAGAGCGTGCATTATGTGCTGTTTGAAAATGCTCTTTGAGCCTGTGGCATATTTCATAACACTTTCGGCTGTTATGGGATAGATCTTCATAACATTTTCGACCATTTCGCGGGCGCAAGCCTTGCGGATCTCGCAGGCTTTTATGCAGACGCCTTCAAGCCTGTCGGGCTTCTGCGGAGCGTAGCAAAGAATATGTACTTTACGTCCGCGTGACTTGTCCCAAGCGGAAAGTTCAACGCCGGGAAGAATTTTAACGCCGTACCTGTCCCCTAAAATTTTCGAGCGGGAAATTGACGACATAGTGTCGTGATCGGTAATGGAAATAAACTCGATGCCCGTCCTTTTTGCCTGAACGATAATATCCTCTATTCCCAGAGAACCATCGGAAAGCTTGGTATGACAGTGAAGATCGCCAACCATATCTTCAGCTCCTTTTGCAATAAATTTCAGATAGATAATGTATCCGCAGATCGGGAAAATTTATTGAAAATATTGGAAATTTCAGGGTAAAATACAATAAATGTCAGAAAATCATGATAATCAGGATACACTGCTTTTTTAATTATACCATAAAACTATAAAACATTGCAAGTGTTTTTATGAAATATATCTAAATATAATAGAAAAATTACAGAAATTTCCCCATGAACCACACATTTTCCGCGCTGAATTCCCTGCCGTTCAGGTAGGAAAGGCAGCCGCTTTCGGAGGTAAGATCAAATTTCAGCTTGTAGGAATACAGCGCCTGTGTTTTTATGCCGAACTCCCTGTTGATCTTGTTGATGCCGTATTTCCCGTCGCCCAGAAGCGGACAGCCGATATATGCAAGGTGCGCGCGGATCTGATGGGTACGTCCCGTATGGAGTTTCACTTCCAGAAGAGACAATCTGTCCGAGGACTTCAGAACGGTATATTCTGTGATTATAGTCTTATTATCGGGAGTTTTCCTGCCGCTGACCTTCACGGTATTTGAAGCGGAGTCCTTTTCAAGATAAGCCGTGAGAATGTCGTGGCTTTTGTGCGGTTTTCCCACCACAATGCAAAGATAGGTCTTTTCTATCTCCCTGTCCTTTATCTTTTGGTTAAGAATACGCAATGACTCGGCGTTTTTTGCGGCAATTACAATTCCGCCCGTATTCCTGTCCAGACGGTTGCAGAGCGCGGGAGCAAAGCTGTTTTCGCTTTCGGGGGAATACTCGCCTTTTTCGTAAAGATAGCGTTTCAGGCGGTTTATGACGGTATCGGCGGTGTTGTCGTTGTCCTCGTGCACTACCATGCCGTTTTTCTTGTCTATTAAAATTATATTTTCGTCCTCGTAAATTATGACAAGCTGTGAGGGAACGTTCATAAACTCATTTTCGGAAGTTGCATCGAAGAATTCATCGTTTATGTACATCTGCACAATGTCGCCTTCGGCAAGTCTGGTTGAAATTTCCCCGCGCCTGCCGTTTATCTTTATCCGCTTGTTGCGTATAGCCTTGTACATCATGCTCTGCGGAAGTTTCGGAACGGTTTTCGTCACGAACTTGTCAAGGCGCTGCCCGGCGTCATTGGAATTTACAGCAAATTCTTTCATATCGGAATATCCTTTTCGTAAAATAATCTTCATTATATTATAACATAAAATTTTTTATAAAACACCTTTTCAAATTAAACTTTTTGTAGTATAATTATTTTAGAAACGTTTGTTTTAAAGGGGCAGCACAGGAACCATGGTAAATAAAGACAATATGTACATTCCCGAAAAGCTTCATGAGGGGCATAGGGAAAAAATGAAAGCCCGCTTTCTGGAAACGGGTTATTCGGGATTTTCCGAACATCAGATCATTGAAATGATGCTTTTTTACGTCTATGCACAGACGGACACAAACGAAATTGCCCACAGACTTATAAATCATTACGGCAGCCTTGCGGGAATATTCGATGCATCATATGAAGATCTTATTGAAAACGGCAGACTCCCGCCGAGAGCAGCTTTCCTTTTCAAAATGATACCGGGACTTATCCCCATATATCATGATTCAAGATCGCATCTTAAAGTTTACAGCAACATGGAAAGCCTGAAACGACTTTTTGAACCGTACTTCGTGGGGATCGATCACGAAGAATTTCGTGTTGCCTGTTTTGATGCGGCACTAAGGCTGAATTGCTGTCTGACGGTGACCCAAGGCAGTCCCACAGGTTCTGCGGTAGATATGAGAAAACTTGCGGAAGCAGCCATCAGGGCAAATGCCGTCTGCATAGCAATTGCGCATAATCACCCCAATGGTTCGCCAATGCCGTCCATCGAAGATATTAGGGCGACAAAACTTATCAACGAGGCTATGTCAAATATTGACATAAAGCTTCTGGATCACATAATCATCGGGAAAAATGAAACTATTTCCATGCGGGAAAATGCGTTTATAAAAATTTTTGACTAAGGCAGTGTGTTTTATGGAAAAATTCAAGCTTGTTTCCGAGTATTCCCCTGCGGGAGATCAGCCGCAGGCAATAGATAAGTTGGTTCATGGTCTGGAAAACGGCGCCAAGGAGCAGACTCTCCTCGGTGTTACAGGTTCGGGAAAGACTTTCACTATGGCGAACGTCATTGCAAGAGTCAACCGTCCCACCCTTATCCTTGCCCACAACAAAATACTTGCGGCACAGCTCTGCTCGGAATTCAAGGAGTTTTTCCCCGAAAATGCGGTGGAATATTTTGTATCGTATTATGACTACTATCAGCCAGAAGCTTACGTTCCTTCCACTGACAGCTACATTGAAAAGGATTCTGACGTGAACGATGAAATAGACAAGCTCCGCCATTCCGCAACGCTGGCACTTTCGGAACGGCGGGACGTTATAATCGTTGCTTCGGTCTCCTGCATATATTCCCTCGGCTCGCCTATAGATTACCGTACCATGGTAATTTCTCTCCGTCAGGGAATGGAGCTTTCAAGGGACGAACTGTTGGCAAAATTGGTGGGCATACAATACGAACGCAACGACGTGAATTTTATCCGCAACAAGTTCCGCGTTCGGGGCGATGTGGTGGAAATTTTCCCCGCAGGTTCTACCGAACTTGCCATACGGGTTGAATTCTGGGGCGATGAGATAGAGCGGATAACGGAATTCAAGGCGCTTACGGGGGAAATTACCGCAACGCTTTCCCACGCAGCCATATATCCCGCTTCACACTATGTAATTTCCCGCGACAAAATGCAGGACGCTATTGCCGAGATCGAACGGGAACTGGACGAGCGGGTGAAATATTTCAAGGACAATGACAAACTCATAGAAGCACAGAGAATTGCCCAGCGGACTATGTACGACATTGAAATGCTTCAGGAAATAGGTTTCTGCAAGGGAATTGAAAACTATTCACGAATACTTGCGGGACGAGCTCCGGGGAGTATTCCCTACACGCTTCTGGATCACTTTCCCGAAGATTTTCTGCTTATCGTGGACGAAAGCCACGTTTCCCTGCCGCAGGTGCGGGCTATGAGCGCAGGCGACCGCGGGCGCAAACAGACCCTTGTGGATTACGGTTTCAGACTTCCGTCGGCTATGGACAACCGTCCGCTGACTTTTGATGAATTTTACAACAAAATAAATCAGGCTATCTTTGTTTCTGCAACTCCCGGATCCTTCGAGCGGGAACATTCCGCACAGATCGTGGAACAGGTCATTCGTCCCACCGGTCTGGTAGATCCGGAAATTATTGTAAAGCCTGTTGACGGACAGATAGACGATCTTCTGCTTGAAATAAACGAGCGCACGCAGAAAAATGAGCGCGTTCTCGTTACCACCCTTACAAAGAAAATGGCGGAAGATCTTACTGCTTATCTTGAAAAAGCAGGAGTCCGCGTCCGATATATGCACTATGACATCGACACCATCGAGCGTATGGAAATTATCCGCGATCTGCGCCTTGGCGAATTTGACGTGCTTGTGGGAATAAATCTTCTCCGCGAAGGTCTGGATATTCCCGAAGTTTCCCTTGTGGCGATACTCGATGCGGACAAGGAAGGCTTTCTGCGGTCGGAAAGTTCGCTGATACAGACTATAGGACGTGCCGCGCGTAATTCCCATGGTCAGGTAATCATGTATGCGGATTCGGTAACGGATTCCATGTACCGCGCTATCATGGAAACCGAACGCCGCCGCAAATTGCAGACGGATTTCAACGCCGAGCATGGAATTACCCCGAAAACCATCGTAAAAGATGTGCGGGACGTTATTGAAATTTCCACAAAAGCCGAAACAGACGCAAAAACCTCCAAGGCACAGCAGAAGCGCATGACGCCCGAGGAGCGTGAAGAACTTATCAAAAAGCTTACCGAGGAAATGAAGAATGCGGCTAAAATTCTTGAATTTGAGCACGCCGCATACCTCCGCGACAGGATAAACGAGCTGAAACAGTCGCCCCACGCGGGGAAAAAGGTATTCGGGAAAAAGAAAGGATAATCTGAATGGCAAACGACAAGATAATCATAAAAGGCGCAAGGGAACACAATCTGAAAAACATCGACATTGAGATCCCCCGTGACAAGTTGGTAGTCATGACGGGGCTTTCGGGTTCGGGAAAATCCTCGCTGGCGTTCGACACCATCTACGCGGACGGTCAGCGGCGGTATGTGGAAAGCCTTTCCTCCTACGCGAGAATGTTCCTCGGGCAGATGGAAAAACCCGATGTGGACAGCATTGAAGGACTTTCCCCCGCCATTTCCATAGATCAGAAAACAACTTCCAAGAACCCCCGCTCCACAGTGGGAACGGTAACGGAGATCTACGACTATTTCAGGCTTATGTATGCTCGGATAGGCGTTCCCCACTGCCCCGTATGCGGTCGGGAAATAAAACAGCAGACTGTGGATCAGGTAGTGGATCAGATAATGGAACTTCCCGAAGGAACCAAGATCCAGCTTCTTGCGCCTGTTATCCGCGGACGCAAGGGCGAACACACCAAGGAACTTGAACGGGCGCGGAAAGCGGGGTACGTTCGTGTGCGTGTGGACGGCATAATTTACGATCTTTCCGAGGAGATAAAGCTTGAAAAGAACAAGAAGCACAACATTGAAATAGTCATCGACCGTCTTGTTATCAAAAAGGGCATTGAAACACGTCTGGGAGACAGCATTGAAACGGTTTCCTCCATTTCGGGGGGGCTTATCATAGCGGACGTGAACGGCAAGGAGGATATACTTTTCTCCCAGAACTACGCCTGCCCCGAACACAACATTTCCATTGAGGAACTTGCGCCGAGAATGTTCTCTTTCAACAATCCTTTCGGCGCTTGTGAAAAATGCACGGGTCTGGGGGTTTTCCGTAAAATTGACCCCGATCTGATAATCCCAAACAAGGAACTTTCCATACGTCAGGGAGCAATAAAAGCCAGCGGCTGGTCGACTACCGATGAAGATTCCATCGCCATGATGTATTTCAAGGGAATTGCAAAGCATTACGGAGTTTCTCTCAGCAAGCCCATAAAAGACCTGCCGAAAGAAGTTGTAGACGCGTTTCTGTACGGCACAAACGGCATGAAGATACGCCTTGAACGTTCCGCGGAGTACGGCGGCGGCGTTTACGAACAGCCCTTTGAGGGGATCATTCCCAATCTTGAAAGACGTTACCGCGAATCCAATTCCGAATATATCAAAGAGGAAGTGGAGGACTGCATGACAGAAAGTCCCTGCCCCGAATGTCACGGACACAGGCTTAAAAAGGAAAGCCTTGCAGTCACAGTAGGCGGAAAGAATATTTCCGAACTTTGCGATCTGTCGGTGGTGGAATGTCTGGATTTTATAAACGGTCTGGAACTTTCCAAAAGGGACAAGATGATAAGCGGACAGATAATCAAGGAGATAAAGTCGCGGCTTGGATTTCTTCGCAGCGTTGGTCTGGAATACCTGACTCTCTCCCGTTCGGCGGGAACGTTAAGCGGCGGAGAAAGTCAGCGCATACGTCTTGCCACGCAGATAGGCTCGTCGCTTATGGGTGTTTTATACATTCTTGACGAGCCGTCGATAGGTCTGCACCAGCGGGACAATGACAAGCTCATCGCCACGCTGAAACGTCTCCGCGATCTGGGAAACACCCTTATAGTTGTGGAACATGACGAGGACACCATGAACAATGCGGATTTCATAGTTGATGTGGGCCCTTATGCGGGAATTCACGGCGGGGAAATCGTCTGCGCGGGAACGGTTGAGGACATCAAAGCCTGTGAACGTTCCATAACGGGGCAATATCTCAGCGGCAAACGCTGCATACCCGTTCCCGAAAAACGCCGCGCGGGCAACGGACTTTTCCTGAAAGTAAAAGGCGCGGAGGAACACAATCTGAAAAAGATAGATGTTTCCATACCGCTTGGAACATTTACCTGCGTGACGGGAGTTTCGGGCTCGGGAAAATCTTCACTTGTGAATGAAATTATCTACAAAAATCTTGCTGGAAGATTGAACCGCGCAAAGATCCGTCCCGGAAAATTCTCCAAAATGGAAGGGATCGACAACCTTGACAAAGTTATCGCCATAGATCAGTCGCCTATCGGAAGAACTCCCCGCTCCAATCCCGCGACTTACACGGGGCTTTTCACCGACATTCGTGAACTTTTCGCAGGAACTAACGATGCGAAAATGAAAGGCTACACCAGCGGGCGGTTCTCGTTCAACGTCAAGGGCGGACGCTGCGAAGCCTGCGAGGGTGACGGAATTATCAAGATAGAAATGCACTTCCTGCCCGATGTGTACGTTCCCTGCGAAGTATGCAAAGGTAAACGCTACAACCGCGAGACTCTGGACATTCACTATAAAGGAAAATCCATTTACGACGTTCTGGAAATGACTGTTGATGAGGGAGTAGAGTTTTTTGCCAATCTCCCTAAACTTGCAAGACGTTTACAGACTTTGCAGGACGTGGGACTCGGCTACATCAAGATCGGACAGCCCGCCACAACGCTTTCGGGCGGTGAAGCGCAGAGAGTAAAGCTTGCAACGGAGCTTTCAAAACGTTCCACAGGACGGACGATATATATTCTGGACGAGCCCACCACAGGACTGCACACTGCGGACGTCCACAAGCTTATAGAAGTCCTGCAAAAGCTTGTTGACGCGGGGAACACGGTGCTTATTATCGAACACAATCTTGATGTTATCAAGTGTGCCGACTACATTATCGACCTCGGTCCCGAAGGCGGCGCAGGCGGCGGAACTGTTGTAAAATGCGGCACTCCCGAGGAGATCGCGGCTTGCAAGGAGTCGTACACGGGGCAATACCTGAAAAAGATGCTTGCTCCCAAAAAATCGGCAAAACGAACTTCAAAAAAATAAAGAATGGGACGGCTTGGACCGTCCCATTAACTATAATTACAAATTTTCTCAAAATCAAGTTTCCCGCCGAAGATGTCAAGGGCGCTTCCAACGGTAAAATCAAGCTTTCCCCTGCCAAGTTCTTTGAGAATGTCCAGATCCTCATATGAACCTATCCCGCCTGCGTATGTAACAGGAATGCCGTCTATCCCGCCGAGAAACTCCGCCAGCGGCTTTTCAACGCCCTGCGCCTTGCCTTCAACATCAACGGCATGGATAAGAAATTCATTACAGTATTCCGAAAACATACTGACATCTTCCCTGTCAAGCTTCACATCGGTGAATTTCTGCCATCGGTCGGTAACGATATAATAGTCCTCTCCCCTTCTGCGGCAGGAAAGATCAAGAACAAGATGTTCCTTTCCCACAGCGGAAACAAGGTTTTTCAGATTGTCAAAATTTACCTTTCCGTTCTTGAAAACGTAAGATGTTACTATAACGTGTGACGCTCCCCGTTTCAGGAAATTTTCCGCATTTTCGGCTGTTATCCCGCCGCCTGTCTGGAGTCCGCCGCTGAACGCTTCAAGAGCGGCATACGCCTGACGGAGATCCTCTTTGTAAAATTCCGAATCCGCAGGATCGAGCAGGATAATATGTCCGCCTGTTATACCGCGGGTCTTGTAGAGTTCCGCATAATATCCCGCGCCTTTTTCCGAAACGAAATTTTCCTTTGCGGAATTGCTGCTATCCTTAAGACTTCCGCCGACTATCTGCTTTACCTTTCCGTTGTGAATATCTATACAAGGTCTGAACCTCATTGCAACTCCTCCAAAAATATTATGAATATATTATACATCATTTTTCCTGCAATTTCAATATCGGAATACAAATATATCACGATAAAACAGATATGCTGCAGCAATTGCCGCGGATCATAAAATAAGCTTGCATTTTATTTAAAAGTATGATATAATTTTATAGTAAGAGCATGAAGTATAATTTGACCGAATAGTAAAGGAGTTAAAAATATGATCTCAGAAAGCAATCTGAACAGGTACCGCCTTTTCTGCGCCGTTGCGGAATGCGAAAGCATTTCCCGCGCCGCCGAAATGAACTACATCAGCCAGCCTGCGATCAGCAAGGCTATCACCAAAATGGAAGAATCGCTGGAAACTACCCTTTTTGTGCGGAACCACCGCGGAGTTACCCTTACAGACGAAGGTAAGATCCTTTATGAACAGCTGCGCGCTGCTTTTGACATTATAAAAGAAGGCGAGGACAAGCTCCGCCGCATAAACGAACTCGGCATAGGACGTCTGCACCTCGGCGCAAGCAGTATCCTCTGCAAACATATGCTTCTGCCGTATTTGCAGGGATTTATCAAGGAAAATCCCCATATTCAGATAACCGTTGACTGTCAGTCGTCCTCAAAGATACACCGTCAGCTTGCCGACGGAAAGGTAGATATAGGGCTTATGGTAAGACCCGAAACTCCTTCCGATGTGGAATTCCATTTCATAGACGAAATAGAGGACGTTTTCATCGCGACTCCCGACTATATGGAAAACCTCCGTCTCCGCGAGGAAGGCGATATTTTTGAAGAAGCAAATATAATGCTCCTTGACGGTGCAAATGTTTCCCGTATGCACGTTGACAGATATTTCAAGGAAAACAATATAGTTCCCAAACATATCCTCGAAGTCACGGGCATGGATATGCTCATCGAATTTGCACGGACGGGCATAGGCGTTGCCTGCGCCATAAAACAGTTTGTACAAAAGGAACTGGACAGCGGCGAATTTGTGGAGATACCCCTGTCCGTTCCCATAAACAAACGAGAGGTAGGCTTTGCATACATGAAGAACGCAAAACTTACCCCCTCAATGGAAAAATTTCTGAATTATACCGAATTATAATGATAATCAGTGCAGAGCGGAAACGTTCTGCGCTTTGTCTTTCATCAGTTTATATTCGATACTGTCGGTGAGGGCGGTCACGGAAGCGTTGATTATATCGGTAGAAGCGCCCACTGTTGTCCAGAGATCCTCGCCGTCGGTGCTTTCAATTAGAACGCGGACATTTGCCGCAGTTGCCGCGCTTCCGTCAACAACACGCACTTTATAGTCCACAAGGTGAATATCCGCAATTGACGGATAGAAAACGGTCAGCGCCTGCCGAAGCGCCTTGTCTATGGCGTTTACGGGACCATCGCCCTCATCGGCGGCAATTTCCGTCTTGTCGCCCACGGCAACTTTTACGATAGCCGAGGATGGATTCTGTGTTTCGCCGCTTTTTTCGCCGATTATTTTAAAATAGCTTATGTCGAAGAAATTCTCCGTCATGCCAAGATACTGCTTTACAAGAAGCTCAAATGACGCTTCCGCGGCTTCATACTGATAGCCTTTGAATTCCATTTCTTTTAAAAGGTCGATTATAGACTGCGTTTCGGGACTGTCCTTTGTAAGTTCGGGGGCAATTTCGTTTATTCTCTGGAGAATTGCCGAACGTCCCGCGACTTCCGACAGCAGGATATTACGCTTGTTTCCTATCGTTTCGGGAGGGATATGCTCGAAACTGATAGGATTTTTCTTTACACCGTCGGCGTGCATACCGCCTTTGTGGGCAAATGCGCTTTTTCCCACAAAAGGCATGGTTCCCGCAAGTTTCATATTGCAGACTTCCGCAATAAGCCTTGTTACCTGTGTAAGCTGCGAGATATTTTCCTGCGGAACACATTCATTCCCAAGCTTTGCCTGCAAATTTCCGATAACTGTGGAAAGATTGGTATTTCCGCAGCGTTCGCCAATTCCCGTCATTGTTCCTTGGATCTGCACCGCTCCCGCTTTTACGGCGGCAATTGAATTTGCCACTGCGCAGCCTGTGTCGTTGTGGCAGTGTATTCCAACGGGAATTTTAACCGCAGAAACGGCTTTTGCGGTAATTTCCGCGATCTCATCGGGGAAACATCCGCCGTTTGTGTCGCAGAGGATAATTTCAAACGCGCCTGCTTCTTCCGCCGCGGAAATGGTTTTCAGGGCGTATTCGGGATTGCGTTTATACCCGTCAAAAAAATGTTCCGCGTCAAAGAAAACTTTCTTGTCCTTTTGGGTAAGGTATTTTATAGTGTCGGAGATCATGTTCAGGTTTTCTTCAAGAGTCGTGCCTAAAATTTCCGTTGCGTGCAGATCCCAGCTTTTGCCGAAAACGGAAACATACTCCACATTTGTATCTGCAAGAGCGTTAAGGTTCGCGTCCTCGGCGCAGGAAATGTTCTTCCGCCTTGTTGAACCGAAAGCCACGAGCTTTGAATGTTTCGGCGGGAATTTTTCCGCTTTTTTGAAAAATTCCATATCCTTCGGGTTGGAAGCGGGATTTCCCGCTTCGATATAGTCTATTCCGAACTCGTCCAGAGCCTTCATCACGCTGAATTTGTCCTCAACGGAAAAGTTCACGCTTTCACCCTGCGCCCCGTCACGGAGCGTTGAATCAAATATCTGTATTTTCATATTTTTACCTCACTTAATTTCAAGGATAGGTTCTGCAATTGACGCGCCCGCGGGAACCATGGGAAGAACGTTTATATCCTTTCCGATAATGCAGTTTATAAGCACGGGCTTTCCGCAGGAAATCGCCTTTTCCAGAACGGGACGTATATCGCTTTTCTTTGAAATAGTCATAGCTTCAATGCCGATCGCTTTTCCAAGCAGTTCAAAATCGGTGGGCTTTTCAAGGGTCGTCTGCGAAAATCTTCCGCCGTAGAAAAGCTTCTGCCACTGGCGTACCATTCCCAGAACGCTGTTGTTGAAAACAAGTTCAATTACGGGAAGCTGATATTTTGCAAGGGTGGTAAGTTCGTTCATATTCATGTAAAAACTTCCGTCTCCCGCGCAGTTTACCACAACTTTGTCGGGATTTCCCACCTTGCAGCCGATAGCCGCTCCAAGACCGTAGCCCATAGTTCCCAGACCGCCCGAAGATGCAAAACTTCTCGGCTTGCGGAAGTTGTAAAATTCCGCCGTCCACATCTGGTGTTGTCCCACTTCGGTGGATATTATGGCTTCGCCGTGAGTAAGTTCGTCAAGGGTTTCTATCACGTCTTTGGGAAGAACATCGTCGGGGTTTTCCGATACCTGCGAAAGCGGATATTCTTTCTTCCACTCGGCTATCTGTTTCAGCCATTGGGAATGATCTTTCTTCTTTACAGCCTTGTTGAGTTTTTGGAGAACAAATTCAACATTTCCGCAGATGCGGTAATTTGCGGGAATGTTCTTGTTTACCTCTGCGGGGTCAATGTCTATGTGGAGAATTTTTGCATTTCCCATAGCGGATTGGAAACTCTGCGCCGAGCAGGTGACGCGGTCGGAAAATCTCGAACCCATTACAATAAGCAGGTCGCAGTTCGTAAGGGCAAGTGAGGAAGTTTTTGTGCCGTGCATACCCATCATTCCCGTATAACGTCTGTCCGAATTGTCAAAAGCGCACTGTCCCATAAGCGAAAGAGAAACGGGCGCGTCAATAAGTTCCGCAAACTCGGCAAGTTCGTCCGCCGCATCGCAGGAGACCACTCCCCCGCCCGCATAAATGAACGGTCTTTCGGAATTTTCTATGACCTCCACCGCTTGGGCAATTTCCGCTTCGTCAACTTCATAGCAGTGCTTCCGGGGAACTTGCGGAGCATACTCGCATTTTGCGGCGGTAATATCTTTCGGAATGTCTATCAGCACAGGACCTTTCCGACCGTCATTTGCGATAAAGAACGCGTTACGAATGGCGTCGGCAAGTTTTGTAATGTCCTTTACAATGTAGTTATGCTTTGTAATAGGCATGGTAATTCCTGTAATGTCCACTTCCTGAAAGCTGTCAAGACCAAGCAGGTCGGTGGTAACGTTTCCCGTAATTGCAACAATTGGGATACTGTCCATGTACGCCGTTGCAAGTCCCGTAACAAGATTTGTCGCTCCCGGACCGGAAGTTGCGATAACAACGCCTGTTTTCCCCGTTGAACGTGCATATCCGTCTGCGGCGTGGGAAGCTCCCTGTTCATGTGATGTGAGGATATGATCGATCCTGTCGGAATATCCGTAAAGCGCGTCATAAATATTCAGGACTGCGCCGCCTGGGTATCCGAAAACCGTATCCACGCCCTGTTCCAAAAGACATTCCAGAATTATCTGTGAACCGTTTAAAATCATTTTAAAATCTCCCTTAAATAAATTTATAAAATAAAAAAGCCTTCACCTCATGAAAAACCAAGAGGTGAAAGCATTAACTTCCACGGTACCACTCTTATTCGGTAAAAAACCGCACTCATACACGTCAATCAACGTGCGCCGCTGTAACGGGTGGATCCCGTTCCGTCCTACTTGAAAAATTTTCTTAGGAAAAATGTTCCGTTCGGCGGAAAGCTCCGAGGTGATATATTATCGGTGGGAAATACCGTCTCGCACCGCGGGAAAGATCCCTTGCGACGGCTCTCTGAAATTTCCGTTGACCGTTTTGCTCCTCATCAAAGCATTTAACACATATTGTTTAAATAATATCACCGTCTTCGGGTTTTGTCAATGAATTTTCTGTTAAAATATTATCAAGAATCGGACAAAGGGTTGTCTAAACTTCCGCAGATATGCATAAACTTGTACGGGAGGTAATGTTTATGAAATTTAAAATGCGCGCTGCGGGAATTTTTCTTGCGCTTGCGGTTTGTGTGTCTTTGGGAAATATTTCCGTATCTGCGGACAAGGAATATACATTCAGCGAAATTCTTATAGAAAAATCGGGCGGAGCGGTAATAAGCGGCGTTAATGAGGAAACTCCCATTCCCGTTGGAACGGCGGCAAAGTTAATGACCGTGCTTTTAGCGGCGGAGCAAGTTGAAAGCGGAAAACTTTCCCTTGACGAGAAACTGAAAACTTCCGCATATGCAAACTCCATGCAGGGAGCACAGATCTGGCTGATGCCAAATGAGGAAATAACCGTTGACGAGCTTTTCAAATCGGTAATTATAGGAAATGCCAACGACGCGGCGGCTGTGCTTGCGGAAAAGATAGGCGGCACGGCGGATAATTTTGCAAAGCTTATGAACGGCAAAGCCGCAGAACTTGGCATGGAAAACACCTCATTTACCAATTTCAACGGCTATTATGAAGATGATAAGCAGATCTCCGCCGCAAAGGATATTGCAAAGCTTTGCGCAAAGCTTTCGGAATACGAGTTCCTGCGGGGATATTTCACCTGTTGGCGGGACTTTGTCCGTGACGGCGGAGCGGAACTTGTGACGACTAACACTCTTGTGCGGAGTTATAAGGGAATTATCGGCTTCAAAGCGGGATTTACGGAAAATTCAGGATATTATGCAGTCTGCGGGGCGGAACGGGACGGCGTTACTTATATAGCGGCTGTTTTCGGCTGTGAAGATGAAGAACTTGCGCTTTCGGAAGCAAAACGGCTGATGAATATGGGATTTTCCGAGTATACGGTGTTCGTGCCGCCGCTTCCCGAAAAGATCCCCGCGGAAGTTCCCGTAAAAGGCGGGATGTCCCGCACCGTTCCTTTAAAGCTTGGGAACGTGAGAAGTGTTGTGCTTCCAAAAGGCGCGGCGGACTCTGTCTCCTCGCGGATAGTGCTTACAGACTATCTTTACGCTCCTGTGGAGATCGGCGATAAAGCGGGAGAAGTGCAGTTCCTGCGGGGAGATAAGATGATGTTTGCTGTGGATCTGACTGCCGCTCAGCCTGTGGATAAAATGAACGTCCGAAAAGCATTGGTTATTATTATCAAAAAACTTTTAACATTTTAGTGAGAATACCCAAAAGTTTCGGGATTTTCAGGTTATGTTGAGAAAATCGTTGCAAAATTTTTGAATTTATAGTAAAATTAGAGTATAAATGATTTTTAGGAGGAGAAAGGATATGTCTATCTCACTGAATACTAAGTATCTCCGGGATTTTGTTGCACCTCACGAACTTGAAAACGCCAAGGCTGCCGCTATGCTCGCGGCTAAGACCCTTGAGGACAAGTCAGGCGCGGGAAATGATTTTCTCGGCTGGGTGAACCTCCCCACAGATTATGATAAGGAAGAATTTGAAAGGATCAAGAAGGCTGCCGCTAAGATACGCTCCAATTCGGACGTTCTCATAGTTATCGGTATCGGCGGTTCCTATCTTGGAGCAAGAGCGGCTATCGAACTGCTCAGATCGCCTTTCTACAACAATCTTAAAAAGGATACTCCCGAAATTTACTTTGCGGGAAACAACATCAGCCCCACCTACCTTAACGAGATAATTTCTCTCTGCGAGGGACGGGATTTCTCGGTAAATGTGATTTCCAAGTCGGGAACTACCACCGAGCCTGCACTTGCGTTCAGGATCTTCCGCGAAATGATCGAGAAGAAGTACGGCAAGGAAGGCGCTAAGGACAGGATCTTCTGCACCACCGACAAGGCAAGGGGAACTCTCAAACAGCTTGCGGACACAGAAGGCTACGAAACTTTCGTTATTGCGGACGATGTAGGCGGAAGATATTCCGTCCTCACCGCTGTGGGACTTCTCCCAATTGCAGTTGCGGGCTGCGATATTGACGCAGTTATGGCGGGCGCAAAACAGGCTCAGGACGAGCTTACCGCTGATTTTGACCACAACGACTGCTACAAGTATGCGGCACTGAGAAATATTCTCTATAAAAAGAATAAGTCGGTGGAAATGCTCATTTCCTACGATCCCAGCTTCACAATGATGGCTGAATGGTGGAAGCAGCTTTTCGGCGAAAGCGAGGGCAAGGACAACAGAGGTATTTTCCCTGCTTCCGCTACCTTCTCAACGGATCTTCATTCGCTGGGACAGTTCATTCAGCAGGGTTCGAGAATAATGTTCGAGACAGTGGTCGACATCAAGAAGCCCAAGAAGGATATTTTCCTTGAAAATGAGGCGGAGAACCTTGACGGACTTAACTTTCTGACAAATCAGAATATGTCCGTTGTAAACCGCAAAGCCTTTGAGGGAACGATCCTTGCTCACACAGAGGGCGGTGTTCCGAACATAGTTCTGGAGCTGGAAGATACTACCGAAAAGAGCTTCGGATATATGGTATACTTCTTTGAGAAAGCCTGCGCGGTAAGCGGCTATATGCTGGGAGTAAATCCTTTTGACCAGCCGGGCGTTGAAAGCTACAAGAAGAATATGTTCGCGCTTCTCGGTAAGCCGGGTTACGAGGATCAGAAAGCTGCTCTCGAAGCAAAGCTTGGCTGATAAAGCGGTCTGTTTCACCCGCAGAGTGCAAACGGGTGTGTTTATAAAAAATGCCTGCAAAGGCGGAACGGAGTGTTTTATATGGTAAAAATTATCACAGGAACTAAGGGTACAGGCAAGACAAAGATACTCATCGACATGATCAACAAAGCTGCAAAGGAAACAAACGGCTATGTTGTTTGCATTGACAAGAGCGAAAAGCTCAGATATGATATTCCAACATCGGTAAGGATCGTTGATACGGACGCTAACAACATCTATTCTTTTGAAGCGTTCTACGGTCTTGTTGCGGGTCTTGTTGCAGGAAACTACGATATTAAGGAAATATTTATTGACTCAATTCTCAAAGTCGGAGGCGCTGATTTTGAGGGATTGGGCGCTATGCTCAACAAGATAGACAAGCTGACGGGCAGCGATGTGGAGGTAGTATTTACCGTTTCCGCAAATATTGAAGATCTGCCGGAAAGCGTTTCCAAATATTCTATAAAATAATTCCTGTAAAGGTATTGACATACAGGATAATGTATGTTATAATATTCTTTAGCAGTGTTTGGGGTGTGCTATGTTCATTCGCTTGAAACAGCTTTACAATATCGTCGGAGAGAAAGTCAGCATTGACTATACCGTCGGCGTGGAAAGACTGAACGAAGTAAAGGGATTCTCCTTTTCAAACCCTATCACGGTCAGAGGTACGATAGTAAATCGTGCGGGGATCGTGTCGCTGAAATATTCCGCGGAATTTACACTGCACATCTGCTGTGACAGATGTCTGATAGAATTTGACCGTGACTATTGCTTCGATTTTGAGCATATTCTTGTGCGCTCGCTCAGCAATGATAATGATGATTCGGAAGAATACATTGTTACGGAAACCGATGAGCTTGATATGGACGAGCTTGTGCTTACGGATTGCCTGTTGTCCCTGCCTTCAAAAATGCTTTGCAAAGAGGACTGCAAGGGGCTTTGTCCAAAGTGCGGGGCTGACCTGAATCAGGGCGAATGTAATTGCGGCGGTTAGTATGATAAGGAGGTGCTGATAATGGCAGTACCAAAGAGAAAGGTATCAAAAGCAAGACGTGATAAGAGACGTTCGGCTGTATGGAAGCTGGATACTCCTGCGTTCTCAAGATGTTCTCACTGCGGAGCGCTGACTGCTCCTCACAAGGTTTGCAAGAACTGCGGATTCTATAAGGGCGTTGAAGTTATTAAAGTAGAAGATTGATCTTGCTTTACGGAAACCGGAGAAGGAGTGATCCTTTTCCGGCTCTTTTTTTAAAGTTTCAATAGAGAGCTTCAATAAAGAGTTGAGAGTTGAAAGTTAAGAGTTGAGATATTGCAGTAACGCTTATATTTTCGGCTTCAATGCTTTTGTAGAAATAACTTTACTTTATCTCACGGCAGGTACAAAGCGAAAAATCACTGAATAAAGCCTGAAAGCGTGCAGGCTCAGCCTGCTCTTAACTCTCCACTCTTAACTCTCAACTCTATAAAAGGGGTGTGTAATCGGTTTGTCGGTAGAAATAAAGTCTGTTGTAAACGGTTCGCCTGTTTCAGGAACGGGAATAAAGGCGGGAGATATTCTTGCCACGGTGAACGGGCACGAGATCGAGGACGTTCTTGACTATATGTTCTATTCAGCCGAAAGGCTTGTCAAGCTGGGAATAATTTCAGACGGCGAAAGGAAAACTTTTACCGTCCGCAAAAGCGAGTATGACGATCTCGGACTGGAATTTGAAACCTTCCTTATGGACAAGAAGCAAAGCTGCTGCAATAAGTGTATCTTCTGCTTTATAGACCAGATGCCGCCCGATATGCGGGAAACTCTTTACTTCAAGGACGATGATGCGAGATTGTCGTTTTTACAGGGAAATTATGTTACACTTACGAACCTTTCACAAAAGGATATTGACAGAATTATCCAAATGAAACTTGCAATAAATATTTCCGTTCATACCACAAACCCCGAACTTCGGTGCATGATGATGAATAACCGTTTTGCGGGGGAAAAGCTTGACTATCTCAGGCAGTTTGCGGAAGCGGGCATTTCCATGAACTGTCAGATAGTTCTTTGCCCGGGAATAAACGACGGCGCAGAATTGGAACGCACTCTCACCGACCTTGGAAAGCTTATGCCGAACATTCAGAGCATTGCCGTTGTCCCCGTTGGTCTGACAAAATTCCGTGACGGGCTTTACCCTCTTGAACTTTTTGACAAGGCGGGCGCGGGAAAAGCCATTGACCTGATAGAAAGATTCCAGAAAGATTTTCTGGAAAATTACGGCACGCGGCTTGTGTTCCCTTCGGACGAGTTTTACATTACAGCGGAACGGGAAATTCCCGATGGGGAATACTATGAGGATTATTCCCAGTACGAAAACGGAGTGGGAATGGTACGCTCGCTTATAGATGAGTTTGAATCGGCTATGGCGGACGCGGAAAATGCGGAAAGTTCAGACGTTTCCATTGCAACGGGAGCACTGGCGTATGATTTTATTTCGGAACTGGTTGAAAAAGTCCGCGAAAAGTGGCATAATATTAATTGCAGGGTGTATAAGATACGGAACGATTTCTTCGGGGAAACCATAACCGTTTCGGGACTTATAACGGCTCGGGATATAATTTCCCAGCTTAAAGGAAAACCTCTTGGAAATACCCTGCTTATTTCCTCAAGCATGATAAAGGCGGACGAGGATATTTTCCTTGACGACCTTTCGATAAATGACGTTGAAAACGCTCTCGGCGTGAAGATACGCAAAGTTCCCAACGACGGCTATGAGCTTTTTGACGCGATAACCGGAAATTAAAGGAGATGATAGCATGGCTTTGCCGATAGTTGCGGTAGTCGGACGTCCTAATGTTGGAAAATCCACACTTTTCAACAAACTTGTGGGAAAACGTCTTTCTATAGTTGAGGATACCCCCGGCGTTACCCGCGATAGGATCTACTCGGAATGTGAGTGGAGAAACAGGAAATTTATGGTCGTAGACACAGGCGGTATCGAGCCTAACAGCGAGGACGTTATCCTGAAACAGATGCGGCGGCAGGCGGAACTTGCAGTTGAAAAAGCGGACGTTATCGTCTTTCTTACGGACGTTCGCATAGGCGTTACCGCCGATGATGAGGACGTTGCCATAATGCTTCGGAAAAGCGGCAAGCCTGTTGTTCTCTGCGTGAACAAATGCGATTCCATAGGCGATCCGCCTGCGGAATTCTACGAATTCTACAGTCTCGGTCTGGGAGACCCGATAGCGGTTTCCGCTGCTCACGGACACGGCTCGGGAGATATGCTGGACGAAATTTTCAAATATTTTCCCGAAGAGGAAGCCGAAAATGACGATGAGGAATATATTAAAGTCGCCGTTATCGGCAAGCCAAATGTTGGAAAATCTTCCCTTATAAACCGCGTTGCGGGAGAAGATCGGGTCATAGTTTCGGATATTGCGGGAACTACCCGCGATGCCACCGACACAACCGTGGAAAATTCCCACGGAAAGTATATTTTCATAGACACTGCGGGCATACGCAAAAAGTCCAAAGTTCTTGAAAAGATAGAGCATTACAGCGTTCTTCGGGCATACATGGCGGTGGATCGTTCGGACGTATGCGTTATCCTTATTGACGCCACTGTAGGATTTACCGAGCAGGATTCAAAAGTCGCGGGTTACGCCCATGAACAGGGAAAAGCCTGCATTGTTGCCGTAAACAAATGGGACGCTGTGGAAAAAACGGACAGCACTATGGACGAGTTCAAAGCGAAACTTTCGGAAAATTTCAGCTTTATGTCCTACGTTCCGTTCATATTCATTTCGGCAAAAACAGGACAGCGTGTTGAAAAGCTCTTTGATATGATAAACGATGTCAACAGGCAGAACAGCATGAGAATTTCCACGGGAATGTTAAATGACGTGCTTTCATACGCCACAACAAGAGTTCAGCCTCCCTCCGATAAGGGCAGACGATTGAAAATTTACTATATGACCCAGCCGTCCACCCGACCGCCGACGTTTGTAACGTTTGTAAACAGGGCGGATCTGTTCCACTTTTCCTATCAGAGGTATCTGGAAAATCAGATACGGCAGACATTCGGTCTGGAGGGAACGCCCGTGCGGTTCATTGTCCGCGAACGGGGAAAAAATGATGATAAATAGGAGTCTTGGCTATGGCAAAGCTTATTATTGCGGGAATAATTTCGGTGATCGCTTCCTATCTTCTGGGAAGCTGCAATTCGTCAATAATTGTAGTCCGTCTGCTGAAACATGAGGACATTCGCGAACATGGAAGCAAGAATGCGGGACTTACAAACACACTTCGCTGTTACGGGAAATTACCCGCTCTGCTCACACTTCTGGGCGATCTTGCAAAGGGAATAGTATCTGTTCTTGTGAGCATATTGGTGTTCCGCCTTATTGTGGGAGAGGGCGGCTTTGACGAGAAAACCGTGGGCTACATAGCGGGAATTGCCGCGATCCTCGGACACATCTTCCCTATCTATTACGGATTCCGCGGCGGAAAGGGCATACTTGTTTCCTGCTCAATACTGATAGTCATTGACTGGCAGACATTTGTAATAATAATACCGTTCTTTGCAATTGTTCTGCTAATTTCAAAATATGTTTCGGTGGCTTCGATCTCATCGGCAATATTCTACCCGATATTGACGTTCCTGCTCCACTATTTTGTGGAACATATCAGCCTTGACCTCTGTATAACACATACAGTTCTTGTAATGATAACAAGCGCACTGCTCATCTATATGCACAGGACAAATATCCAACGCCTGCGAAACGGCACGGAAAACAAGTTTATAAAGAGCAAATCGGAAAGATCAAGCGGAAAGGAAGGATAATATGGCAAAATTCACTATTCTGGGAATGGGCGGTTTCGGACTCAGCCTTGCGGTAATGCTTAATAATTTCGGTCACGATGTGACGGTATGGTCGGCATTTCAGCAGGAAATTGACGACATAAAGCGCGACGGCGAAAACAAGCAGAAACTTCCGGGAGTAAAGATAAGCGATGAGATAATCCTTACAGGAGATATTTCTTCGGTGACAGGAGCGGATATTGTCATTTTCGGTATACCTACCCGCAAAGTTCGGGAAGTTGCCCAAAAAGCCGCAGCGCACATTTCCCCCGAAACGGTTATCGTCAACACGGGCAAAGGCTTGGAAGAAAGCTCCCTTAAAAGAATGAGCGAAGTTATCAGCGAGGAAATTCCTCAAAGTCCGCTTGTAGTTCTCAGCGGTCCTTCCCACGCGGAAGAAGTTGCGCTGGGGATCCCCACAACAGTTGTTGCCGCTTCAAAAGATCAGAAATATGCCGACTATATCCAGAGTGTGATGTCAAACAATACTTTCCGCATTTACATCAACAGTGACATTGTGGGCTGCGAACTGGGCGGCTCGTTAAAGAACATAATCGCATTGTGCGCGGGGATCTGCGACGGAATGGGACTTGGCGACAACACCAAAGCGGCGCTTATGACAAGAGGAATTACGGAAATTGCCCGCCTCGGAGTTGCTCTGGGCGGAAAGTCCGAGACCTTTGCTGGACTTACGGGAATAGGAGATCTGATCGTTACCTGCACAAGTATGCACAGCCGCAACCGCCGCGCGGGAATACTTATCGGTCAGGGAACTTCTCCCGAAGATGCCGTAAAGCAGGTGGGAACTGTGGAAGGCTACATCTGCACAAAAGCCGCCTATGAACTTGCGCAGAAAACGGGAGTTGATATGCCCATAACCGAGCAGTGCTACAACGTCCTTTTCGGCGGACTCAGCGCAAAATCCGCTCTCACCAATCTTATGGGCAGACCCAAACGCCATGAAACAGAGACCATCTGGGTTGACAACAGTTCTGAAAACTGATACAAACAACGCCGCGCAAGGACAAACTTTGCGCGGCGTTTTCTTTCTCCTGCAAAAGGCATTTTTTTGCTTATCGTTGAATAATATATACAGATAAACATTTTGGAGGAATGTATCATGCAGGAAAAAAAGGATATTGGCTCAATGGCAGAAAAATACAAAGCGGAAATGATGCGGATATACAACAGCAATAAGCCGTCAGCCGCTGCGGAACATCAGAAAATACCGCAAACGGAAAACGTCTGTGAAAGCTGTGCGGAACATACAGAAAAATTCGCAGCTCCGCCGATGACGGGCATTCCCTACGAAAACGTTACAGAAGAAGTGTGCAAATTTCCCACTGCCGAAGAACTCATCAAGGCGGACTGCGACAGCTGCGGAGACAGCACAGCAGTTGAAACAATGTCTCAATGTTTCGGAGAGAGCATTGCCGATACGCGGTTCGATTCGGAAAGAAACGCGGAAGATCATATGCAGGGCAATTACGATCAGTATTCCGATGATGAAGCAAACGATGAAACATACAGCTGTTATACATCGGAAATGATCGGCAAAGGCTGCATACAGGCTGAAGTCACGGACGCCGAGGACGGTTCTCCGATAGCGGGAGCTGTAGTTGCCGTTCTGAGAAAAGCGGAGGATTCCGATATACTTGTTGAAATGCTTGTGACGGATTCCCGCGGAATGACCGAAACAGCCGAACTTCCCACAGCGGTTTCTCCCGAAGGATCAAAGCCTTGCAGCGAATACATGATAACGGTGATGAAAAAGGGATTTTACAGTATCAATATGCTTACCGTTCCGATATTTGACACTATAAGATCCATTCAGCCCATTGAAATGACACGAGCCGTGATCGAATGCGGCAGAATAAAATGAGGTGCGGGATCCGCACCTCATTTTTTACTTTATACCTTCGGGATTTTTTACTGTAAAATTCCAGCTGTCGCGGCACATCTGCGCAATGTCCGCCTTGGCTTCCCAGCCGAAAAGTGCTTTTGCCTTGTCGGTATTGGCATAGCAGGTGGCAATGTCGCCGGGACGGCGGGGAGCGATCTTGTAATTGACTTTCTTTCCGGAAGCTTCCTCAAAGGCTTTTACAACTTCCAGAACGCTGGTGCCTTTTCCCGTGCCGAGATTGACGGCTTCCGTGCCTTTATGTTTCAATGCGTAATCCACCGCGCAGAGATGTCCCTTTGCAAGGTCAACAACGTGGATATAGTCTCTTACGCCTGTTCCGTCGGGAGTATCATAGTCATTTCCGTAAACGCTGAGACATGGCAGACGTCCCGAAGCTACCTGTGCAACATACGGCAGCAGGTTGTTTGGAATGCCGTTGGGATCTTCGCCTAAAAGTCCGCTTTCGTGTGCGCCGATGGGGTTAAAGTAGCGGAGAAGCACAACGCTCCACTCGCTGTCGGCTTTTGCCGTATCGGTAAGGATCTGTTCGATCATGACCTTTGTGTAACCGTATGGATTTGTTGCAGAAGTAGGATATGTTTCAACATACGGAACGGGGTTATTCATTCCGTAAACTGTTGCGCTTGATGAGAAAACTATGGTCTTGCAGCCGTTTTCGCGCATGGCTTTGATAAGTTCGATAGTTCCCGAAATATTATTATAATAGTATTCCACAGGCTTTGCGCAGGACTCCCCTACCGCTTTAAGACCCGCAAAATGTATTACCGCGTCAATGGAATTTTCCTTGAATATCCTGCTTGTACCTTCAAAGTCCAGCATATCCGTTTCATAGAATCTGAAGTCTTTTCCCGTAATTTTTTTGATGCGGTCCAGTGCTTCGGGCTTGGAATTTGAAAAGTTGTCCATTACAACTATCTCATATCCCGCATTAAGAAGTTCAACGCAGGTATGACTGCCGATGAATCCCGCTCCGCCTGTAACAAGTATCTTTCCCATACAGATCTTCCTTTCATGACAATTATTTTTATATGATAAAAATTATGCGCTATTATGCGCTTTCCCGCAGATCGTTTTTTCTGCCGAGTTTTATGGGAGTTTGTAAAGATGTATGTATACACATTCCCATAGCTATCCAGAAATACGGTACAACATTCGGAAGGCTGCTGTTTACAAATGCCTGAGCCGCATAGCTTGCAACTGCTCCGAATAATATCCAGCTTATATAACGTTCCTGTTCATCGTTTGTGTTTATTATATTTTTTACAGATATTACCGAAACATATACAATAAGCGCAATATAGTTTATCCCCGCAAAAATGCCTTCTGTTACGATCGTATGAAGATATTCATTATGTGCTTTATTGGATATTTCCATGCCTTCATGCCATCTTGGGTTGCCTGTAAATACTTCCGCAAAATTGTCAAGACCTACACCTGTCAGCCAGTTATGAGGAATTGCTTCCACGCCGAATCTCCAGATATACCCGCGGCGGCTGCCGAAACTGTCAAAATCACGGGTCATATCATTATAGAATTCACCGAACATCTGCTTGAAAGTGTCTCTTGTCATTGCTATAACGGCAACTACTGCCGCGTAACATACTATCACTGCCAGAAAAGACATTATATGCGAGTGAAGTTTTTTCTTATCGTATCCTTTTGAATTCATTACAATAAATGAAACTATATAAAAGCATACTATTGCAATATTTCCGAGCAATGATATACGCGCTTCCGTGCAGAACGAAACATACATAATAAGAATTGTAAGAACCAGATACAGCAGACGCAGTTTATTGCCTTTTTCCGTAAATATCAGCATTCCTGCACAAACTGCAGCGAGAATGATCGTCAATCCTGCAAACCAGTTGAAATTAAAAGTAAGTCCATAGCAAAAAGTTTGTATGTGCATACCCGTAATGCTCCCGGGAAGATGTATCCCGAAAGATTGCAGAAGCGCGACTATACCGTTAATTGCCGAAACAATTATAAATGTGTAGAGGATCTTTTTTCTCATTGAAATATCATTTAAAGATGCCGCCGCAAAAAAAACTGAAAAATATAACATAAAGTACAGCGGACGTTCACCGGAAAAGTAAGAGGTAGTATATCCCTGATCCTGCTTTGTAAATATCAGAGAGATCAAAGCAAAAAATATCAGCAGCAGGAAAAATATATCAGATGGGTATATTTCTTTGCTCTTTAGCCTTAAATACAGCATTGAAGCACAGGAAATAATTCCAAAAAAGCTGTAAGAATTAAGTATAAAAGGCAGCGTCAGATATGCCGCTCCCAATAATTGAGAAATAAGTTCGCACAACGGCATCAGTATCATAAATGATACAATATAGCCGAAATAAAATTTTTCCGAAGTAACTTTTTTAATCAGATCCACCGCAAAATCCCCCTGTTTCATATCTTTTTAATTATAGCAGAATTGTCTGAATTTTTCAAGCAGATTTTGCACAAACAAAAGTAATGATTTTTGTGAAAAAAGCAGAAAAAATATTTCAAAAAAATTAAAAATTACTCTTGAAAACCTACTAATCATATTGTATAATAGTATTATATCCATGTGAAAGGACGAGTTCCAATATGAAAATTTCAACCAAGGGAAGATATGCCCTGAGAATGCTTCTGGATCTGGCTGTATACGGCAAAGATGAGTATGTTGCCCTTAAAGATACCGCCGAAAGGCAGGATATTTCCAAGAAATACCTTGAACAGATAGTTCCGCTGCTGAATAAATCAGGTCTGCTGAAAACAAACCGCGGCTATCAGGGCGGATATATGCTTTCAAAATCCCCCGACAAATATACCGTGGGCGAGATCCTCCGCATTTCCGAAGGGGATCTGTGTCCTGTGTCCTGCCTGCGCTACGAGCCTAACGATTGCCCAAGGGCAGCAGAATGTATGACTCTCCCCGTATGGGAAGGACTTTACAAAGTCATAACCGAATATCTGGACGGCATCACCTTGCAGGACATTATCGACAAATATGACGGCGGCGAAAACTTTTCAATATGATCGTATCGGAGGAAAATTTAATGGACTTGAACGAACTCAGAAAGCGCATTGACGCTATCGACAGCGAGATCTTGAAGCTTTTTACCGACAGAATGGAAGTCTGCCGCGCCGTTGCCGAGTATAAAAAAGAACACTCCCTGCCCGTCATGCAGGGCGGACGGGAAAAACAGGTCATAGAGCGCGTCCGCGAAAACGCTCCCGACGATCTGAAGGACGGAGCGGCTATGCTTTTCCAGAACATTATGGACATCAGCAAATGTATCCAGAATATGAAGATAGAACATGACAGCAAGCTGTCCGCTCCCAAGCCGTTCATTCCCGAAAATGCTGGAAAGATCGCCTGTCAGGGAACGTCGGGCGCATATTCCGAAGCCGCCTGCAAAAAGCTTTTCGGGGACAAGCCCGCTGTTTTTTACACCGCTTTTGAAGATGTTTTCAACGCAGTTGAAAGCGGCGAAGCGGATTTCGGACTTCTTCCGCTGGAAAATTCTACTATCGGGAACATCTCCGAGACATACGATCTTATGTCAAAGCACAATTTCAGCATTTGCTCCCTTGTGAGAGTGGAAATAACCCACTGTCTCGCAGCTGCAAAAGGCACTCCCGCTGATTCGATAAAATATGTTTATTCCAAAGAAGAAGCCCTTGCCCAGTGTTCGGAATTCATAAAAGAAAAGGGACTTGTCCGCAGAGAATATGCAAATACCGCGCTTTCCGCCGAACTGGTAAGAGACAGGCGGGATCCGTCCCTTGCCTGTATCTGTTCGCGGAACTGCGCAGAGCTTTACGGTCTGGACATCATAAACGACCGCATTGCCGATGCTTATCCCAATTATACGCGGTTCATATGTTTTTCAAAAGAGTACATATCCCCTGCCGATGCCGATACCATAACCGTTTGCGTTACCATTCCCAATACCCCCGGTTCCCTTTACCGTATGCTTACCAAATTCTACGCCGCGGGGCTGAACCTTTCCAAGATAGAAAGCAAGAACATCGCGGGAAGCGATTTTGAGGTGATGTTCTATCTGGATTTCCAAGGCAGCTGCACAGATCCCAAAGTTGTTGCACTGCTCCACGATTTGGAAAATGAAATGAGCTTTTTCAGATTTCTGGGAAGTTTCAAAGAGGTACTGTAAAGGAGTTTTCATATGTCTGATATATCGGTCTCGGTGATAATAGCCTGCGGCGGGAATTCCACCCGCATGGAAGGGATAAACAAACAGCTTGCGGAGATCTGCGGAATACCTGTTGTTATACGTTCAATGCTTGCATTTGACGGCATAGAGGAAGTTTCCGAAATTATTGCCGCCGCAAGAGAAGAGGATATTCCCGAAATAGAGCGGCTTGCAAAGCAATATAATGTTACAAAGTTCGCAAAGGCTGTAAACGGCGGAGAAACGCGGCAGCAGTCGGTTTTCAACGCATTCATGCAGACGGACAAAGCAACGAGGTATATTGCCGTTCATGACGGAGCGCGTCCGCTTGTTTCCGCAGAACATATAAAAAAATGCATAAAGGACGCTTCTGTGTTCGGCGGAGCAATTTTAGGCGTTCCCGTGAAAGACACACTGAAAGTCGTAAACGGCGGACTTATAACCGACACTCCCGACAGGCGGAGCCTTTATATCGCACAGACTCCCCAGATATTCAGGCGGGATCTGTTTGTAAAGGGCATAAATTTTGCAAAAGACCACGATCTTGATTTTACGGACGACTGTCAGCTTGCGGAAGCCGTAGGCGTAAAAGTCTGCGTTTCCCCATCGGATTATATCAATATAAAGATCACCACACAGGAAGATCTGGATATTGCGGAAGCGTTCCTGAAAAGGAGGGAAAGCTGATGATCCGCATAGGTCACGGTTATGATGTCCACAGGCTTACGGAGGGGCGAAAGCTGATCCTCGGCGGCGTTGAGATCCCACATGAAAAGGGCTTGCTGGGACATTCCGATGCGGACGTTCTCGTCCACGCGATAATGGACGCACTCCTTGGCGCGATTGCCCTTGGAGACATAGGAAAGCATTTCCCCGATACATCTTCAGAATATGAAGGCGCGGACAGCATTGAACTGCTAAAAAAAATCGGCGGGATAATTTCCGAAAACGGCTTTTCAGTGGGAAATATCGACAGCACTATAATTTGCCAAGCGCCGAAATTGGCAGGATATATCCTTAAAATGCGGGAAAATATAGCTTCCGCGCTGAAATGCGATATTTCCCGCGTAAGCGTGAAAGCCACCACCGAAGAAGGACTTGGATTTTCAGGAGCAAAAGAGGGCATTGCCGCTCACGCGGTATGCGTTGTTGCCGATAATAATTAAGCGCTCCCCTTTTCAAGAGAAGCGCTTTTATTTTAATTTATCGCGGCAATTGCAATATTTAAATACGCCGCAAATAATACCCAGATAAAATATGGAATATTTAAATTTCCCGCAAATATTTTTATTTTCCGAAAATCGACTATCATTTTTAAAATAAGCACAAGCAGGAAAATTATTATCCCCGCCGAGAGCCATAATTTTTCAAATCTGAAAAATACTATGCTCCATGAAAAATTTACAAATAATTGCGTGCGGTAATTTTTTAATGCGGATCTAATATCGTCCTCGTAAGCTTGGGAATTTTTTATCATGTATGCGGAAATTCCCATAACGGCATAAAGTATCGTCCAGACTACGGGAAATAACCAAGCGGGCGGCAGAAGCGGCGGCTCGCGGTATTTTATAAAAGATCCCCCGAAGCCGCCTGTCAGCAGCGCGGAAAGCGCGCCTGCAAGTTCTGCGGAAATTATGTATATAAACAGTTCTACAAAATTTATTTTATTTTTTTCGCTTTTCATAAGACAGCCCTCCGTTTTTTAATTTTTATGCGGAAAGGCTGTCTTTTATGATCTTTAAAAAATATTTTCTATTATTTCTTTTGTTTCGGGACTTACGCCGCTGTCAATTATTACAGGCTGAAATTCATCAAGGACAATATACCTGTGACCCGCCGCCTGAACCGTTCGGGAATAAACGATTTTATTTCCCGTGCTGTCGGTAAATATTGCATAAATATCAGCGAGAAAACGTCCGTTTTCATAATCGAGCCGCAGATTTTCATTCAGAAATTCATCGCAGTATATGCCGCTTTCTCTTATTTTTGCAAACCTTTCATTCAACAGCAAAATGTATTCTTCATTTTTCTTTATGCTGTCGGAAAAACTATTTACATTTCCGCCGTTATTTATAACGCTCCGCACAATATCCGCCTGAAATACATCGGAGGGTTTGAAAGAAACATCAAGTTCGTAATTTATAAATATATTGAAATCATCATTTGTATCTTCGGTGCTGCAATTTATGGTATATAATGAAAAGTTGTAGTCGTAAGCTTCATATTGTATATAAAATGTCACATCGGGCAGCCCTTCGGTTTTTACAACAAACTCGCAGTCGTGCCATATTCCGCCGCTGTATGTCCTGTCAAAATCTATTTTCGTATTTTTATCCTTGATGTAATTATAATATTTTTTTATCATGTTTTTGCAGTGTTCGCGGCAGGGATCGGCAATATCTGTTTTCGTTCCGTTTTTTATCATAGCAGATGTTATTAAAACAGAATTATTTATATCAAGATTTTTTACCGCATTTTCCGCATCGCCGCTGCAAATGCTTTCCATTATTTTTTTTGCTTCATTGGTATAATGTATTCCGCTTATGGAATCGTAACGATCGTTTATTCCACTATAAGCCAGAAATCCTTCCCAGCCTGCAAATACCGCAAGGCACAGCGCAAGGGAAATTGCAAGAAATTTATGGCGGGAAAGCTTTTTCTTCAATTTTTTAAACGGCTTTTCGGGGGAATTTTTTACTTCTTTTTCTGACTTTACCTCGCTTTTATAGTCCTTTAAAAGTGAGGAACACACGGGACATTCCGCGATGTGCTTTTCTATTTCCGCGGAAGTTTCCGCAGAGCAAAGCCCGTCACAGTAATTGGGCAGCAGATCCTGCACAACAGCACATTTCATAACATCATTTCCTTTCGTTAAGTTTTTTCAAAATCATTTCCTTTGCGCGGAAAAATGTTACCCGCGCCCAGCCGTCCGACTTTTCAAAAATATCTCCTATTTCCTTGTAGGAAAGTTCGCTGAATATCCGCAGGGAAAATACTTCCTTGTACGGCTCTTCAAGGGTGTGAAGTATCTTGTGTATATCAAGGATCTGTTCCTTGTTTTCATACCGCAGGACAATATTATCCTCGTCGGGGATCTCGCTGTCCTCAACGGAAATATTTTTACGCTCGCTTTTCCGCAGATAGTCAGTATAAAGATTTTTTGCAATTTCGCAGAGCCAGACGGACATTTTGCAGTTTCCTTTATAATTGTCGATATTTTTTACCGCGCGGTAAAATGTTTCGGAAGTCAGTTCTTCGGCAATATCCGCGTTTCGGCATCTGTTTAACAGAAAGCCGTAGACGGTCTTTGCATAAAGTCTGTATATTTCTTCAAGGTCGGACATCTTCATACCCCCTTTGTCAATTAAGACGTATTACGATCGGAAATGTTACAAAAAATCCTCGGATAAAATTATCCGAGGAGAATTTGTTATTTATTTCTGTTTTTTGCTTTTTGTTTTTTCGGTCTTTGCGGTTTTGGCTGTTTTAGCTTTTCTTGCGGTTTTTTCGGGTTTCTCGGCTGTGGGAACTTTTTTCATAAAATTCATTCCGTCAAACATATTTACGACCGTTTCCCCGGGCTGCCTCGTGCAGCGGGCATATTCTATCATAATAAGCGATCTGATCGTCTCGATCGCATTTGCATCAAGTCTGGTGAATACTTCGGGACAGCTTTCCGTAAGACTGAGCATCATCTTTTCCGCAGAAGTATCTTCAAAATTTATGCTGTCAATAAACTTATGCGGAAATGCGTCCGTTCCGCGGACAAGATCATGAGTTTCTTCCTTATTATCAAAAAAGAATATCAGCGACAGATAGGTACTCCAGCCCATAGGACGGTCTCCGCGCTCTATTGCGCCGTATGTCTGGCGCGAAACACCTATTACATTTGCAACATCGTCCTGAGAAATACCCGCTTTGAGACGCAGAAAAGGCAGTTCCTTTTTCAGTTCGGCTATATAAGTTTTTCTTTCAGCTGTTGTCAGCAGCTTTTTGAATGCCTGTTTTTTCATAAATATCACCTCATGAAAAAATTGTTGAATATTGGATTCTATGTCCATAATTATACAATAGATAACGCAAAATCTCAATAATTTTCACAGTAAATTTGCATAATATTAACAGAAAATATAATAAATGTCCTCTTACTTTCCTTGACAAATGCGGAGTTTTGAGTTATCATTATATAAAACTATTAAAAGCTGTGATCGGGACAGTAACGGATACCCCGTTCCAAAGAGAGGGCGGCATTGCGCTGAAACTGCCTGTTCGGTTATCCTGTGAAACACACCCGTGAGCTTCCATGTGTAAATCGTGTAATTTTTTCACGAAAAGCATGGGCGTTTCCCGCGTTAAGGAACAATGAGGTCTGCAATTCTTTTGCTTTGCAGATGAAATTGGGTGGTACCACGGTTTTTCTGCCGTCCCTTTGCGGGGCGGCTTTTTGATTTTTTGTTATAAGGAGAATTTATTATGTCGGTTATTGCAAACAGACCATACGGCACAAAGGACGTTCTTCCCGCAGAAGTAAACAAGTGGCAGACTGTGGAACGCTGCGCCGCCGAAACTGCCGAGTATTTCGGGTTCAGGGAGATACGTTTCCCCACATTTGAAAATACAACACTTTTCAAGAGAAGCGTAGGCGACACCACAGACGTTGTGCAGAAAGAAATGTACAGCGTTACCGCAAAGAGCCGCGACAACGGCAAAGATCCCGAAGAATTTACTCTCCGTCCCGAGGGAACGGCAGGCGCGGCAAGAGCGGCTATCGAAAACGGACTTCTCAACGAAGCACTCCCGCAGAAAGTTTATTACATGATCTCCTGCTTCCGCCACGAAAAGCCGCAGGCGGGCAGACTGCGGGAATTTCACCAGTTCGGCGCGGAAATGTACGGCAGTAAGGACGCTTCCGCCGATGCGGAAGTCATCGCTCTGGCGCGTTCGCTTCTGGACAGTCTGGGACTGGAAAATGTGGAGCTTTTCATAAACTCCATCGGCTGTCCGAAATGCCGCGCGGAATACCACAAGGCTCTGAAAGAGTATTTCGGGAAGCACAAGGACGAACTCTGCCACACCTGTCTCGACCGTTTAGAGCGTAATCCCATGCGTATCCTTGACTGTAAAAGCCCTATCTGTCAGGGAATAGCCAAGGACGCGCCCGTTATCCTTGATTTTCTCTGTGAGGAATGTTCCGCGCACTTTGAAAAGCTGAAAACTCTGCTTAACGATATGGGGATAAAATTCAGCGTTGACCCGAAGATCGTCCGCGGGCTGGATTATTACACCAAAACAGTATTTGAATTCATAACCAACGACATCGGCGCACAGGGAACTGTCTGCGGCGGCGGACGTTATGACGGACTTATCGAACAGCTTGGGGGAAATCCCCTGCCCGCGCTCGGATTTGCCATGGGACTGGAAAGAATTATAATGACCATGGAAAACGCAGGCGTGGAATTTGTTCCCGAAAATAAGTGCGAACTTTACATTGCGACCATGGGCGAAGCGGCACAGCGGAAGGCGGCAGTTCTTACAAATGATCTCCGCGCCGACGGATTCTTTGTGGAGACCGACACCATGAACCGCGGACTCAAACCGCAGATGAAGTATGCCAACAAGATAGGTGCGGTGTTCACAATGGTTCTCGGCGACAACGAACTTGAAACAGGAAAGGCAAAACTCAAGAACATGGAAACAGGCGAGCAGACCGACATTGCCCTTGACGAAAGATTTGCGGAGAACTTCTATTACAATATCACATCTTTAAAGTTGAAATTGGACAGTTGAGCCCTGCTCCAGAGTTGAGAGTTGAGAGTTAAGAGTTGAGAGTTAAGATGTTGACATAAAACGTTAGTGTTCCGGTCTCAATTCAATATAAAGCGGAGTTGGGACATAGATTGCATCTTGCTTTATCTCACGGCAGGCATTAATTTGAAAATCACAAAACTTCGCCTGAAAGGGTGCAGGCTCAGCCTGCTCTCAACTCTCCACTCTTAACTCTGAAAAGCGAGGTGTTAAGTATGATTTATTATACTGCGGATCTTCATATCGGGCACGCAAATATTATAAAATACTGTAACCGACCTTTTGAAACCGTTGAGGAAATGGATCAGACCATTATTGACAACTGGAACAGCGTTGTGCGGGAAGATGATGATGTTTACATTGTCGGAGATGTGTTTTTTAAGGGCAATCCCAATATTTTTATGCCGAAAATGAAAGGCAGGAAACACCTTATAGTCGGCAATCATGACGCTAACCTTGTAAGCACCGCAAGCTACTGCAAACATTTTGAAACGATCAAAAAATATCTATGCATTGAAGATAAAGGACGTCATGTGGTGCTGTTCCACTACCCCATACTTGAATGGTCAGGCTATTATCACGGCACTTACCACGTTTACGGACATATCCACAACAACGACAATGAAACAAATCACATAATGACAAAAGTCCCCAACGCGTTCAACGCAGGCGTGGACGTGAACGATTTTACACCGCAAACCCTCGATCAGCTTATTGCAAGGCATAAGCTTGATCTTCAAAATTAAATCTTATTTCTGAAAGGAAGTTTTTAAAATGGCAGACACTATGAAAGGTCTGAAAAGAACACACTACTGCGGCGAAGTCCTCAAAGCGGGACAGACCGTTACCGTTGGCGGATTCGTTGACACCGTCCGCGATAAAGGCGGGATAATATTCATCGTTCTCCGCGACAGAACAGGCGTTGTTCAGCTGACTTTTGACGAAACCAGCGACAAGGCGGTCTTTGAAAAAGCGTCTTCCTGCCACTCGGAATATGTTGTAATGGCAAAAGGCGTTGTCCGCGAACGTGAAAGCATCAACGAGAAGATCGCCACGGGACGCGTGGAAATTTTCGTTGACGATCTGCGTATCCTCGCAAAAGCCCAGACCCCGCCTTTTGAAATTGTTGACAACACAAACACCAACGAGGAACTCCGTCTCAAATACCGTTATCTTGATCTGAGAAGAAAAACTTTGCAGGATAACATTATAACCAGAAGCAAGATCGCAAGATCCGCCCGCGAATATTTCTATGAAAACGGATTTATCGAGATCGAAACTCCTATGATGATAAAATCCACTCCCGAAGGCGCGCGGGATTATCTCGTTCCTTCCAGAGTACACCCGGGAAAATTCTATGCTCTGCCCCAGTCTCCGCAAATTTACAAGCAGCTTCTGATGATAGCGGGATTTGACCGCTATGTGCAGCTTGCAAGATGTTTCCGCGATGAGGATCTCCGCGCGGACAGACAGCCCGAATTTACACAGATAGACCTTGAAATGTCCTTTGTGGACGTGGAAGATATTCTGCAAATGGGCGAAGGATTTGTAAAGCGTATCTTTAAAGATGTTCTGGATATTGACATTCCCACACCGCTGCCGAGACTCACATACACAGACGCTATGAACCGTTACGGTTCGGACAAGCCCGATACGCGTTTCGGAATGGAGATACAGGATATTTCAGATCTTGTGAAAAACTGCGGCTTCGGAGTGTTCACTTCCGCAATTGAAGCGGGCGGCTCGGTTCGGGCGATCGTTGCAAAGAACGCCGCTGCCGTTCTCACAAGAAAGGAAATAGACAAGCTTACAGAATATGTCAAAGGCATAGGCGCGAAAGGACTTGCCTATGTCCGCTGGGTAGAGGACGCTCCAAGCTGCTCTTTTGCAAAATTCATGGCAGAGGGCGAGCTTGAAAACATTCTGAAAGCCCTCGGCGCGGAAAAGGGAGATGTTGTGCTTATCGTTGCGGACAAGAACAGCGTAACGCTTCCCACACTGGGCGCGCTTCGTCTGAAAGTGGGAAAACAGCTTGACCTTATCCCCGAGGGAAAGTTCAATTTCCTGTGGATAACCGAGTTCCCGTTCTTTGAGTATGACGAGGAAAGCGGCGAATGGCTCGCAATGCACCACCCGTTCACAATGCCCATGGACGAATGTCTGCAATATCTTGACAATGCGCCCGAGAAAGTTTTCGCAAAGGCTTATGACCTCGTTCTGAACGGCACGGAACTTTCCAGCGGTTCTATACGAATTACCGACTATGAACTCCAACAGAAAATGTTCAAGGCTCTCGGCTTGACCGATGAGGAAATAGAAGCAAAGTTCGGATTCCTTGTAGACGCTTACAAATACGGCGCCGCTCCCCACGGCGGAATGGGTATCGGACTTGATCGTCTTACCATGATAATGTGCGGTGCGGACAGTCTCCGCGATGTAACGGCGTTCCCGAAAGTACAGAACGCTTCCGAGCTGATGTCCGCCTGTCCGTCGCCTGTTGACAAGGACAGTCTGGATATTCTGGGCATTTCGGTAAATGCAAAAGAAGAATAATAAAAACTGCTGTATTCCGCAGGGAGTACAGCAGTTTTCTTTTACTTTACGGTTTCCATTATCGCTTTGACTATCTCGGGATAGAACCACTTAAGAGTTGCTCTGTCAAGAAGTCCCAGTCCCTCACCTTCCGAAGGAGGACAGATCGTGTTGTTATCCCACCAACAGCAGGGAACGCCGTATTTTTCAGCTGTGGAAAGATAATATTTTACAAGTTCCACACGATCGGAAGTATTATCCTTGTTAAGTGAACCAAACTCGTCCATTATAACGGGTATGCCCTTGCTGAGGAATACTTTGTCTATGTTGGAGAATGCATTATCTATCTCCCACTTGCCTCTGTCGGTAAGTTTTGTCTCATCGGAATACCTGTTAAGCGCCATATTATACGGAAGATAAGCGTGTACCGAAACTATTATCCTGTCATCGTCGGGAAGTTCCAGATCGGACATGGGAGCATATCCCGAATTTGCACCGTAGGGCGTAAGAATGAGAAAACGTGTCTTGTTGTTTCCGCCCGTTGAACGAACGGTATCCACAAATACTTTGTAGAGATCGTTCAGGACTTTGCGTTCGTTCGCCGTTCCGCCTGTCCACTCGGAAGCCGAGCCTTCGGTGCGGGGTTCGTTCATGCCTTCAAAAATCAGCTTTTCATCATAATCCTTGAACCGCTCGGCTATCTGCTTCCATACGTTTCCGAACTTTGCAGAAACGGTTTTTTTGTCATTTTCGGTAAGTTTTATCCAGCTGAGATCGTGGTGAGTGTTCAGGATAACGTACATACCGTTGTCATATGCGTAGTCAACTACTTCCTGAACTCTGTCCAGCCAAGCTTTGTTGATGTTTCCGTCCTTATCCATGTGGTTGCCCCATGACACGGGGATACGCACCGTATTGAAGCCTGCTTTTTTGACTGTATCTATGATAGACTTTGTGGTCTTGACTTTCTGCCAAGCAGTCTCATAGTCAAGATCGTTTGTGAGCCATGTACAATTGCTTGGATCAAGGGTATTTCCCAGATTCCAGCCCACGGTCATTTTCCCGAGAAGTTCATTTCCTGCGGAATAATTATTGCTTGAAGCGGTTTTCTTGGTCTCGGTCTTGGTCTCGGTCTTAGCAGTCGTTGTTTTTGCTGCCGCAGAAGATGATTTCTTCTTTACGGTTACTTTGCACACAGCCTTGTACTTCGTGCCCTTGATCGTTGCGGAAATAACTGCCGAGCCTGCTTTCTTTGCAGTTACTTTTCCTTTTGATACGGAAGCTATCGAGCTGTCAGAACTCTGCCATACAACAGTTGCGGTCTTGAATCCGGTGACTGTTCTTTTAAGAGTGTATGTATTTCCCACAGTCAATGAAAGGCTTGTCTTGCTGAGCTTGATGCCCTTTTCCGATGCGGCGGAAACATTTGCCGGGAACATCATCAGGCACATAAGCAAGGTCAGAATGACAGCTGCCAATTTTTTGAATTTCATAAAGATCCTCCTTGCAAAAAATTATCTGCTTACATTTTAACATAAAATACCGAAGTTTTCAATAGTTTTACAAAATAATTTATATGTGTGAAAAAATAATTAAAATATTTCCTGCCTGTTGAAATTCGGGAAGCAATTTGCTATAATTTATATAAGATAATATTCTGAAAGGCAGTTAATGCAGAATGAAAAAAATGCTGTTTGTTTTTAATCCCCATTCGGGAAAAGGTCTTATACGTCAGCATCTTCTTGAAATACTGGACGTATTCACAAAGGACGGCTATGAAGTTACCGCTTACCCCACACAGGCGCGGAACGATGCTTTTGAAAAAGTCTGCTCCCGCGGCGGAGATTTTGACGCCGTTGTATGCAGCGGCGGAGACGGCACTCTAAACGAGACCATCAAGGCGCTTATGAAGTCCGAAAAGCGCATTCCGCTGGGATATATCCCCTCGGGAACAATGAACGATTTCGCGTCAAGCATCGGTATCCCGAAAGATATGCCCGAAGCGGCTGCCGTTGTGGCAAAAGGCGAACCCATAAGCGTTGACATCGGCTCCTTTAATGATGAATACTTTACTTACATTGCGGCTTTCGGAGCGTTTACGGACGTAAGCTATGAAACTCCTCAGCAGATGAAGAATATGTTCGGAAGTCTCGCGTATATAATGGAAGGAATGAAGCGGCTCAACACCGCAAAATCCTATCATGTCACCGTAAAAAACGGCTCGGAAGTCATTGAGGACGATTTTATCTTCGGAATGGTCTCAAACTCCACTTCCGTTGGCGGATTCAAAGGGATCAGCGGAACGGAAGTAAAGCTTGACGACGGCGTTTTTGAGGTAGTGCTCATCAGAACTCCCAAAAGCCTTGCGGAGTTCCAGCAGACGATAAACGCATTCCTCAGGAGAGAGATGGATTCCCAGTATTTTGTAAATTTCAAATCCGATCATGTGGAATTCAGTTCCGAGGACGATCTCCCATGGACACTGGACGGAGAATACGGCGGAAACTGTCGGAACGTGACGGTAAAAAACAACTGCCGGGCAATAGACATATTCACTCCCCATTCGGGCGGAGTGGAAGCTGCACTTTACTCGGGAGCAGCGGAAACGGAATAAAAATTGACCGTGTACAGGCAAACGCCCGTACACGGTTTTGCATTATAAAAAATCATTTCAGATTTGTGGTAAGTCCGTTTATGGAAATGCTCGGGTCGTCAAGGTCGATTACAAGACACCGTCTGCCGTTGATAACGCTTGTACGGACTTTATCCGTTGCATCGCGGCTGATATTTATGGTGATCTCGGGAGTTGCAAGAACGGTCTTTTTCTCAATGAGATTTTCGGCAATAAGTCCTTCGGCATCTCCCGCTTTTTCCTTGAAAACCGCAGGCAGCGCGTCCAGCTTTTCACTGCTTACGCCTGCGTCAAAAAGAATGTCATGGAGCTTGTTATCGTCTATCAGCGGAAGCTCCGTCTCATTTCCCGAATTCTTTACAATATCGCGTATGGATTCATTGACCTGAGTTATTACGGTGTAGCTGAGTTCATCGGCTACAACATCTGTCAGCACCTGACGGAATGTTTCCTTCTCGTTCTGGCAGGACATTGTGAATCCGCAGCCGAGGACATCTTCCACGACCGAAATGTTCGGCTTCTTGGGAGTAGAAGTGTAGTACATCACATTGTTCACATCGGGGCTCCTGTCGCTGAAAACAGGATAAAGGAAACCGTCCGTAGGCTTGCGGCTTATAATGAGTTCGTTGTTTATCTTCTTGATGATAGCGTTATTTTCGCTGTCAAACATAAGTCCGTCATCGTTTGTACCGACGGGGCATACAGCCGTGACTATGAAGTTATACTCATAGTCGGCCTCGTCGTATGTATCGCCGTTTTTGTCCTTTTTAGCAATGCTGTAGGAGCAGTATCCGATAATAACGGTATATGCCTTTTCATACTCCATGTTGTTGATGATCCTTTCAAGCAGACGTGCGTTGGCGGTCTCATCTTCCAGCTTGCCTTTAAGCGCCGCATAGAGAATATTCTGCGCGCCGCCTTCCTCGTATTCCTCATTGGGAAAACTGTATTCCACAAGATTTTTCCCTGCGCTTCCGCTGAGGACTTTTTTCAGGGATTCCAGCATGACCGCGCCTTCGTCCTCGGGAATAAGCGCGTAGAGTTTGTTTTCGTTACAGCGGATATTCTTCTGCGTATCGACATATGCGGAGATAATGTGGTTAAGCGTAAAAAATCCGCTTGAATCGGAAAAATTCTTTTTTATTTCTGCAATTTCTTTTTTATTCATTTTCAGATGTTCCTTTCTTTTATTACAAGATATATTATACCACATAAACGAATGTTCGTCAAGCGGACGGGAATAATTTTTCCAAAAAGCTATTGCAATTCGCTAAAAAATATGGTAAAATATTTTTAATAAATTATTGAAAGGATCGATACCAATGAAACTTTTTATTGATACAGCTAATGTAAACGACATAAGAGAAGCCAACGACTGGGGCGTTATCTGCGGCGTTACCACAAATCCCTCCCTTATCGCCAAGGAAGGACGTGTTTTTGAAGAAGTGGTAAAGGAGATAACAAGCATCGTTGACGGACCTATCTCCGCGGAAGTAATTTCCCTTGAAGCAGACAAGATGGTCGAGGAAGCCATTCCGCTTTCCAAAATACACAAGAATATCGTTATAAAGCTCCCTATGTGCGCAGAAGGTCTGAAAGCCTGCAAAAAGCTCACCGCTATGGGAATAAAGACAAATGTAACGCTTGTTTTCTCTGCTGCACAGGCTCTGCTTGCGGCAAATGCGGGAGCAACTTATGTTTCGCCGTTCCTCGGCAGACTGGACGACATCGGCATGGAAGGCATGGCACTGATCTCCGAGATAGTTGAAATTTTCAACGCTCAGGGTATCAGCACGGAAATAATTGCCGCTTCTATCAGGAATCCTATCCATGTTACAACGGCTGCGCGTCTCGGCTGCGACATTGCCACCGTTCCTATGAACGTTCTCCGTCAGATGATAAATCACCCTCTGACAGATGCGGGCATCGCACGTTTCCTGAAAGACTGGGAAGGCGCAAAGAAAGCGTAAATTTCAATTTCATATAGAAAACGGGCTGTACAGTTGAAATGTACAGCCCGTTTTTGTGCCTTTACGCCGTCAGCGTTTTTTCTTTCCGAGAATTGCCGCCGCAGATACAGCAGCAAAAATACAACATACAAGAGCCGCACTGCCCGAATAATTCTTTACCGCGCCAAGCTCATCATTTCCCGAAACGATCCCCGCAGCCGAACTTGCATCTTCCGTGCCGCTGTCGGACTTGCCAATGACCGCCGGTTCAAGTCCTATACCGTGTCTCGGGACCGGCACTGTATTTTCCGACTGCTGAGACGGTTCACTGTCCTTAGATGCAATAACATATATGCTGAAATGATCCGTTGTAAAACTTATTGTTCCATCGTCCTTTACAGCATTCATACTTTCGGAAGTCCCGCCGCTTATGTGAAAAACTTCAAGTTCTGCATTGCTGTCGGCGTCTTCGGGAATTTTAAGAGTGACCTTTACCGTTCCGTCGGGCTGAACTTCTTTTTCGCCGTTATACATAAGTTTTATATCATACGCCTTTATGGCTGTATAACCGCTGATCGTTCCCGCTTCGGAAATATCCGATGTATCTTCTTCAACGCTCAGGAAAATATAGCCGTCGCTCGGGCAATCGCTCTTATCATCGGCAAATATATATTTTATCTCGCTGCCCTCTGCCGACTCTATCAGGACTGTGCCATCGCCGTTTTTCAGGCTGCCTGCATCGTAAATGGTCTTTTTGCCGTCTCTTTCTATGGTAACTTCGCCATCGGACGGAAGAATGATCTTTCCATCGGGAGAAACGGTGATTCCGCTGCCCGTTATTGTTGTATCGTCACCGATCCGAACGGTATCCCCTTCCGAAATTTTTATTTTTCCGTCTTTGTCAATAGTCACGCTTTTGCCCGTGACCGTAATATCTTTGACGATCACTTCATCGGTGGAAATTGTTCCGTCCGCGTTTATCGTTCCGCCCTTTGGAAGTTCAACATAAATATCTCCTATCTGAACGGTGTCCTTTTCCGAAACTTTTATACTTCCGTCCGTGTTAAACTCAATGTTATTTTCGTTTGAAACCGTAGTACCGCCGATAACAGCTTTTTTTGTTTCGATAGTGCCGTCTGTGTCAACTTTTCCGCCGCTTGGAAGTGTTATCTCCGTTTCGCCTTTTTTAATAGTTCCGTTTTCGGGAACAATGATATTTCCTTCTTTGTCAACTGTTACGCTTTCGCCTTTGACCGTAACATCTTTGACGGTCACTTCAACGGCGGAAATCATTCCGTCCGCGTTTACCGTTCCGCCCTTTGGAAGTTCAACATCAATATCTCCCACCTGAACGGAATCATCTTCCGAAACTTTTATATTTCCGTCTTTATCAAATACTATCTCGTTTTCGCTTGTAACTGTAGTATTTCCCGCAACAGCCTTTTTCGTAATGATATTTCCGTCCTTATTAACAGTTCCGCCGCTTGGAAGTATTATCTCCGTTTCGCCCTTTTTAACAATTCCATTTTCGGGTACTGTGATATTTCCGTCTTTGTCAACTTTTACGCTTTTGCCCGTGACCGTAATATCTTTGACGATCACTTCATCGGCGGAAATCGTTCCGTCCGCGTTTACCGTTCCGCCCTTTGGAAGTTCAACATAAATATCTCCTATCTGAACGGTGTCCTTTTCCGAAACATTTATATTTCCGTCTTTGTCAAATTTAACATTATCTTCGCTTGAAACTTTGGTACCGCCGATAACAGCTTCTTTTGTTTCGATATTTCCGTTCTTATTAACAGTTCCGCCGCTTGGAAGTGTAATAACGCTGTCGCCGATCTGAACAGTATCATCTCCCGAAACATTAATACTTCCGTCTTTGTCAAAATCAATATTATCTTTGCTTGTAACCGTAGTACCGCCGATAACAGCTTCTTTTGTTTCGATAGTGCCGTCTGTGTTAACTTTTCCGCCGCTTGGAAGTGTTATCTCCGTTCCGCCTTTTTTAATAGTTCCGCCTCCGCCTGCGAGGACTGTGATATTTCCGTCACTATCAACGGTAAACTCGCCCGTGACCGTAACATCTTCGACTTTAATTTCCTCGGCAATAATATTTCCTTTATTATCAACAGTTCCGCCGTCGGGAAGTGTTATTTCCGCTTCACCTTTTTGGAATTTTCCTTCGGGAGGAATTTTAACGTTACCGTCCGTTGTGATCTGTACGTTATCTGTTTCCGTACCCTCAAAGGTAATGCCCTCATCTTCGCCGTTAAGAAGAACGATCTCTTTGCCGCTGATAGTGCCGTCGGGAGAAATTGTCCCGCCCTGAGGAAGTTCAACATCACTTGAACCTCTTTTTACTTCACTGTCTCCGGTAACGGTAATACTTCTGTCAGGTCCTATGGTATAATTTTCACTGTCAATTTCTATACCGTTTGAATTTGAAAAATGCTCTTCATCTTCTTCACCCGAAAACAATTCTACTCCTTTTCTTCCGCATACAGTACCGCCGTTAAGAGTTATATGTCCGTCTTTAACTTTATTCTGTACACCCGCTGCTGTACCGCTTATAATTCCGCCGTTTACTTCAAGGTATTGTGGAAGATTATCGCCGCCATAAAGGTAATAATCATTCATGATACCTACTCCGTCACTGCCGGTACCTTTTATAATAGCATCGCCGCTTACAGTTACATTTCCGTCTTGGTTTAAAACACCGACTTTAGTACCCGAAATTTCACCGCCTGATATTTTCACATCACCTATGTAATTGTATATCCCGTAATATTTTGTTCCATTTATAGCACCGCCCTCTATGATACATTCACTTGCTATAGCAGGATTATCTATGCCGTATAAGCTGCCTTCAAGCGTACCGCCCTTCACTGTCAATATCCCTCTGTTATCTACTGCTCTTTTTGAGCCGCATATTTTTCCGCCGTAAACATTCAAAGAACAGCGTACTTCGCCCGCGTTCCATCCACAAACTTTAATTGTCTGATCTTCACTTTCACCACCAATTATTGACCCGCTCCCATTGTCATATAAATTAAGAATAGTAGGTACATATACACTACCGGGATTATAATAACGGCCGGTATCTATTTCTATATAACCGTTAGTACAAGTAACGCTTTTTCCGTTAAGATAGAGGTTGATCGTACCGCCCGGTTTAATTGTACATTTTTCACTGAGCATAACATTATCCGCAAGATACCAGTTTCCCTCTGTCGTAGGCAAACTTTCCGTTTCTGTCCATTCTGTAAATTCTATGTTGTTATAGATAATCGTTTTATCACTTTCAAGCGATAACATATCAATTCCATTATCCGCGCATATCTCACAGTAATAATTGCACGGCGAACCTGCGGTTTCTTCCTTGTAACCGCAAAGTTCATCATGGACGTGAGAACAGTTCAGCGTTTTTGTTATGCAGCCGCTTTCTTCGGTGCAGACGTGCGTACATGGATCTGTGCAGGACTCATCACATATATGCACGCAATTTTCCGTTATTATGTAACAATCTTCGGTATGTTCATGACCGCAGTCGGCGCCTTCGGACGCTTCTGCATATCCGCATTCGGCAGTGTGTTCCGTATGGTGGGGACAAAGTCCGCCTGTATATTCCGATACATCTTCAGCTGTGCCTGTTATGGAAACGGCTGAAAAGACAGATAATGCCGTCAGTGTGCTGATAATTCTGCGTATTATTCTGTTCATTTGGATCACCTCAAAAATATTGATTTATATGTAAATTATATCACACGTATATATATATATATATAGCTTATGAATGATTTCTGAACATTAAGCGACAATTTTCGGGATAGCTTTCTTCATATTATTCTTCTGATCCGTTTCGGTTACAGAAAGACCCGATCGTTTAAGATCGGGCAAAAATTCAGTGATAATAACGTTCCGTCTGCATGGCGCTTGTGTAAAGTATCCCGCTTTGGGGAGTTATGTTCTTTTCCTTGAAAAGTCCCGATACGGTAACAAAGCGGTAATTTTCCTTTTGCAGTTCGGGAATTATCATTTTTAATGCATCGACAGTGCGGAAATTTCCCTCCGCGTCGTGCAGGAGAATTATAATTCCGTCTTTCGATTGTGCAATTATCCGCTTATAGCGTTCTTCGGCGGAAACTTCGTCAAGGTAATCTTCCGCGCCTACTCCCTGAATAAACGGCAGATCGATATTCTCAAACATCGTTTCGTTTACCGCTATGTAGGGCGGACGGAAAAATTTCGGACGTACTCCCACTGCTTTTTCCACCGCATCGGAAGTAAAATTTATTTCCGAGGAAATTTCTTCGACAGACATTTTTGTCATATCAGAATGTGTCTTTGAGTGGTTGTGGATCTCACAGCCGAGACTGAAAGCCTTTTGCATGACTTTTGCCGAGTCGGCGTTGATGTTTTCCCCGCAGACGAAAAAACTTGCGGGGATATGGTGTTCTTCTAGAATATCAAGCACCTGCGGAGTGGTCACGGTATTAGGTCCGTCATCAAATGTAAGGGCAATTATTTTATCCATAGAAACCTCCTATGCGTTTTGTGGTTCGGGTGTTTCGTTCTTTTTTATAAGACGTTTTCTGCAAACGAAATATGCGGGGATAAGGAAAATATCCGCAAGTATCCATGCAGCGGGCGAGGAAAAGCAGGCTGCCGCAAAGCCGTAGATATTTACCAGATAAGCAATGCCGCCCCTTGCTGCCATTTCCATAATTCCTGCAAATGTAGCCGTGGGCGAGAATCCCATTCCCTGAATGAAGAAGCGGACGATGTTCACCAGCGCAAGTGGGAAGTAGAACGCCGAAAGGGTGGTAAGATACTGTTTTACAAGGGGAAGCATATAACGGCTGTTGTCGTCAAGGAATATCATCGCAAGATGTTCTCCTGCAAAGAACAGAACCACAAAAGCAAATGCGGAATAGATAAGTCCAAGGATCGTGCATGAGCCGATGCCCTTGTTGAGCCTGTCCCATTTCTTCGCGCCTACGTTCTGTCCCGCGTATGTTGCCATTGTAGAACCCATAGCGTCAAAGGGACAGCACATGAACATTGAAAGCTTGTTTGCGGCGGTGATAGCCGTTACATAAGTTTCCCCCAGACCGTTTACAGCCGTCTGGAGAACTACGCTTCCGATAGCCGTTATGGAATACTGCAGTCCCATAGGAAGTCCCATTGTGCAGAGCCGTCCCACGTGTTTCGGGCTGAATTTCCAGTCCCCTTTCTCGGGTTTCAAAATCCCGTAACCGTGACAGACTCTTTCCAGACAGCCGAATCCAGACACGAACTGGGCAATTACCGTTGCCAGAGCCGCTCCGAAAACGTCCATCTTGAAACATACTATAAATATAATGTCCAGAACGATATTTACCACCGAAGAAATAACAAGCCAGCTTACAGGAGTTTTGCTGTCGCCGAGGGAGCGGAGTATTCCCGCCGTCATGTTGTAGAGGAAATATCCGGGAATTCCCGCAAATATGGTAAAAATATATGTGTAAGCCCGATCAAAAAAGTTAGGCTGAGTGTTCATAATCGTTAAAATATCGCTGCAAAATATCAGAGTCAGCGCGGTAATTATCGCCGCGAAAGCTATGCAGAGCCAGAGTGAATTTGTAACATATCTGCGGAGCTGAGTATGATCGCCCGCGCCGTAAGCCTGCGCCACGGGAATTGCAAAGCCGTTGCAGATACCCATAACGAAGCCGATTATAAGGAAATTTATAGAACCTGTACAACCCACCGATCCGAGGGCATCGCCGCCGAGGAAACGCCCCACAATAGCGGTATCTGCGGCGTTATAGAACTGTTGGAAGAGAAATCCGAAAAGCAGAGGAACGCCGAATCCGAGAATAAGTTTAACAGGTCTGCCGTTTGTCAGATCCTTTGTTGCAGCCATAAAAACGCTCCATTCATTGCAAATGTGACATCGCCGTTTTTGTGCGGTGTTGCATTTATTATAGTGCGGAATATACAAAATTACAATGTAAATTTTAGATATAATTTTTGAATTTTTTTGTTTTGGCGATATTTTACGACAGGATTTACAGAAAACTATTGCATTTTGTAAAATCTGCTGTATAATTATGTATGTAGAATTTTTTTGAAAGGGTGTTCATATGAAAAGAATATTTTCCGCAGTTCTCGGAATGTTCATAGCAGTGTCCCTCGCCGCCTGCGGCAATACCGAAAACGCAGAAACGGAAGTTGCCGATGTTTCCGAAGCGGCAACATCAGCAGAAAACGTTTCCGCCGCGGGGTTTAAAGTTGACGGCACAAAACTTCTTGACGCCAATGGGAACGAGTTTATTTTCCGCGGAATAAATCACGCGCATTCATGGTTCAGGGAACAGGACACAGTCGCTCTGGACGCCATTGCCGCAACGGGCGCAAATTCCGTCCGTATCGTCCTTGCAAACGGCATACAGTGGCAAAAAGACGATCAGGCAACTATCGAAAATTTAATACAGATGTGCCGCGACAGGAAAATGATAGCAATTGTCGAAGTCCATGACAGCACAGGCGACGACAGCGCGGAAACTCTTGAAAAGATAACCGATTACTGGATCGAAATGAAGGACGCTCTCATCGGGAACGAGGACTGCGCTATCCTGAACATTGCCAATGAGTGGGTAGGCACATGGGACAGCGAAAAATGGCGCGACGGCTACGTTGCAGCGATCCCAAGGCTCCGCGAAGCAGGCATTGAAAACACCATTATGGTGGATTCCGCAGGCTGGGGACAGTACGGAAAGTCAATTCAGGATCACGGAAAGGAAGTTTTTGATTCCGACCCGTTACAGAACACCATGTTCTCCGTCCATATGTACGGAACGGCGGGAAAGAACGAAAAAACCATCAGTTCCAATCTTGAGGGAGCAACTTCCCAAGGGCTTTGCGTTTGTGTGGGAGAGTTCGGATATAATCATTCGGACGGAGATGTGGACGAAGGCTATATCATGCAGTACTGCAATGACAACGGCATCGGATATTTAGGCTGGAGCTGGAAAGGCAACGGCGGCGGTGTGGAATATCTTGATATTGCCAACGAATGGGACGGCTCGGTGCTTTCCGCAGACTGGGGCGAAAATCTTATCAACGGCACCAACGGTATCAGGGAAACTTCAAAAATTTGCAGCATATTTGAACAGTAAAACAGAAGGGAAATTTTATGATAGAAAATTTATTTAAGGAGCTTTGTGAATGTGAGCAGACAGAAGCGCCGGCTCCGGGAGGTTCACGGGCAGGGGAAAATTTTGACGAGAATTCCGATTATGATGTGTATATTTACTGTACCGAGCCTGTTCCCGAAGATCTTCGGCGGGAAATACTTTCGCGTTACTGTTCCGTTCGCCGATGATCTTCGTGAGATCGTAACGGAGTTGGAAAAGATCTTATAAGTTTTTATATGGGAAAATATGTTAAAATATCAACATTTGTATGCGGCACTTCCCTGCCGCATACATTTATTCCCTTGATCTTACATATTCAGGAATACATATTTTCAAATCATTGACAGTGCAGAAAAATTTCTGCAAAAAAATTTGAAAAAACCCTTGACAACATACTTTTTATGTGGTATAATTATTCCTGTCGTTGAAAGTTATGTGCGGGTGTAGTTCAATGGTAGAACTCCAGCCTTCCAAGCTGGTCGCGTGGGTTCGATTCCCATCACCCGCTCCATTTTGCGCCTTTAACTCAGTTGGATAGAGTAACTGCCTTCTAAGCAGTAAGCCACTGGTTCGAGTCCAGTAAGGCGCGCCAAACTGAACTTGGAGGCAGAGCCGTTTTGTCTCCGGGCTCTTTATTTTAATATGGTGGGTGTAGCTTAGTCGGTTAAAGCGTCGGATTGTGGTCCCGAAGATCATGGGTTCGAATCCCATCTCCCACCCCATATTATTCAGGTCATTAAGCCGCTGCGATTTTGCAAGCGGCTTTTTGTCTGTCAAAAAACAAATTTAAAATATGTTTTGAAACAATCTGAAGCCGCTGCTCTTGCAGCGCCTTTTTGTTTTGTCATATTTCCCGACAAGCTTTAATAAATATGTATAAACATATAGAGTAGAGCAAAACACCGAACTCAAAGGCAGAAAAATTGAAGAGAGCAGGAAAAACAAAAGAAAAAGCAAGT
>CANQTP010000008.1 GCA_947626755.1 uncultured Clostridia bacterium
TGCTTTTTCTTTTGTTTTTCCTGCTCTCTTCAATTTTTCTGCCTTTGAGTTCGGTGTTTTGCTCTACTCTATAATTATAATAAAGATCTGTGTAAAAATTTATTTGCACAGATCTTTGATTTTATCCTATCATATCAAGAAATTCCTGCTCATTCAGAATTGCAACGCCCAGCGACTGCGCTTTTGTCAGCTTGCTTCCCGCTTCTTCCCCTGCAACAACATAGCTTGTCTTTTTTGAAACCGATCCCGCCGCTTTTCCTCCGAAACTTTCTATGATCCGCTTTGCTTCGTCGCGGGTCATTGAGGAAAGCGTTCCCGTAAGAACGAAAGTTTTTCCCTCAAAGCGGTTATCTGTGGTTTCCCTGCCTGCGTATTCCATTTTAACGCCGAGACTTTTCAGTTCCGCAACAATATCCGCAAAATGCTTATCATGGAACGCGGAAACCACGCTTTCCGCCATAATATCGCCGAATCCGTCTATTGCGGAAATTTCCTCCGCAGTTGCGGACATTATCGCTTCAATGCTTCCGAAACGATTGCAAAGCAGTTTTGCGCCTTTCTGCCCGATATTCCGTATTCCCAGCGCAAAAACTACCCGTTCAAGGGAATTTTCCTTTGAAGCTTCAATCGCGTTTATAAGATTTTCGGCGGATCTCTTTCCGAAACGTTCAAGAGATTCCAGCTGCTCCGCCTTTAAACGGTACAGGTCGGCAACTCCCAAAATAAGCTTGTTGTCCAGAAGCATTGTGACAATGGCTTCGCCCAAGCCGTCAATATTCATTGCGCCTTTGCTTGCAAAATGTATTATATTCCGTTTTAACTGCGCGGGACAATCAACATTGGGACACCGCAGAACAGCTTCGTCCGCAAACTTCACCGCTTTATCACCGCAAACAGGACAGTATTCGGGGAGTTTGTAAGGAACGGAATTTTCGCCGTGGGAAACCGATTTAAGCACTTCGGGAATTATCTCCCCCGCTTTCCGCACAAGAATTATATCCCCTATGCGAATGTCCTTTTCGGAGATAAATTCCTGATTGTGCAGAACAGCCCTGCTTACGCTTGTTCCCGCAAGGGTTACCGACTCGAAAACAGCCACGGGAGTTATCGCGCCTGTTCTGCCCACATTTACTTCAATATAAAGAAGTTTTGTTTCCTTTTCTTCGGGCGGGAATTTATACGCAACTGCCCATCTGGGAACTTTGGCAGTTGCGCCCATTCTTTCACGAAGCGCAAAGTCGTCAATTTTTATGACAACGCCGTCAATATCGAAAGAATACTCATTCCGCATTTCGCCGATATACTCAATTTGCGAAATAATTTCCTCGTAAGTTTCCACCCTCGTGTATTCGTAAATTGTTTTGAAACCAAGTTCTTTCAGATAATCAAGAGACTGCTTATGTGAAGTAATTTCTTTCCCCTCGATCTGCTGAATGTTGAAAACAAAAATGCTCAATCCTCTTTCTGCGGCAATTTTCGGATCTTTCTGCCGAAGCGAACCCGCTGCCGCATTCCGCGGATTTTTAAAAGGTGTTTCGTCGTTGTCCTCCTGCTTTTCGACAAGTTTTAAAAAGGTTTCGCGGGGCATATAAACTTCGCCGCGCACTTCAAGAAATTGCGGGGCATTTTTTAATTTTAACGGAATTGCTTTTATTGTTTTTAAATTAGCGGTGACATCTTCCCCGATAAAACCATCGCCGCGGGTAGAACCTCGGACAAATTCTCCGTTCTCATATTCGAGAGAAACAGAAAGCCCGTCAATTTTCGGCTCAACAACATAAACGGGCTTTTGGGAAAATTCCCTGCACCGTTCAGTAAAATCCTGCAATTCCTCATATGAAAAAACGTCCTGCAAGCTTCCCATCTGAACGCGGTGTTCGACTTTTTCAAACTGATTTAACGCTTCCCCGCCCACTCTCTGCGTAGGAGAATTGGGGTCTGCAAGTTCGGGATATTCCGCTTCAAGCTGTTTCAATTCCCGCATCATCATATCGTAATCGTAGTCGTCAATAGTGGGGTTATCCAGAACATAATAATTGTAATTATGCTTTTCAATTTCCTCACGGAGTTTTTTTACCTTTTCGATAATTTCCATAATATCACTTCCAATAAATTATTCGCCGCAAAGTGTTTCGTAAAATGAATAATCCACAATGCCGCTCATATTTTCCAAAGCGCCTTTTTGCAGTTCTTTTATCATAAGACAGTCGGGGTGGGGCAATTTTATTTTCTCCCCTGCTTTTATGTCAAATTTATAACTGGGCTGAAATCCTCGCGGAACATAATTTTTCGGATCACCTTCAACAAGCACCGCTTTGAAACCCATTTCCACGGCTTTTTCAAAGCCGTATTCAAGCAGTTCTTTTGAAATATGCTGTCTTTGAAATTCAGTTTTTACCGCAACGGGCGTTAAAATAAGCAGTTCATTTTCATATTTCCCCTCAATATGAAAACGTGAAAACATTGCATAACCGATAATTTCATCACTTTCATTGACCATTATCAATTCAAGTCCGGGAATATAATATTTTTTTGAACGTATTTCCTCCACAAGACTGCGGACAAATTTTCCCTCTTCGGGACTTTCATGTTCGGAAAAAACTTTTTCCACTAAATCAAGTGACGAAAGTAAATATTTATTTTCCATTGATCTTATAATTCTTTGCATTTTTGTCTCCTATTCTAATTTTATAAATAATTATTTGTTTGTCTATGATATAAAAATTATAATTTACTTATAAATTTTTCAATATGTTTGTTTACATCATCTGGTTGATCCACATTTGAATTATGAGCGGCATTTTTTATAGTAATTAAAGGAAAACCGGTTTTTGCGCTCCACAAACGATTATAAGTTTTTACCTTTCCCGTATTATCTTTTTCACCGATCATCAGAAGCACAGGACAGGCAATATCCAGATCGCAGTTATCTTTAATAAAACCCGCATATCCTATCCCCATTAAGTGACACAACTCGTCTTTTTCATACGGGACAAGCATTGAGAACATATTATCATATCCTGCTTTTGTGGCGGTATTCTGCTTTGCAATTGCTTTTTTCATTGCTTTGAGCGGATATAAATGCGCCATCCATTCTACCTGTTTCAGCCAGAAAATATCCGAACGCGAATAATACTCTTTTCCATATGGAGTACTGTCAATTGAAACAAATGCAGAAACAATTTCGGGATAACGTTTTATGACCGCCTGCGTAATAAATCCGCCCATTGATTGACCGATAAAAACAGCGTCAGCAATATTTTCCGTGTCAAATATTTTTTTAACGGCTATAGCACATTTTTCATAATCAAAATTTTTGAACGGTCTTGATTTTCCGTGTGCAGGCGCGTCCCACAATATAATGTTATATTTATCCTTAAAATATTCATACTGCTGTGCAAACATAGTATGATCCCCTGTCATACCATGGAGAAAAAACAGATTTTTTCTGTCTTTTATCATGTTATCGGGTACCCAATAATATACTTTTCCGTCAGATGTTTCAATAAATTTTTCTATCATAATCATACCCTTATTTTTTATAAAATAAATTTATTACTTCATTTATTCATTTCATCAACAACATCTGCGGGTTTAACGGTCATTTCCGTCCACGCAGGACGAAAACCGCTTTTTACTGCGTTTCTTACCGACCTGATATTTGACCATGCGGCGCAGTAAAACGGAACTTTTCCGCGTTTTATAACTTCAATTGCAAGCGTGGAAGTAAGCGCAGCCGCAATGCCGTTTCTGCGATATTCGGGAAGAACGTCAACACCTATCTGCCACATTTTTTCACAGTCCGCGGAGCAGCCTGCAAGTCCGATGAGCTTCCCGCCGTCATACGCTCCAACGCCCAGAACATCAAGCTCCTTACGCTTTTCACAAAGAGCGTTGCTCCACTTTGGAAGATACAATTCCGCAAAATTTTCCTGCGTTAAAATGCGTGTTTCAAATTTACATTCAAGCGGTTTTAAAATATTTATATCGGGCAGGAAATATTCAGCCATAAAACAAATTTTATAAATTTCAAGCTTTTCAATGAGCCAATTTAAATTCGGCGTTTCAAAAAGATGATAAAATTCAAATTTGTCTGCATACTCCGTCATAATTTCCCGAACGTCCTCTGCCGCCGCAATAACAACATTATTTCCGTATGAAACGAAATTCGCCGTTATCGGTTCTTCAAGATATTTTCTTGCGTTTTCCCCAAGTCTGAACGGAACTATAACATTGTCATTCTGCAAAAAATCTTCCGCTTTGCAGCCGATATCCTCGGCGGACTGTTCCATAGCGATATATAAAATATTTTTATTTGTCATTTTAACATTTTCCTCTAAAATAAATCATATCCCAAGAATATAAAAGCCGTTGTAATTCTTTGCAATATTTAACCATTCGGCTAAAATTTCATAACCGACAGGTTTTTCAGAATTAATTTTCTCAATAATTCCGGTCGTAAGCGTCGGAGCATAATAATTTAACCCGCAAACATCCACAACTCCGCTTTTAAAATTTGCATAAATGCCGCAGTTAAAAATATTTTTATATTCATTAAAAAATATATTTTCATCACCAATATACAAAGAATCATTCTGCCAATGTTTTATACTGTCAACGGAAACAATTCTCTTTATATCCGTTCCAACGGGAAATTTGCAGAACTGCATTTCTATAATTGCAGAATCTCCGTATTTTCTCCGTTCGCTGCAATAATCAGAATTATGAAATAACAACGTTTCATCTCCTTGTTTAAATATGCAAGCTATTTACAAATGTTGATTTTCAGAATTTTTTAATTTACAGAAGTTTCAGTTCCCTTATAAAATCCGGAAAAACTGTCTGATCTGTCAAAAATTCAAATTTCAGCGCATGGTCGCCTATACCGTCTCGTATATCGCCGGATACGATTATATGCCCTGTTCTGTCGCAATCGAATTTGATCGTATTCCCATACCCTATTTCAACAAATGTTACTTCTTTTCTTTTAAACCAAATCATATCTTCAAGAACTTTAATAAATTTCTGTAACTCCTTATAATCATATTCACAGCCATCTGCAATACCAAAGAACACACCCGAACTCACATTGATATCAAACGAACAATTATAAGGATTCCCATTTTTTTCGTCATCAACAGAGTGGTGGAAATTTGTGATCTCTATATAATTACCGCAGTATTCAAGTCTTGCTTCCATAAAAATTTCACCTGCAAATCCCGATTTGTTTGATACTTTGCTATCAACTCTTAAAACTAAAAAGCGGGCATCGCGGGAAATTCCCGTGATACCCGCATAAAAAGTATTTGCAGAAATTACTTCTTTAATGTTACCGCATACTTTGCCTTTTCAACAATATTTTCCGCAGAAAGTCCGAACTCTTTCAGCAAGTCAACAGCAGGACCCGAATGTCCGAAAACATCGTTTACGCCTATTTTTATAACGGGAACAGGACAACATTCCGTAACAGTTTCCGCAACGACAGAACCCAGACCGCCTATAATGCTGTGTTCCTCGGCGGTAACTATAACGCCTGTTTCGCGTGCTGCCTTGCAGATAATTTCCTTGTCAATGGGCTTTATGGTGTGAATGTTTATAACTCTTGCAGAAATTCCCTCATTTTCAAGAGTTTCCGCAGCCACGCGGGCTTCGTTTACCATAAGACCGGTGGCAATAATTGTAACGTCCTTGCCATCTTTAAGCTGAATACCCTTTCCAACTTCAAATTTATAGGTCGCCTTGTCGTTGAAAACAGGAACTGCAAGCCGTCCGAAACGCATATAAACAGGACCGTCAATGTTAAGTGCCGCTTCAACAGCCGCTTTTGTTTCAACATCATCGGCGGGGTTGATAATTGTCATTCCGGGAATAGTCCTCATAAGAGCAATATCCTCGTTGCACTGATGCGTTGCGCCGTCCTCACCAACGGAAATTCCCGCGTGAGTTGCGCCGATCTTCACATTTATGTGAGGATAACCGATGGAATTGCGGACGATCTCAAACGCTCTGCCCGCCGCGAACATTGCAAAGGAGCTTGCAAAAACTTTCTTGCCCGTGGAAGCAAGTCCGGCCGCAACACCCATCATGTTTGCTTCGGCAATTCCGCAGTCTATGAATCTTTCTGGATATTTTTTCTTGAAAATTCCCGTCTTTGTAGCTGCCGCAAGATCCGCGTCAAGAACTACAAGATCTTCGTATTTATCGGCAAGCTCCGCAAGAGCCTCGCCGTAGCTTTCTCTGGTAGCTTTTTTTACTATATCTGCCATTTTTAACCGCTCCTTTCAAAATCAGGCTTCCAAGGCTTTAAGCTGTGCATTGAGTTCTTCCATAGCCTGCTCATACTGTTCCTTGTTGGGAGCAGAACCATGCCAGCCCACCTGATTTTCCATGTACGAAACGCCCTTGCCCTTGGTGCTTGTCTGGATAATTGCAACAGGCTTGCCGTTGATTTTTTCGGCTTCGTTGAACGCGCGTTCAATATCGTCAAAATCGTGTGCGTTCATTGTGATAACATACCAACCGAAAGCTTCAAACTTGTCCGTTATGGGCATAGGCGAACAAACGTCTGTAATTTTGCCGTCTATCTGAAGTCCGTTGTTATCCACAATTGCAACAAGGTTGTCAAGCTTGTTGTGAGCTGCAAACATAGCCGCTTCCCAGACCTGACCCTCTTCGATCTCGCCGTCTCCGAGAATTGCATAAACTTTATACGGCGCGCAGGAAAGCTTTCCGCTGAGCGCCATTCCGCAGGCTGCGGAAATTCCCTGACCCAGAGAACCTGTACTCATATCAACACCGGGAGTGCCTTTCATGTCGGGGTGTCCCTGAAGCATTGCGCCGATGTGGCGGAGCTTTTTCAGTTCTTCAACAGAGAAAAATCCTCTTTGTGCAAGAACGGAATACAGCGCGGGCGCGCAGTGTCCTTTTGAAAGAACAAGCCTGTCTCTCTCGGGCATTTTGGGGTTTTTAGGATCGACATTCAGCTTTGCAAAGTAAAGATAGGTCAGCAGATCGCATATCGAAAGCGATCCTCCCGGGTGTCCCGACTTGGCATTGTAAACGCCTTCGATAACGCCCATTCTGACCTTGCAGGCAGTAATTTCAAGCTGTTTTCTGATGGAAGCGTCCATGTTTTAACCATTCCTTTCTATTGTTGAAGTGAAAAGAAATTTCACTTTATGTAACATTTTTCAATATATTCTATGGCTTCCGAAATGAAACCGCTGTTGCAGTCCGCGGAAGTCACAAATTCCGCCGCTTTTTTCACAATTTCCTGAGCGTTCTGCGGCGCAATGGGAATATCCGCATTTTCCAGAAGTTCCAGATCGTTGTTATAATCTCCCGAAGCGGCGATCCTGCAATTTTCCCAACCTGCAATTTTTATAAGTTCTTTCAGTGCAAAACCCTTCGCCGTGTCTTTGGGCAGACATTCAAAATAAGACTCCCCCGACACCACAAAACTCGCCTTGTCCCAACCTTCCGAAGCGGCAAACTCTTCAAGTTCGTGGATCATGTCATGTGAGACCGAGTAAAGGACTTTGCACCAACCGTCTTCGGGAATATCATCAATGCCCGTCTCTACATAAGGAAGATGCGTCACATTAAGGTGCTGCTGCTCCCACTCGGTAAGCCTGACAACACATATTTTGTCGGAAAAATTGACTTCCACGCCCATTTCGGGAAATTTCTCCATAAGCGCAAGCGTGTATTCCTTTGCCGACCTGTCAAGAGTGCGGTTGTAAAGAGTTTTCCCCGTTTTGATGTCGTGGATCAAAGACCCGTTATTCAGGATAACAGGCGCATTTGGTTTCAGAATGTCAAAAAACTGATCCGCCGCCTGAATTACCCGTCCTGTTGCGATAGTGAACGTTCCGCCGTACTTTTTGAAGCGTTTGATCGCTTCAAGATCCTTTTGCAGCGGGATCTTATTGCTTGGAAGAAGCGTTCCGTCAAGATCGGTAACAAAAACAATATCTGAAAAATCCGGCATAAAATTTCCTCCGCCGTTAAATTCGTCCTCCCGAAAGCTTGTTTAAAACAAATTTAAAATATTCGGGAAGTTCGCTGTCAAATTCATAATATTCCCCGTCCGCGGGGTGGATAAAGCCTATCTTTTTTGCGTGAAGGCACTGCCCTTCGCAGTATTTTGAAGGCTTTCCGTAAACATCGTCCCCGAAAACAGGGTGTCCGATGTAGGACATATGGACTCGTATCTGATGTGTCCTGCCTGTATAAAGTTTTAACTTCACATAGCTGTAATTGTCAAATTCGTCAAGAACGGTGTACTCCGTCCGAGCTTCTTTTGAATTTCTGTCCGTAACGCACATTTTCTTGCGGTCTGTGTGATGTCTGCCGATAGGCGCATCAATGATCCCCGTGGGTTCTTTGAATCTTCCGCAGACTACAGCGTGATATTCACGGGTAAAAGAATGTACCTTTATCTGTTCCGCAAGTTTCTGATGTGCAAGATCGGTCTTTGCGACTATCAGGAGTCCGCTTGTGTTCTTGTCGATGCGATGAACTATCCCCGGGCGGATAACTCCGTTTATCGAGGAAAGCTGTCCTTTGCAGTGATACAGAAGCGCGTTCACAAGCGTTCCGCTGTAATTTCCTGCCGCAGGGTGAACGACCATTCCTTTTGGTTTGTTTACCACAAGCAGGCTGTCGTCCGAGTATACTATTTCAATTGGGATATTTTCGGGAACAACGTCCAACGGCGTCGGTTCGGAGATCTCAACTTCTATCCAGTCTCCGTCCTTTAACTGATAGCTTTTGCCGACAGTTCTGCCGTTGACGGTAACTTTTTCCTCTTTAAGAAGCTTTTGCAGCATTGAACGGGAGACTCCGCAGTCCGCATCGGCAAGCCATTTGTCAATACGGACGCCGTTTATTTCCCCGACGGTAAATTCAAGCTTTTCCATTGTTTTTATCAGCTTCCTTTGCCGCCAGTTTCGGTTCAATGAACATTACAAACAACAGCATGATAATTGCCCCAAGAACTACGCAAATATCGGCAAAATTGAATATTGCAAAGTTAAACAGTTTCACGTCCAGATAGTCCACAACATAGCCGTTTTTCACTCTGTCAATAAGATTTCCCAGTCCGCCCGAAATTATCATCACCGAACTTATGAGAAACACAGGACGCTTATACTTATATTTAACCGTAAATATAATAAGCACTATCAGCATTACCGATACCAAACCTATAAGAAACCACTTCTGCCCTCTGAAACTGCTGAACGCAGCTCCCGTGTTTTCGGTGTAAGTCAGCCCCAGTATTTCAAGATCGCCGAACTTTATAAAGTCCATAGACCCCACAGGCAAAAGCGTCTGCACTGCCCAATATTTTATGAACTGATCGGCAGCAACAAGAATTATGCCTAAAATTATGAGAAAAAATATCATTTTATATCCTGTTTAATGCCGAGCCGGAAGTTTTCCCTCCGGCTCGGATAATAGTTTTTACTTTACTTCAGCTGCACAGCGCGCGCAGAGCGTGGGGTGATCCTGATCCTTGCCAACGGTTTCGGAATATGCCCAGCATCTTTCGCACTTTTCGCCTGCCGCACGTTCAACATCATAGGAAACGCCTTCAAAATTGTCGCTTCCGAATTCGCCCGTGCCGTCCGCAAGAACATCTACCGCCGAAACGATGAACACCTTTTCAAGAATATCCTTGAACGACGAGAAACTGTCGTAATTTGCGCCCGCGTGGACAATGATCTTCGCTTCAAGAGGTGCGCCAATAAACTTGTCTCTTCTCTTGATCTCCAGAGCCTTGGTAACATCGGAGCGAAGTTTGTAAATGGTATCCCACTTTTCGTTGAACTTCTCATCAGCGGAAATATTTTCCTTCTCGGGCATCTGATTCATGAAAATGCTTCTTGTATCGTCCGAAGCCATATGCGGGATATAGTTCCAAATCTCCTCCGCCGTGAAACTGAGCACAGGCGCGATCATTCTTGAAAGCGCGCTCAGGATCTTATACATAGCAGTCTGCGCAGCACGTCTGTCAACGGACTTTTCGCCTGTGCAGTAAAGCCTGTCCTTGATGATGTCAAGGTAGAAGTTTGACATATCGGTTATGCAGAAATTGTGTATACTGCTTACCACAACATGGAAATCAAATGCATCATACGCAGCTTTCACCTTGTCGATAAGGGCATTGAGTTTAAGAAGCGCCCACTTGTCGATCTCGTGGAGTTCGCTTTCGGAAACCATATCTTTATCGGGATCAAATCCGCTGCCGTTGCAGATATTTCCCAGAATGAACCTTGCGGTGTTCCTGATCTTCTTGTACATATCCGAAAGCTGTTTCAGTATTTCCTTGGAAATTCTTACGTCGGAATGATAGTCGGACGAAGCCGTCCAGAGACGGAGAATATCCGCGCCGTACTGATCTGTGATCTCCTTTGGATCAATGCCGTTTCCGAGGGATTTGTGCATAGTCTTTCCCTCTCCGTCAACTACCCAACCGTGAGTGCAGACCGCTTTATAAGGAGCGCGTCCCACCGTTGCAGCAGAAGTCAGCAGCGAGGACTGGAACCAGCCTCTGTACTGATCCGCACCTTCAAGGTAAAGATCAACAGGCGTTCCGAAGCCTTTTTCGTCCATAACGGCAGTGTGAGTTACACCGCTGTCGAACCAAACATCAAAAATATCCTTTTCCTTGATAAATTCCGTGCAGCCGCATTCGCACTTTGTTCCTTCGGGAACGATGTCCTTAACATCATGGATATACCATGAATCCGAACCTTCCCTGCGGAACATATCCGAAACTTTCTTTATAAGTTCGTCTGTAACAACAGGCTTTCCGCAGTCCTTGCAGTAAACCACGGGAATGGGAACGCCCCACGTTCTCTGACGTGAAATGCACCAGTCGCTTCTGTCGTTTACCATTCCTTTAATGCGGTCATGCCCCCACTCTGGGATCCACTGAACGCTGTCGATTGCTTCTATCGCCTTGTCCTTGAAATCCTTTACCGAACAGAACCACTGTTCCGTAGCGCGGAAAAGAACAGGCTTCTTGCATCTCCAGCAGTGGGGATACTGGTGAACTATCTTTTCCAGAGCGAAAAGCGCGCCGCTTGCTTCAAGGTCTCCCGCGATCACCTTGTTAGAATTTTCCGTGGTAAGACCCGCATATTTTCCCGCTTCTTCCGTCTGAACGCCCTTTGAGTCAACAGGAACCACAATTCCTATTTCGGGATATTTCTTGCAGACTTCAAAGTCGTCCACACCAAATCCGGGAGCTGTATGAACGCAGCCCGTACCGCTTTCAAGAGTAACGTGATCTCCCACAATTACCATTGAACCGCGATCCATAAGCGGATTTTTTGTCATAATGTATTCAAGTTCTTTGCCTTTGAAAGAACCTACAGTCGTGTAATTATCTATCTTAGCGGCAGCCATTGTAGGCTTTACAAGTTCCATCGCCATGATGTAATTTTCACCGTTAGCCTGAACAGCGGTATACTCATACTCGGGGCCAAGACAAATAGCAAGGTTTCCGGGCAGAGTCCATGTAGTAGTTGTCCAGATAACGAAGAATGTTTTGTCAAGATCCAGACCGAGCGAGGTGAACTTGCCCTTGTCGTCCGTTACCTTAAACTTTACATATATAGAATGGCACGGATCGTTCTCATACTCAATTTCGGCTTCCGCAAGAGCAGTCTGGCAATCGGGACACCAATAAACAGGCTTCAAGCCCTTATAGATGTAGCCTTTTTTGTACATCTCGCCGAAAATTTCCACCTGTCTTGCTTCAAACTCGGGCTTTAAGGTAAGGTATGGATCTTTGAAATCTCCCCATACGCCAAGCCGCTGAAACTGCTTTCTCTGATTATCCACCTGTTTAAGAGCATACTCTTTGCAGTGCTTTCTCAGTTCAACGGGAGGGATCGCTCCGTTCTCAACGCCTATTTCTTTAAGCGCGCGAAGCTCTATCGGCAGACCGTGGGTATCCCAGCCGGGGATATACGGCGAGCAGAAACCGTTCATATTCTTATATTTTACAATAATATCCTTGAGTATCTTGTTTAAAGAAGTACCCAAATGAATATCGCCGTTTGCATACGGAGGTCCGTCATGAAGAATGTAGCGGGGCTTTCCCTCGTTCTTTTTGACCATTGCATAGTATGTTCCGTCGTTTTCCCAGTGTTCGATCATGGCAGGCTCTTTCTGTGTAAGATTGCCTCTCATCGAAAATTCCGTCTGGGGAAGATTAAGTGTGGAATTATAATCCTGCGCCATTGTTAATACTCTCCTTGAAATTTATTTATTCTGTCCGAATTTCAGGTTTCCGAATCTGTTTTCGGTGGGAACGGTCGCTTCGCCGAAAGGCAGCGGAGCTTTTTCCTGTCTGTATGGATTTTCCATAACTCTTGTTGCTTCCATATTCATTTCATGCTGAACGGGTGCGGGCGGTTCTTCCTGAACGGGAGCGGCAGAAGCCGCTTCCGCAGCAACGGGAACTTCTTCCTCCTCGGATTCATCGTCCTCGCCCTCATAGTCGGGGATAGCGGTGATCTGTTCAAGATGCTGCTTGTACATATTCAGCAGATTTGCCTTGAAATCGGAAACTTCCTGCTGCATTTTTACAAGGCAATTTTTCTCCCTTTCAAGCTGACTCTTTGTAGAACCCAATATCTCATCAGACTTTGTCCTTGCGTCCGCAAGAATAGCGTCCGCCTTTGCCTGAGCTTCGGCGACAACTGCTTTTCCCTGCTTCTGAGCGCCGATAAGAGCATCTTTCAGAGCGTCCTCATCTTTCTTGTACTCTCTTACGCTTTCAACAAGAACGGCAATTTTCTTTTCCGCTTCTTCCTTGTCTCTCTGATACTGAGCAATATCCTGAGCGATCTGGCGGAGAAAATCGTCAACCTCTTCGGTGTTATATCCCGGTCTTGCCTGTTCAAAACGCTTGTTGTTAATATCCTTTACGCTTAACAATTACATCACCTCATAAAATTTTAATTATATTTTTTAACGGTAATATGTATCCTGTCTTTTTTAGTCGTTCCGTTTACCGAAGCCAGAATGAACTTTCCCGCTCCTCTGACGGAGAAAATATCCCCCTCCGAAAGCATGAACGACGGCGAATCGGCAACATTGTACATCACCGACACATACCCGCCTTTTATCAATGTGACAGCCTTTCCCCTGCTTATTCCCGCAGCAAGACTTACAACACTGTCAAGCCGCAGCGATGACACCGTTCCGTTTTTTTCGGTAAAAGACTGCTCCGCTTTTACATCGGAAGCGTTCCCCTCGGAAACTTTCACTCCCGCCGAGCCGACCTTGTCAATTTCCGAAAGCAATGTCTGCTTTACGGTCTCATAAACAAAAGCTGCCGTGTTCCCCTCGGAGACAACAATATCCCCCAGCATATCCCGCTTTATCTGTCTTGACATGAATGCGCCCAGAAAATCCCTGTGTGACAGCTTGTCCGCGCTCCTGTAGCTGAAATTCAGAACAGCTATGGGAAAATCCTCCCCGCCGTCATAATATTCGGGAAACACTCCGAGAACTTTCCTTGACGCGCCCTCATATCCGCCGAAAAAGCTGTAATTTTCAAATCCGAGACTTTTTACCGCATTTTCGGCAATAAGTATCTGACGTTCGTCCAGAAATGCGGAAAAACGCGGCTTGCGTGTTTTCTCGCAGATCCTTACCATGTCCTTTATATGTGAGACAAGTATATTATCCTCGTCCGTAAGCCCGGGAACGCGCTTATTGCTGAAATTTCCCATCAATTAAAGGAATACGCCGTTGTTTTCCAGTTCGCCCACAAGATCCTCGCCCACAAATCCTACATTATACGGAGTGATAATGAAGGTATTGTTTGCAACAGGCTTGATGTTTCCGCCATTAGCATAAGCAACGCCGCCAAGGAAGTCGATTATCCTCCTTGTAACATCGGGAGTGGTGGATTCAAGGTTGAGAACTACAGTCTTTTTTGAGTTAAGGTGATCCGCAATTGCCTTGGTATCCTGAAAAACTTCGGGTTTTACAAGAATTACCTGCAATTGAGCCGTAGCATGGATATTTACCACCTTGTTCCTTTTGCTTGTTTCGTCGTCGTAGTTATCACTCGAATTGTCAAAGGTCTCAAACTCGTTTTCGTTGTCCTCCTCAGAATCCATTCCGAGTATTTCCTTCAGATTTCCGATAAAGCTCATATTATTCTTCCTCTCTTTTTATTTTCTGGAACCAAAAATTCCTGAACCTATCCTTACTATATTTGAGCCGTATTTAACAGCCAATGCATAATCGGACGACATACCCATGGAAAGAATATCCATGTCCACATTGTCCGGCTTATCCGATCTCAGATCGCAGAAAAGTCTCTGCATTTTTTCAAAGGACTCCTCCGACTTTCCCACAGGCGGGATCGTCATCAGACCTCTGATCTTTATGTTTTTCAGCTGTGAAGCTTCGCAGATAAGCTGTCTCACTTCGCTTTCGGGGGCTCCGCTCTTGGATTCCTCTCCGCCGATGTTCACTTCCGCAAGAACGTCCATGCAAATGCCTTTCTTTGCGGCTTGTCTGTCGATCTCCTCTGCAAGCTTCATACTGTCAAGAGAATGTATAAGTTTAACGCTGTCAATGATGTATTTTACCTTGTTTGTCTGCAAACGCCCGATAAAATGCACTTCCGCACCCGATCGGTAGTGATCCTTCTTTTCAAGATACTCCTGAACTCTGTTTTCTCCCAGAAGAGTTATGCCGTCGTCAATGACCGTATTCACCCGTTCATAAGGGACAGTCTTTGTGACTGCCATTATCCTTACCGTATCTTCGGGTTTTCGGTATCTGGCTTTTGCCTCTCCCACTTCAAAACGTATTCTTTTCAGATTTTCGTAAATAACAGGATCCACTTGCTCATCTCCTTAAAGGATCATATTATTCCCAAAGCTCATCGTCTCCGCTTTCGGTCTCTTCGGTGCTTTCCTCATCGGTCTCCCGATCAGTCCGTGAAGTTTCTTCCTTCACATCATCGGCAATATACGTTTCCTCGGGTGGCGATCCCTCATCTTCCGCAGGCTCCGTCTCCTCGGCATAAAGATCGGCGGATATTTCTCCTTCTGTGATTATGTCGTCATAAATGCTTACATATGCTGTATCGGAAGTTGCCTTTGAAAGTATGTATTCGTCACATTCGTAGACCGTCTCTATCTTTTTGAAAGCTATTCTCTGTCCGAGAAGAATGTAAACGCCTTTCTGATTGTCCTTGTCAAAGCGGATAGCGCTCCGCGGAACTCTTATTCCCTCGTAATCGTTAAGAATAAGCTCCACACGCTCGACCCGCCGCTGAACGAGATCAAATGTCAGTTCATCGCAGGAAATTATGATAAGGCTTTCATTCGGATCATCGGAATCAACTATATCCTCTATGGTGGCGGTAACTGTATCGGGCGTTGAAGTAAACTTTACCGTAATACTGCTGCCCACTTTAAAATCCGCGGACTTCGGGTCGATTATCCCCGCCATTTTCCACTCATAGCCGTCTACCATTTTCCCTACAGTGCCGCTCGAACTGCTTTTATCGGGATCGTTTATGATCTCCTTGATCTTGTCAACAGTCAGACTGCCGATACTGTCAAAGGAGAGCGTTCCCTCATATCCGTCCGTATGGCTTATGAAGTAGCCTGTGCTGTCGGCTGTTATAACATTTACAGGATCCTTTCGCTTGGCTTCAAGGCTCGATATTTCCGAATCAAGGCTTGAAATCGCGTCATTGAAATCCGTTTCTTCGTTTATGACAATATGGTAAATGTCCATAAGAGTCTGGAGCTGCCTGCGTTCCTTTTCCAGATCTTCAAGGTCGTTTTCAGCAATAAGCACAGCGATCGTCTGATACTCGTCGTCTATCAGCGAAGAAATGAACTTTGGCTCTGCAACTTCTGTGGTGCCGGGATTCTGTGCGCTTTCCAAAAGTTCCCGTTCCTCTTTCAGCTGTTCGATCCTGTGATCGGTATAAATGTCGTTTTCGCTTCTGTAAACGTAAGCCACCGCCGAACCGTTGGCGATCTTGCTGCCATCGGCATTGGGGTAACTCAGGACGCCTGTCGTTCCTCCCCTTATCACCGATTCATTGCGGATATAAACGCCCTGAAAGGATACTTTTTCAGCGGAAGAGTACATAACAGCAGTTTCGGTCACATATCTGTCCTTGAACTGCATACTTATCTGACTGAAAACAGTTATCAGAATAAACAGTGAAAGCAGGAAAACCAATATCCTGACTGTGACTGTATTCATCATATCGCGTCATCACTGCTCCGAATCCAGTATAGAAATGGTTTTTGCGGGGATTATGGTAGAAATAGCGTGCTTGAACACAAGTTCCTGCTTGCCGTCACAATCAATAATTACAACATAGCTGTCAAAGCCCTTTACCGTTCCCTTGAACTGGAAGCCGTTTGTAAGAATGAAAGTTGCGGTCATCTTGTCCTTCCTGATCTGATTCAGGAACACATCCTGAAGGTTCATATTCTTATTCAATTTTATCATCCTTTCCGGTCGGGACTGCTCAATTTTCAAGCAAAAAAATGCTTACATTCTATTATAACATAAAATTTCTGATTTGGCTACTATTTTTTTGCATATTTTAATAATTTCATCAAAATTATTTATTTCGTCCAAATAGATCCAGTTTATTCGTTCATCACGACGAAACCATGTAAGCTGTCTTTTGGCGTATCTGCGGGAATTCTGCCTTATTTTGTCAAGACACTGCTCCAAATCGGCTTCGCCTTTAAAATATGGTATCATCTCTTTGTAGCCGATCGCCTGACATACCGTGCCTGTTTCAACATTTTCATAAACTGCCCTGCATTCTTCAACAAGACCGTTTTCCGCCATTACAGTCACCCGCCTGTCGATCCTGTCGTAAAGCTTCTGCCTGTCGCGGAAATTCAGTCCTATCATGCAGACGTCATATTTTGATCCGTTCCCCCTGTTCAGCTTCTTGTACTCGCTGAACTTCATTCCCGTAACTTCGCAGACTTCCAGAGCGCGGACTACCCGAACCACGTTATTCGGACTGACCCATTCTGCCGTTTCGGGGTCGATTTCCGCAAGACGTCTGTGAAGTGCTTCCCTGCCGAGAGTTTCCGCTTCTTCATATAAACGTTTTCTTACGCTGTCGTCCTTTCCCGAAGCGTCAAAACTGATGTTGTCTATGAGCGAATTTATATAAAGACCCGTTCCGCCCACAAGTACGGGAAGTTTGCCCCTTGCACCTATATCCGCGATCACCTTTTCCGCCGCCGAAACGTAGTCCGCCGTGCTGAAATCCGCATTCATGTCCACAACGCCTATAAGATGGTGAGGAATGCCCCGCATTTCCTCCGCTGTGGGCTTTGCGGAAGTGATGTCAAGCCCTTTATATATCTGCATGGAATCCGCAGATACCACTTCTCCGCCGTATTCTTCCGCCAAAGCAGCGCCAAGAGCCGTCTTTCCCGAAGCGGTAGGTCCCACCACCGCCAGAAGCGGCTGTTTTTTCACGGGCATAAGCTTCTCTCCTTTAAAGAACTCTCTTGAACTGCTTTTCCAGTTCCCGCTTTGAAAGCTTGAACATTACAGGTCTGCCGTGTGGGCAATATCTTATTCTCTCGTCTGTAAGTATAGTCTTTACTATTTCCGAAAGCTCCGTCAGAGATGTGATGTCGTTTGCTTTTATTGCTGCCTTGCAGGCGAATGTATGATACATATCGTCCAGAATTTCGGGCATGGGGTTATTCTTGTTTTCACTGATATTTTTTGCAAGTTCAATGATAAGATCGGCAGGATCGCAGCCGTCCAGAATGCTCGGGATCCCCGTAACTTCCACCTTGGAATTGCCCGATATTTCAAAATCAAATCCCAGATCCTTCACAAGTTCCTTATTATTGATAAGCGCGTTGAATTCCTCAAAATCCAGCAGCGTTTCACATGGCGCAAGTAGCATCTGGCACTGGGGCTTTCCCCTGCCCGAACGCAGCTTTTCAAACAATATCCGCTCATGGGCGGCGTGCTTGTCCACGAAAATTATATCCTCGTCTATCTCGGCAATTATGTAATTCTTGAACGCTTCTCCGATGATCCTGAAATAAATCGGCTTTTCATCGGGAGTTTCTGCGGCAGGCGCAGTCTTTTTTTCAAATGAGGACTCATTTATATACTTGAATCCGCCGCTCTCGGGCGGAGGTGCAAACCCGCTCAGTTCCGTTTCAGGCTCAGGCTCGCCGTGTTCCTCCATGACGTTATTATATGCCGTGGTCGGAATTATCGGCATATGCGGCGTCCTGACAACAGACTGTTCCGACATTTCCTCACGGTATGCGGGACGTATCTCTCTTACATCTTTTCCCCCCGTAAGTTCCGTCTGACTGTATTTCGGAAGATCTTCGGGAACAGGTCTTGTATAATCCTGCTTCTGCTGTTTTACCGTGATCTCGGCAGGTTTGTCGTCCAGCATAACTGCATTCTTTACCGCAAAATATATGCTGTCCGCAATAACTCTCTCATCAGTGAACCTGACCTCGATTTTCGCAGGGTGGACGTTCACGTCCACTATCGACGGCGAGACCGTCATTCTCAGCACACAGGACGGGAACTTTCCCTCCATTATGCTGTTTGTGTAAGCGTGTTCGAGAGAATATGTGCAAACCGGGGATTTTACATATCTGCCGTTTATAAAGAAATGCTGCATGGAGCGGTTCGGTCTGCCGAAAAGCGGCTTGACCGTAAAGCCGTCTATCTTCACGCCGTTAAGCTGATAATCTACAGGGATAAGCGATGCGGCAAACTGCTTTCCCATTACGGCGTATATTGAAGAATAAAGTTCCCCGTCTCCCGGAGTAATGAATTCCTGCTTGTTGTCGCGAATGAATTTGAAAGCGACTTCAGGGTGAGAAACAGCTATCTTGTCAACCACCGATGCCACGGCATTTCCCTCCGAAACGTCCTTTTTCAGGAATTTCAGCCGCGCGGGGACATTGTAAAAAATATCCCTTATGATGATAGTCGTTCCCTCGGGACAGCCTGCGCGTTCATATTCTTTCTGTTCGCCGCCTTCGATGATATAATGCGTTCCGTAGTCGTCGCCCTTTACTTTGGTAATGACATCAACTTTTGAAACGGCGCATATCGAAGCTAAAGCTTCACCCCGGAAACCGAGCGTAAGTATGCTGTCCAGATCGCCCTTATCATGTATCTTGCTTGTGGCATGGCGGAGAAACGCGGTAGGAACATCTCCATATTCAATGCCGCAGCCGTTGTCGGTTATTCGTATAAAACTTATCCCGCCGCGCTTGATCTCAACGGTTATGCTGTCCGCGCCGCTGTCTATGGAATTTTCCAGCAGTTCCTTCACTATGGACGCGGGACGTTCAATAACTTCTCCCGCAGCGATAAGTTCCGCCGTTTCCTTGCTTAAAACCTGTACCCTCGGCACGTTCCTGCCTCCCCGTTATTCAAGCATACCGCAAATTTCTTTCAGGAAATACTTTGCGTCCTCGTCAGTAAATTCGTCAACATTTGTTTTTCTGAGTTTTTCTATTATCTTTTCATTTCCCATGCTGCGGAACGAGATCTGCTCCTCGCTTTTAAGTGCGGTCTCCTGCCTGTCGTTCTCCATCTCCGTCAGGATCTGTCTTGCTCTTTCAAGAACTTTCTTCGGAAGTCCCGCAAGTTTTGCAACGTCAATGCCGTAGCTGTCGTCCACACCGCCGCGGACGATCTTCCTGAGAAATTTTATATCTTCGCCACGCTTCTTGACCGCAACGCTGTAATTCTTAACGCCGTCAAGGTCGTTTTCAAGCTTTATAAGTTCGTGATAATGCGTTGCAAAAAGCGTTTTGCAGCCGAGATTTCTTGAACCCGCTATGTATTCCGCAACAGCCGTTGCAATGCTTATCCCGTCATATGTGGAAGTTCCCCTGCCCACCTCGTCAAGTATGACAAGACTTTGCTTTGTGGCGTTTTTGAGAATGTCTGCCACCTCGCTCATTTCCACCATAAATGTGGACTGCCCTGCGGTGAGATCGTCGGACGCTCCCACACGGGTGAAAATTTTATCCACAATTGTGATCTTTGCATATTTAGCAGGAACGAAACAGCCTATCTGCGCCATAAGAGTTATAAGTGCCGTCTGCCGCATATATGTGGATTTGCCCGACATATTCGGTCCCGTAATTATAGCCATACGGTTCTTATCAAGATCAAGATATGTGTCATTGGGAACATACATCTCATCAGTGAGCATAAGCTCAACCACAGGGTGTCTGCCGTCCTTGATGTCAATAATGCCGTCAATGGCAATATCGGGCTTTGTATATTCATTTTTCAGCGAAACATATGCAAAGGAGCAAAGCACATCAAGCTGCGCCACAGCCGCGGCGGTCTCCTGAACTTTTACAAGCTGTGATGCGATATAGTCCCGCACTTCGCAGAAAATATCATATTCAAGTGAAAGTATCCTGTCATTTGCGCCGAGGATCTCATATTCTGCCTTTTTCAGTTCATCGGTAATGAAACGCTCGCAGTTTGCAAGAGTCTGCTTTCTTACATAATTGTCGGGAACTCTGTCATAAAAGGACTTCGTAACTTCGATATAATATCCGAAAACGCGGTTGTACCCGAGTTTCAGAGTCTTTATGCCTGTGCGTTCTCTTTCCCGCTGTTCTATGTCCTCGATAATGCTCTTGCCGTTTTTTACAATATCTCTCAGATGATCCAGTTCCTCGTTGAAACCGTCCTTTATGACGCCGCCTTCTCTTGCATTTGCGGGAGGTTCATCAACTATTGCATTTTCCACCAGTCCCGAAATTTCATTCAGAGTGTGCATTTTGCCGTTAAGTTCGGAAAGCAGCTTGCAGGAAAAATTCTCCATCAGCTTTTTTATTTCGGGAAGCCGCAAAGCCGTTACCGACAGCGATTTAACGTCCCTCGGAGTTGCAGTCCTGTACATGACTCTTGTCATGAGCCGCTCCAGATCATAGACAGAGGAAAGCTGTTCTTCAAGTTCTTCGCGGGCAACGGACTTTTTGCAGAGCTGCTCCACCGCATCAAGACGGTTTATGATGATCGCGGGCTTGATAAGCGGCTGCTCGATGTAGGATTTCAGGAGCCGTCTGCCCATGGAAGTCTGTGTATGGTCAAGCACCCACATGAGACTTCCCTTTCTTTCCTTGCTGCGCATAGTCTCGGTAAGTTCAAGGTTCCGCCTTGCGGTAAGGTCAAGCTCCATAAAGAAATTGTCATTATAGCGCTTGATCTCGGTAAAACGTCCGATAAGAGCCTTCTGTGTATCTCCGATATAGCCGAAAAGTCCGCAGACACAGGCAGCTTCGGGAGTACCCTCGTTAAGTCCGATCTCGCATATTTCCGAAACACCGAACTGCTTTGTTATAACATCGGGATTTTCCGGAATATCAAAGCAGCGGTCATCAAGAAGCTGAACGGAACTTTCCGTCTTGTTCCTGATAAATCCTGTCACCTCTTTAAGGTCAAGAAAAGCTTGGTTGAACAGTATCTCCGCAGGGGCAAATCTTGAAAGTTCGTTTATAAGTTCATTCTGAATGTCCTTTCCCTTTTTCAGGAAAAGATGCACTTCGCCCGTGGAAATATCCGCAAAGCATATTGCACATTCGCCGTTACCTGCATAAACGCAGCAGATATAGTTGTTTTTTGATTCGTCCAGAAGGCTGCTGTCGGTAAGAGTTCCGGGAGTAACTATCCTGATAACGTCCCGTTCCACAATGTTGCCTTTAGCGTCCTTCGGATCAGTAAGCTGTTCGCAGATAGCCACCTTATGCCCAAGCTCGATAAGACGTTTGATGTATATTTCGCTGGCATGATAAGGGATCCCGCACATAGGCGCACGCTCTTCAAGACCGCAGTCCCGCCCTGTAAGAGTCAGTTCCAGTTCTTTTGAGACAAGCACCGCATCGTCAAAGAACATCTCGTAGAAGTCGCCGAGCCGAAAAAACAGTATGTGATTTGCATACTTGTTTTTGACTTCAAAATACTGTTTCATCATCGGTGAAAGGTGTTCGTAATCTATCTGCATATCCATAATATACCGCATTTGACCCGCCGCATGAGCGGCAGGTCATTGTTCTCCTCTCGATCGGAATGTGTTTCTTATCAGCCGCAGCCGCCGCAGGAAGCGCAGCTTCCGCTGCAGCCGCCGGGTTCTGTGGGGCAGGTCATGGGATCGTCGCCGTTGGCGGAACAGGTAATTACCATGTTTATCTGGTTCAGCATATGATCCATGGCGTTCTTGGCTTCATTGTAAACTGCCATGTTCTTATTTGCCATGATAGTTCCGTAAAGGGACTTTATCTCATCGTCAAGAGCGGTGAGACGTTCCGCGCTTCTGTTGTCCTTGGACATTTCGGTGTTGAGTTCCACCCTCTTGGTCTGGAATTCGCCGATAAGCTGCTGAAGCTCCTCGTCCTTGTCGTTTGCGTCCTTGGCTTTGCAGTAAGCCGCATACCTTTCATCAGCCTGAATGAGCTGACCCAGTTCTCTTGCTTTGTCGATAACGTTCATATCAAATATCTCCTTTATAAACAATTTTTAAAACGAACTCATGTGCGCGAAAATATCCGCCGCCGCGGAATGAAGGAAAAGCACTCCTTCGCCGCTGTAAAAGTATTCCCCTGCCTGCTGCCTTTTCAGCATAAGCTTTTCAAAAGCTTCTCTCTGAAGTCTTGCTTTCTCGAACTGCTCATCAAGAAGTTTCTGCCGCTCGGTGCGCAGTTCCCAGAAGTCCTTTTTCTCTTCCTTTTCGGAATTTTCCTGCTGTTTGTCCCTGTATATCTCATACAGTGTATCTTTCAGCATTTCCTCATCGGATCTTGTATCAGAACTCTCCTCAGCTTCCGCCACAGCGTCGGCAAAGGGAGAAACTCCCGATGAAGACTCCTGTCTGACAGTATTGTAGAATCTCACAGCATCTCCTATACCCGAGATCGTCATAGCATACGCTCCTTTCAGAATATCAGCCGTTTATGATCCCGCCTTCAAGCGCCCAGTTAAAGGCTTTGGCGATCTTCACTCTCTGAAAACTTCCTATAACGGAAGGATCCGCTTTTGCTTTTACAATTATAAACTCATCGCTCTTTCCCGAACAGTATCCGTCCTCATCGGCTGAGTCAAACAGGACCGTAAGCGTCCTGCCGATAAACCTTTTAAAGCCGTCTGAGGAAATTTCCCTTTGAAGGTCAAGAAGCCGCTGTATGCGTTCCTTCTTTTCCTCTTCGGGAGTCACGTCCTCCATGTCGGCGGCTTTTGTGCCTGTACGCTTGGAATAGATGAAAGAGAAAATATTGTCATATCTTACCTTCCGCATAACGTCCAGCGTGGCTTCAAAATCTTCCGCCGTCTCGTTGGGAAAGCCCACAATAATATCCGTACTGAACGAAAAATCGGGGATCCTGCTTCTTGCGTACTCCACGGTTTCCAGATATTTCCCCGAAGTATACCGCCTGTTCATGGCTTCAAGTATACGATCGCTTCCCGATTGGAGCGGCAGATGCAGATGTTTGCAGATCTTTTCGCAGTCTATGATCGTGTCGATAAGTTCTTTTGTAACGTCCTTTGGGTGTGAGGACATGAACCGCACGCGGAAATCGCCGTCTATGCCGTTTATCCGCCGCAGAAGTTCCGAAAAGCTTATAGGCTCGTCCAAGGTCTTGCCGTATGAATTTACATTCTGCCCGAGGAGCATTATTTCCTTGTAACCCTGTTCCGCAAGCTCCTTGACTTCCGCAAGGACAGCTTCGGGAGAACGGCTCCTTTCCCGTCCTCGGACATACGGAACAATGCAGTATGAGCAGAAATTGTTGCAGCCGTACATTATGGGAACGCTTGCCGAGAAGCTGCTGTTTCTGACGGGACGTATATCCTCGGGGAAATCGGCTTTATACTCGGAAATATCCACAGCCGTTCCCTTTTCGGTCAGTGCTTTGTAAAGCAGTCCCGGAAGTTCACCGAGGGCAAATGTTCCGAAAATAATATCCACATAGGGGTAGCTTCTTTTCAGCTTTTCAACGGTTTTCTCCTGTTGAGCCATACAGCCGCAAACGCCGATGATAAGCCCCGGCTTTTTCTTTTTGAGATTTTTCAGGTTACCCACAAGGCTGTAGACTTTCAGCTCCGCGCCCTCTCTCACGGCGCAGGTGTTGTAAATTATAAGATCTGCGGCAGTTATATCGTTTGTAACGCCGTAACCCATTTCGCAAAGCAGACCGAGGATCTTCTCCCCGTCGCTGACATTCTGCTGACAGCCGAAGCTGTGCAGGAAGCAGAGCGGCGGATCTGTTCTCTTTGAGATCATGTCCCTGACTGCTTTCTTATGATCCGTCAATTATGATTCTCCTTTAAGCAACGAATTATCGTTAATTTTCACATATACAATAATTATACCACTTTTCAATTCAAATTGCAACCTTTTCAGAACACTTTTTCCGAATTTGCAAACAAACCCTTTATTTCCGAGGGAATACCCGACCCGCGGCGGCTGTAAAAAGCGTACTGCCTGCCCTCCCATTCAAAGAAGCAAACGGCATTTTCGGCGGTCAGCGTATCGGTGTACTTCTCGCCGTAAGCGTACTCGGCAAAATACGGATTTTCGGCATACGGGTAGAATTCTACCCGCTCATCGGCTGTTGGATCCGCAAAATCAAAGTTCAGAACTTCCTCCGCGTGGGCATAGTAACCGCTGTCCTCATCGCTTTGGTAAACGTTTTCGCTTGAAAACAGCATAGTAACAACGTACCCCGAACTATCCTTTTCAAGGCGGGCGTTTTCAAATCCGTAACCGTTTCCGTCAGAGATCCCGCTGATCTCAAGCGCTTCCGCCGCCATATCCTCAGTCAGTTCCTCTCCGTAAACGAACATGGTATAAGGACGGTTTATGATCCCGCCTATGCCTTTCACCGCAAAATATATTGCAAAGAACAGCACTACCGATATTGCCGTATACAGAAAGCTCTGCTGCTTTGTGTACCTGACTCTTCCTTCCTCGCTGCCGCTTTCCTGCGCGGCAGTGGTCTCTTCGGGAATATTGTTATTATCTTCCATATAAAAATTCTCCCTTTATGTTGAATTTTGCTCTTTTTATATTGCTATATTTATAGAATATCACGAAAATAAAATTTGGTCAAGTTTTTAATGATTTTTTTCCGAAAATATGCTATAATATTTTTTACAGCAGTTTTAAACCGTATTTGAAAGGAAATATTTTACATCATGAAATATAAGATCAACTGGGCAGGCGGAGACGGCGTTTTCGCAGTTCCCGATGCAGCCGCCGACTTTCTGAAACTTGCAAACGGCAAGGCTGTGAAAGTCCTGCTTTACATATTAAAGAACAAGCTTTCCGAGATCGACCTTTCCGCTGTGGGTGAAGCTGTAGGTGCTTCCGCGGACGATGTGGAGGACGCGCTTTCCTACTGGCAGCAGGTGGGTATCATCTATCCCGACGGCAGCGGATCCGCCGAAATACATTCTCCAAAGCCCGTAAAGTCAACCGCCTTGACACATCAGGCGGATACTGTTTCCGCAAAGCTTGAACATGAACGCAGTATCAAAAAGCTTTCCGCTGCCGAGATCGCCGACAGGATGAACAGTTCGGAAAGCATAAGTTTCCTGTTCAGGTCAGCCGAAACTTCCCTCGGACGTCTCCTTAACCACACCGAACAGCAGACGCTTATCTGGCTCCACGACTACTACGGCATTGCTCCCGACATTCTTGTTATGATAATCGACCTTGCAAGACAGATCAACAAGGCAAGCATAGGATATATTGAAAAAACTGCCGTAAACTGGTACGAAAAAGGCATCACCACACACGAACAGGCGTCAATGGAAGTAATTAACATACAGAATTATTTCTCGCTTGAAGGACAAGTTTCCGCAAAGCTGAAGCTGAAACGGGCATTTACAGCGTCCGAAAGCAAGTATATCAAGGACTGGGCGAGCAAAAACATCTCCATTGATCTTATTGTTTACGCATATGAAAGAATGATAGATACCATCGGAGAGGTAAAATTCAGCTACATGAACAAGATACTAATTTCATGGTACGAAAAGGGTATAAATACCGTCCGTGAAGCGCAGAACGAGTCCGAAAAGAAGCCGAAAAAGGCTTCGGCAGACAGCGGCGGACATTCTTACGATCTTAACAGGATAATGGAACACGCCATGAACAATTCTCCTAAAATAAGAAAAAATTAAGGAGGCAGGATCAATGCCATACAGCAAAAGGATATGCGAAAAAGCCGAAAATATCATAAAAGAGCGTGAACTCCGCGCGGAGCAGGATCTTGAAAGACGAAAGGCGGAAGCGGAGCGCATGATCCCCGAAATTGCCGAGATCAATGCCCGGATCGCGCAGACAAGCGCGGAGCTGACGAAAGTTATACTGCAAAGAGGGAAAAATTACAAGGAAAATTTTGAAAGGATAAAGGAACGCAATTTGCAGGGACAGCAGATGATAAAAGAACTGCTGAAAAGCCATAACATTCCCGAAGACTATTTAAAGCCGAAATACTTCTGCGGGATATGCAGCGATACGGGATATGACGGCGTAAAGCGCTGTAAATGCTACAACGAACTTCTCAGCAGGCTGGCGGTGGAGGAGCTGAACTCCGAAGCAAATATGCCCGACTGCGATTTTGAACATTTCTCACTGGAATACTATAAAGGAAAGACCGATGATAACGGCATGGACTGCTACCGCAAGATGTCCGAAAATCTCAGTGTATGCAAGGAATACGCGGAACTTTTCTCCCTTGATTCCCCGAGCCTGCTGTTCATAGGCATGACGGGACTCGGGAAAACGCATCTTTCCCTTGCAATTGCAAAAGAAGTGGCAAAGAAAGGCTTCTCCGCGGCTTACGGATCCCTGCTGAACTATCTTAGAGTCATAGAAAACGAACATTTCGGGCGCGGGAAAGACCCCGATTCCGACACCATGCAGACCCTTATCGACTCGGATCTGCTGGTGCTTGACGATCTCGGCTCGGAATTCCGCTCGGGATTCTATGAATCCACACTCTACAATATAATAAACTCCCGCATGAATCTGGGACGTCCCACCATCATCAGCACCAACCTTTCCCCCGCCGAACTCCAGAAAAATTACAACGACCGCATGATCTCAAGAATTTTCGGCGGATTCGTCACCATCATGTTCGTCGGGGAAGATATACGCATGATAAAGAATCTGAAAGGATAAAATAAACAGGCAATTATTATGCAAAATAACAATATTTTTATTTTGTTATAAAAAATTATTGATTTTTTGGAGTAAATGTTGTATAATGTAAACTAAGGATTTATGTCTGCATAAGAACGGCGATTTCTTTTGCGGCGTCCCAGATCGGAGGAGGTTTTTTCTCATGAATACAAATATTTTGCTTGAAAGCGGAACCAACGAACTTGAACTGCTTGAATTTCAGGTGGGCGACAATAACTTTGGCATAAATATCTCCAAAGTTGTTGAGATCATGATAAATCAGGACGTTACGCCTGTTCCTAACGCCCCGGAAGAAGTGGAGGGCGTGTTTATCCCACGTGATAAACTGATCTCCGTTATTGATCTGCATAAGGTCATTCATGTTCCCCATGAAAACTCCGGAAAGGAAATATTCATTATCTGCGAATTCAACCGCATGAACGTTGCTTTCCACGTTACAAAAGTAAAAGGCATACAGAGAATATCGTGGTCTGAGATCTCCGATCCCCCCGCTGTTGCAAACGGCACGGGAAGCGATGCTGTAGGTCTTTCCACAGGCGTTGCAAAGATAGACGACAGGATAATCATTATCCTCGACTTTGAAAAGATCGTTGCCGCTCTCAACAAGAACGTAGGTCTGGATCTGGAAGGCATCGAAAACGCTCTCCGTCCCAACGAAGCAGTGGGCAACAAGAGAATTGTCGTTGCGGACGATTCCAAATTCCTCAATAAGATGATAACCGAGTCCCTCAATAACATAGGTTTCCATAATATAGTATCCTTCGGAAACGGCGAGGACGCCTGGAATTACATATCCCAGTTCAAGGACAGCACAGACGTTACTTCTCATATCGCCTGCGTTATCAGCGATATTGAAATGCCTAAGATGGACGGCCACAGGCTCACAAAGCTTATCAAGGACGATAATACCCTTAAAAAGATACCTGTACTGCTGTTCTCCTCCCTCATAAACGAACAGATGATAGCCAAGGGAAAAACTGTCGGCGCGGACGGTCAGTTCTCCAAGCCACAGATAACCGAACTCATAAACTACCTTACCGCTCTGCTTTCTCATTGACATAAAAAGGTAATATAAAATAGCATTAAATGATAAACAAAAGACAGGACGAGCCCTGATCTTTCAGGCAGGATCTTATGTTTTATCACTTATGCAAGCGATGATCGGGAGACCGTGTTCAAAGAAGCTGTTGTATGCTTCAGAAGCAATACGGTCTCAAGGTATTTACAGGCAATGTATTTCAGAATAAACATATCAGGAGTAGGATAGTATGGCATTAGATGATAAACAAAAAATGGAAAGAGCCGAGTATCTTGGAAATAATCTCAAAGTAACGGAGTGTTCCCGCGGAGAACATTACGTTTTTATCAGTTACGCAAGCGATGACTGGGAGACCGTGTTCAAAAAGGCTGTCGTACCGCTTCAGGAGCAGTACGGTCTGCGGGTGTTTGCGGATAAGGCTTTTGACAAGGTAAATGACAAGTGGATCGTTCCAATGCTGAGAAATGTGCGCGGCTCAGATCTGATGATCGCTTTTGTAAGCCAGAAATACATTGAAAGCTATGCTTGCTTTCTGGAGATCCTCACTGCCGTAAACAGCAGGAAGCAGATCATTTTTGTTGCGCTTGAAAATGATCTGCGTATCGGCGCAAGCGATGAACAGCCTGCCATAGAACGGGGCGCAAAGATCGAACTTCTTAACCAAGGCGCAAATATCACTACTATCACAAACAATACTTCAAATGACATTCTGCGCGCTATGAAATCCGCTTTTACAAGCATTTCAACATTTATCGAGCAGGATTCGCTGTCAAAATACGATATTTCGGACGCGTTTATCAACTTTTTCCGCGATGCTGCCATAAATAAGAAAACAATAAACGATCTTATTGCGCTCCAAAGCACTATAAGATCAGTAAGCAAGAATGTTTTTGCATTTGATGCACAACCTGCCGATATACCTGCTGCACCGCAGGATACATATTTTACCCTGCCCGATGCACCCTCTCCGACTGCACCCGCACCGACTGCACCCGCACCGACTGCGCCTGCTCCGACCGCGCCGCAGGAAACGTCTGTTCCCCTGACCGATGCACCCGCTCCGAATGAACAGCCTGCCGAATACACGCAGGCAAACAGATCGTACAATGACGGCGGAATACAGCCTGCCGCAGTTTATCCCGCAGCAGTACAAAACAATGAAAAACTCAAAAGAATAGCTATTATATCGGTACTGAGCTTTCTGGTCGTTCTGTTGGCGATATTATTAATAGTATCATTATCCAAAAAGCCGGCAGATGATATACCCGCATCGGCAGAAGTATCCGAAACAACAGCGGCAGAAATAACAGAAGCTGCCACAGAGGAAGCAAAGCCTGAAAATGGTTCTTACACCGACGAGGAAGGGAACTATTATGAAGGCGATCTGTTAAACGGCATACCCAACGGTCAGGGTACTATGACATATACAAACGGCGATGTATATACAGGCGAATGGAAAGACGGTTTAAAAAGCGGTCAGGGGACTATAACATATGCAAGCGGTACTGTATATGAAGGCGAGTGGAAAGATGACAAAAGAAACGGTCAGGGTACTTACACATGGGCAAGCGGCAATATATACGTCGGCGAATTTAAAGATAATGTCAGAAACGGTCATGGTACTGTAACATGGACAGACGGTACTGTATATGAAGGCGAATGGAAAGATGATAAAGCAAACGGTCAGGGTACTATGACATATGCAGAGGGCGATGTATATGAGGGCGAATGGAAAGATGACAATAAAAACGGTCAGGGTATTTATACATTTGCAAACGGCGATATATATGAAGGCGAATGGAAAGATGACAGTAAAAACGGTCATGGTACTTACATATTTGCAAATGGTGAAGTCTGGTCGGGACAGTGGGAAAACGGCGAATTTATAGGCTGATCCCCCATATTAAAGCAAACGGCATTAAAAATCACATAATTTGTTAATTTACAAAATATCTGCTTTATTGCAGTTAAAAATTATTAGGAGTAACAAAAATGGCATTAACTAATGCTCAGAAGATCGAACGAGCAAACTATCTTGAAAAAAATCTTACCGTAACGGAATGTTCTTCCGGAGAACCGTATGTATTCATCAGTTACGCAAGCGATAACTGGGAAACTGTATTCAAGGGCGGCGTTGTGCCCCTTCAGAAACAATACGGTCTGAGAGTGTTTGCGGATAAGGCTTTTGACAAGGTAAACGATAAATGGATCGTTCCTATGCTGAGAAATATACGCGGCGCGGATCTGATGATAGCTTTCGTCAGTCAGAGCTACATAGAAAGCTATGCTTGCTTTCTGGAACTTCTTACTGCTATAAACAGCAAGAAACAGATAATATTCGTTTCTCTTGACAATGATCTGCACGTATGCACAAATAATGAAATGCCCGCCATCGAACGCGGGGTAAAAAACGAGCTTCTTAACCAAGGCGCAAATATAATTACAAGCACAAACAATACTTCAAATGACATCATGCGTGCCATAAAGTTCGCCTTTACAAGCATTTCAACATTTATCGAGCAGGATTCACTTTCAAAATACGATATTTCGGACGCATTTATCAATTTCTTCGATGATGCTTCCATTAACAGGAAAACTATCGACGATCTGAATGCTCTTCAAAGCACGATCCGTTCCATCAGTGAGGGCGTTTTCAGAAACGCTGATGAGGAAATTGTCGAGCCTGCCGCAGTTGAGGAACTCCCGCAGGAAAATGATATTTCCGACATAACAGAAAATAATTCAGGCACTGCATTTTCGGGAGAAATTGCTGCCGACAGCGGAAAGACAAAGAAAATAATTATCATATCCGCGGCGGCTCTTGCGGTTATCATACTTGCAATATTACTGATAGTATCGTTTTCCGGAGGATCATCGGAAGATGACGAACTTTCCGCATCTGTGAGCGAGATCACTTCATCGGCGGCAATATCATCATTTACGCTGCCTGTGTCCGAAACAACAACGGAGATAAAAAAAGAAAAAGGCTCTTTTACCAATGAAAACGGAGATCTCTACGAAGGCGAAATGCTGGACGGGATCCCAAACGGTCAGGGTACTATGAAATACGCAGACGGCACAGTTTATGAAGGAAACTGGATCGACGGCAAAAGAGAAGGTACGGGTTCTTACGGCGGAGCAGATCCGAGCGGTGTGGAGTTCATCTATTCGGGCGACTGGGAAAATGACGAGAGAAACGGTCAGGGCACCGAAACATGGGTCAACGGCGAGTCCTACACGGGAAACTGGGCGGACGGCATGAAAAACGGCAAAGGAACTACAACATATGCAAACGGTGACGTTTACGAAGGTGAGTACAAGAACGGCGTAATAAACGGTCAGGGTACTTACATCTGGGCAAACGGCGACATATACGAAGGCGAGTTCAGAGACAATATCAAAAACGGTCACGGCACTATGACATTTGCCGACGGAGATGCTTTTGAAGGCGAATTCATAAACGGCGACATTTACCAAGGCACCTATACAGGAAAAGACACCGACGGGTTAAGCTTTGTTTACGAAGGCGAATTCAGCAGCGGTCTCCCCAACGGTCAGGGCACCTGCACATGGGAGGACGGCAATGTAAAATCAGGAACATGGAAAAACGGCGTTTTTATAAGCTGATAAAATAACTCACAGAACACAAAACGGAGGTAATTTAAAATGGCACTGAGCGAAGAGCAAAAGAAAGAACGATCAGAATATCTTAATGAACACCTGAAAATTACAAAATTTGATGACGAAAAACAATATGTGTTTATAAGCTATGCAAGCGACAACTGGGAGGTCGTGTTCAAGAATGTAGTAGTACCGCTTCAGGAGCAATACGGTCTGAGAGTATATGCAGATAAGGCTTTCGATCATGAGAATAACAAGTGGACCACATCTATGCTCAGAAATATACTCTACTCGGATCTGATGATAGCATTTTTCAGTCAGAAATACATAGAAAGCTATGCTTGCTTTCTGGAACTTCTCACGGCTGTAAATAACAAAAAACAGATAGTTTTTGTTTTTATCGACAACGATCTGCGTAATGGAGATACCGCCGATAAGCCTGTCATTGAATCGAACGTCAAGAAAGAGATACACAAACAAGGCAACGTCCTTACCATAAAAACAGATAATACTTCAAATGATATTATGCGGGCTATGGTATCCGCTTACACAAATATTTCTTCGCTTTTACAGCAGGATTCGCTGTCAAAATATGATATTTCCGATGCTTTTATAAACTTTTTACGTGATGCATCTATCAACCAAAAAAATATATATGACATGAATGCGCTGAAAAATACTATTATGTCTGTAAGTGAAAGTGTTTTTGCGCCTGTTGAGCATTATCTGTCGGAGCCGGAAGATAATGTTCAGGATATAAAGGAAATCGCATCTGATCCGATGCCTGAAAACACCAATAATGAGCAGGAGCCTGCAATAAATGATAAAATTATCGGAAAATGCCCCTTCTGCGGAAAAAATGTATATGAAGAAAACGAAAAATATTTCTCCTGTGAGGACGAAAAAGAAGGCTGTAAATTTAAAATATGGAAACACAGCGACTATTACCTAACCGATATTACCCGTGATCTTGCAAGAACGCTCCTTGAAGGAAAACCTGTCACGCGTGTTGAGAAAAAAAATAATAGTGAATTTGAATATGTTCTTGACAAGGAAAACGGCAAATTGATAAAAGTGTTTTATGGAAAATGTCACGTATGCGGGAAAAATGTATATGAACACGAAAAAGATTTCTCCTGTAATGGCAAAAAAGACGGCTGTGTTAAAATATGGAAACACAACAATGATTACCGAACCGATATTACCCGTGATCTTGCAAGGACACTTCTTGAAGGAAAAACGATCAAGCTGGAAAAAATAAATGATGGCAAAATTTATGAAACTGAAATTATACTTGATCCAACAACAGGCAGCCTTAAACAAATTTCAAAGTAATTGAATTTTTGCAATATGCTTGTCCCCCGATGAATTTCGGGGGACATTTTTATTTATTCCGCTGATTTTTTGCTTTGTCCCATAATCGACAGTTTTTTATGCCCGTACAATGTATAATTAATGACGTGGACAACATAAAAAATATTTTCGGAACGGCGGTATCAAATGTACATATATGTGGATATTCTCATTATTACAAGCATTTATGCTAATTTCTTCCTGCTGAAAACCACCGCGCGGCTGATACATTCACCCTTAAAGAACGGTAAATGCGTGCTTGCGGCTGTGGTGGGAAGTCTGTTTTCGCTGATAATCCTGCTTCCGCGGCTGAACACTCTGCTTCTGCTTATAATACGGATACTTTCGGCGGCGGTAATGATAATTACGGCTTTCAGCGGAATGTCCCCGAAAGAACTTTACAGAACAGGACTTATATTCTTCTTCGTGAGCTTTATCTTTGCGGGGATAGAATACGGAATTTCCATACTTTCGGGCGGGCAGAACATGGTATGGCACAATTCTGTGCTGTATGTAAATATTTCCCTGCTGACGCTGATAGTTTCTACAATAATATCATATGCGGCGATCTCATTTTTCAGGTATTTTATCGACGGCGGAAATTTTTCCGACACAAAGTATCATGTTACAGTCACCCGAAACGGCAGAACGGCTTCCTTTACCGCCATAGGAGACACCGGAAACGATCTTACAGATGTTTTCACAGGCAGACCTGTGATCGTATGCGGTAAAAACAAGCTTTCGGGGATATTCGAGCCGCAGGAGCTGGAAGATGTGCTTTCCGCCGAAAAGAGTATCAGCGGTTGGAGACTGATACCGTTTTCAACAATTTCTTCAGGAGGAATGCTGCCTGTTTTCAAGCCCTCCGCAGTAATTATCAAAGATACGGAAAACAGCGTCCGCAGGACAGCCGACGTTTATATAGGCATAGTTGACCGCGAAATGGAATATGCCGTTCTTAACCCAAAGCTCCTGTGAACTGCAAGATAATGAAAGGAATGATAGTCAAATGAATATCCTGAAATGTCTTAAAACGGTGCTGAAACGGCTTTTCCCGCCAAAACGAGCGGGAGATGTCTTTTACATAAACGGTCCCGAAACGCTGCCCCCTCCCCTTTCCAAAGAACAGGAAGAAGAGACTTTCCTGATGTTGGAAACAGACGAGGATCAGGCGCGGCAGATACTAATTACCCACAATCTGCGGCTCGTGGTATATATTGCCAAGAAGTTTGAGTCAACGGGCATCGGCATAGAAGATCTTGTTTCCATTGGCACTATCGGGCTTATAAAGGCGGTTAAAACCTTCTGCCCAAGCAAGAACATAAAGCTTGCAACATACGCTTCAAGGTGTATCGAGAACGAGATACTCATGTTCCTGCGGAAAACAAGTCAGTACAAGAATGAAGTTTCCATAGACGAGCCTTTGAACATCGACTGGGACGGCAATGAGCTGCTCCTCTCCGACATTCTCGGAACGGACGAGGACACCGTAAACGGCGGTATCGAAAGCGAAGCGGAGAAGAACATTCTCCTTGAAGCGGTGGAACGTCTCCCCGACCGTGAAAAATGCATTATGAAAATGCGTTTCGGGCTTATTGACGGGAAGGAAAAGACCCAGAAGGAAGTTGCAGACATGATAGGAATTTCACAATCCTACATTTCCCGACTTGAAAAGCGTATCATCAAAAAGCTCCGCCGCGAACTGGAAAAGGTAATAATGTAATTTCCAATTATTGTTTATTGCCTGTTATGAATATTAAAATCGGCTCCTGACAATAATCTTAACAGAAATCATTGTCGGGAGCCGATATTTATGTATTACAATAAAGTTGATATAAGCGGCGTGGATACGTCCAAGCTTACGGTACTTAAGGAGTCTGAAAAAATGGAGCTTTTAAAGCTCTGCAAGCAGGGGGACAAGCAGGCGCGGCAGAAGCTTATAAACGGCAATCTCCGCCTTGTGTTAAGCGTTATACAGAAATTCATAGGCAGGGGCGAAAACGCCGATGATCTTTTTCAGGTGGGCTGTATCGGGCTTATGAAAGCGATAGACAATTTCAACACCGAACTTGATGTTCGTTTCTCGACATACGCCGTGCCGATGATCTGCGGAGAAGTGCGCAGATATATGCGCGATAACAATCCTATCCGCGTGAGCCGTTCCCTCCGCGACCTTGCATACAAAGCTATGCAGGCAAAGGAACAGCTTACCGCTCAGAAACAAAAAGAACCTACCGTCAAGGAAATTTCCGAAACCATAGGCGTTAAACAATCGGACGTAGTTCTTGCACTTGAAAGCATAACCGATCCAATCTCACTTTATGAACCCGTTTATTCCGATGCGGGAGATACTTTGTATGTTCTCGATCAAGTGGGCGACAAGAACGACGACAACAACTGGCTGGACGAAATTTCCCTGAAAGAAGCCATAAGTATGCTCCAGCCCCGTGAGAAGAACATTCTGTATCTGCGGTTCTTCCTCGGAAAGACGCAAGTTGAAGTTGCCAACGAGATAGGCATTTCCCAAGCGCAGGTCTCCCGCCTTGAAAAGAACACTCTCTGCAAAATAAAAGGACAGATATAATGCTTAATGCGTAATTCGTAATTCGTAATTAACATCTAACCGCTTGATTACCATAAAATTACTTATAATTACGCATTACGCATTACGAATTACGAATTATTTAAGTTTAAGTCGCATTTCGGTGTTGCCGCGCTCTATAAAGCCTTTTTTCAGATAGACAGGCTTGCCCATAGCCGTTGCGGAAAGGTCAATACAGGTTATCCCCTCGGAACGGGCATCGGAAATAAGCCTGTCAAGGAGCATTGAAGCTATCCCCTGCCGACGGTGTCCCACGGCGGTGTAGACGTTCATAAGATAACAGGTCTTGCCGTTAAGGAAATGAACGCTTGCGGGCTTTTCAAGCCGTACCATAAAAACGGTAGCGACCACTTCCCCGCCTGTTTCCGCAAGATAAGCGGTAAAATCCTTGCCGATATGCTCGCGGAAATATCCGGGCAGCTGTTTTGCAAGACATTCTTTCTGCATTTCGGTAAGTCCGCCTTCCGCATCGCTCTGGTACAGAAAACGGAACTTTACAAGTATATCAATATCCGACAGATCCGCTGTACGGACGGTAACATTTTCGTTCATAACAAACCCTCGTTTCAATAGTTAACAAGAATCAATTATAATACAAAAATTTCCGCTATTCAACAATATTTTCTGAATTTTTCGTAAACCGCTGTAATAAAAGACATACAAAAAGAGCGCTGCTCACGCGGCGCCCTTTCTGTATTCAAGAAAATCGGGGAATTCTTATTTTCAGAAAACTTTCTTTTTAAGAATTACTGCGGAAACTGCAAGTGCCGCAAACGTTACAACTATTGCAGCGGGAGCAGCGGAAGTTTCGCTTTCTTCGTAAACGCCTGCGCCCGAGGAAACGTCCTCGCCGTAAGCTTCTTCGTCAAATACGATAACGTAATCGGAAGCGTGCGTCATTGTGAAGTCTGCAATGCCGTCCTCTACCTTGGAGCTGCCCACAAAATCAAATTTGCCGTCATGGAACCAGTAGAGATTTGCAAATTGTCCGTTGTACTTCTTGTTTATGGGAATATTTACAACTGCTTTGAAGCCGAAATCTCCGTTATGTCTGATGGAGAACTGGAAAGTATCCTTGTCCTTTGCAATAGTTTCAAGCTGCTTTGCGGAAGCTTTCTTTGTCTTGAGTGTTACGCCCAGATCAACTTTCTGTGCATCTTTAACATCAAGACCGTTTACTTCCCATGTAACGCCGTTTGAAAGTTCAAACTCAACGTCAACATCTTTTCCTGCAATATCGGCAAGAGTATCCTTGGAAACGCTTGTGCTTTCTTTCAGGGAAACAGTTTTCTTTTCGCTTTCGGAAGTGCCTGCGGCAGCAGTATCAGCGGAATTATTGCCGATAACAACAGCCGGCATACCTACGCTGTGAGGACTTGCGGCAGGAGCAGAAGGAACAGCGGGAGAAATATCATCTCCATAGCCAAGTGCAAGAGTTACCGTGTCTCCCTCTTTCATAGCCGCAAGAGCTTCGTTATTTGAAGAATCTGCAAGACTTACTATCATATAACTTATATTATCGATAACATCACTGTTTGCGACCTGTTTATTCAAAGCTTCATCGTCAAGATCATAGTAATAATAACCTTTTGTTTTCAACGACCGAATACGCGCATAGTCATCATTATCATAAATATCTTTGCCATTTACAATAATTCTTAATCCAACAGCAAAGTTGTCACTGCCAAGACCTAACGTATCGGTCAAATACTGTTCTGTCTTTAATTCTATTCCTTTATACAGTGTTTTCAATTCACTGAATGTGGTCATGCCGTTAATGATACCCGGAAGATCGACCCTCTCCTCATATCCGACCGTGCCTGACGTTATTTTTTCTCCGTCATCTGTTGTATACGTTCTGCTATTCGGAGAATATGTCAGTGCATAATTGCCTTCGGGAAGATTTATTGTATAATTGCTTCTGTTGCTCGTATCAACATTTACCCAAAGCAAAGAACCTAAAGGCAATTTAGCAATTTCCGGATAGACAACAGAAGTTTTTGCCATAATTGCAGCATTGCACATAATATCGGTTACTACTGCATCTGTCGGTATATCGGTATCATTCAGATCACAGTAATATTCTTTACCCGAAAACAATGGAACCGTATCTCCGATAGAAACTGAATAAAATTTGCCATCTGACGTGTAATTAACAAAGAAATTGAATGTAAAGTCTTCAGCGGCAAAATTTCCGGAGTTGAACTTGTATGCAGGCAGCTGAACACCGATCTGATCAAATTTTTCAAGTATTTCACCATAGGTAGTTTTACCATATTCAATAAAACTATATTTGCTTATAAATTCTACCTCATCTCTTTTAGCAAAAAATTTACATGAGTCCGACTCTCCGTCGCCGCCTTCTATGAGGTTCAGGCAAAATCCGTTGGAATTTGTATAAAGATCAGGAAGGAAATAAGGAGCATATTTAATATTATTCGGATCATTTACAGTAAGTTTAGATCCCACAGGCAGAGCCGCAACGTGAGGATTATCCGAAGATTTTTGTGTACAAATAACATTGCAGTACAATCCTTCAAATTCCGCTCCTTCGGGGAAACCCGGATCCTTCACGGATACAGAATAGCTGCTGCCGTCAAACAGCGGGAATACATCTCCGATCTGCAAAGATATAGGTTCATCTTTATAAATGCAATTCACAAAAAAATTGCAGCTAAATGTTCCCGCTCCGAAACCTTCAGAATCGCATATATACTTTGGAAGATCTCCTTTGATAGTTGAATATACTTTTTTAAAATCTGCGAATGTTCCAAAATTTTCATCAAGTCCTATATCAATTATCTTTTTGAAATATTTAACATCTTCTCCTCCGTCAATGGTCTTATCAGCTTTAAGTTCCATGTCAAAACTGCCTGAAAAAAGATCAGACAAATTATAGGTCAGACTGCCGGCTTCTACCGGTACTTCCTCACCTGTTGTTATGTTTTCAGTTTCAGCAGTTACTGCATCTTCTGCACTTACAGGCATGATCGCCGCTAACGATAATGTCATTACCGCTGCTGTTATTCCCGCAAGCAATTTTTTTAATTTCATACAACAATCCTTCTTTCTGATATTTTTTGGAGTTTCCCCCAAATGTCATATATATTTCTATTATACAGCAAAAAAAAAAAAAAAAAAGCAATATATAATTTACACAAAATTCATAAAATAAATTTGTGTAAATTATACAGCTTTTACAAAAACAAATTTAGATAACAGTTTTTGACATTTACGGCAAAACGGGCGATCTTTTATTTCATAAAAATTACCTGTATTCCTTGCGCAGAAGCGCGTTTTTCTTGTCCCAAAGCTGCTGAGACAGGTCTACATAGTATTTGTGGGGATTTTCAAAACGCTTTACTTCGTCCCAGATAGTGTCAAGCTGCGCGGAACAGTATTCGCGTATATCGTCCGCCGACGGACGTTCATACACGCATCTTCCCTCGTCAAAGATCTGTTCCATGAGCCGCACCGCACTGAAATGTTCCAGAGTCTTGCGCTTGTAGGTATATTCGGGATCAAATATCTCATATGGTTTTGTATCGTCTATAAGTTCTCCCCGACAGGTCAGAACGTCCGCAATTGCCTTTCCCGTAGAAGTGTCGAACAGTCTCCACACTTCCTTGAAATCGGGATTTGTTATCTTGGAAGTATTTTCCGAAAGTTTTATTTTCGGAACTATCTCCCCGTTCTTTTCAATAGCCGCTAACTTGTATACGCCGCCAAAAACAGGTTCGGAGCGGGAAGTTATCATTCTTTCGCCGACGCCGAAGCTGTCGATCTCCGCGCCCTGAACGAGAATATCCCTTATTATATATTCGTCCAGAGAGTTGGAAGCAACTATTTTTACATCGGGGAAACCCTCATCATCAAGCATCTGACGGGCTCGCTTGGAAAGATATGTTATATCTCCGCTGTCAATGCGTATTCCCGCAGGTTTCTCTCCCCGCTCCCGCATTTCCTTGAAAACTGTTATAGCGTTGGGAAGTCCGGATTTTAAAACGTTGTAGGTATCCACAAGCAGAGTCGTGCCTTTTGGATAGCATTTTGCATAGGCTCGGAAAGCTTCAAGCTCGCTGTCAAACATCTGTATCCATGAATGTGCCATAGTTCCCAGTGCGGGGATACCGTCGTCACGGTCGGAAACAGTGCAGGCAGTTCCGCAGCAGCCTGCAATATATGCCGCTCTTGCGCCGTAGATAGCACCGTCACAGCCCTGTGCCCGGCGGGAACCGAATTCCATAACAGGTCTGCCTGCGGCGGCGCGGACAATGCGGTTTGCCTTTGTGGCGATAAGGCTCTGATGATTTATGCAGATCAGCACCATTGTTTCCAAAAACTGCGCCTGAATTGCAGGACCGCGGACTGTAACAATGGGTTCTCCGGGGAATATAGGCGTTCCCTCGGGAACTGCCCACACATCGCAGGAGAATCTGAAATTCCGCAGATAGTTCAGGAATTCTTCGCTGAAAATGCCCTTGCTCCGCAGAAATTCTATATCTTCATCATCAAAGTGCAGATCCTCCATATATTCTATAAGCTGCTCCAGACCGCACATTATGGCAAATCCGCCGCCATCGGGAACATTCCTGAAAAACATATCAAAGTACGAAATTATATCTCCCATGCCGTTCTCAAAATATCCGTTAGCCATGGTAAGCTCGTAAAAATCCGTAAGAAGCGTAAGGTTGCGGTTATCGTTCTTCATTACAGAACACCCCCTGTTATTTCCGAGACAAATGTTATGCCGCTGTCTTTCATAATTTTATATGCGGCAATGTTCATAAAATCCGCGTCATGGGAAGGCGCGTCGTAAGTTTCCGCGCAGTCAATGGGAATTACAATGCTGCACTGTTTATTCTGCTGTGTGAAAAATGTTTTCAGTGACAGGCAGAATTGCAGCACGCAGATGTCCGTACAATCGCCTGTTACAATGAAAGTATCCTTTCCCGAATCGAGAAGATGTTTCCTGTAACTTTCCTCGTGGAAGCCGTTGGTGGAATTTTTCTTTATCAGCAGATACCCGCCTTTGTTTTTAATTTCGTCAACAATTTCCGACTCGGGGGTATTTTCGATACAGTGAGGCGGAAACGAGGCAAATTCCGCACAGTCGGCGGCGTGGCAGTCGGCAAAGGCAGTAACGGGAATGCCCCGCGCGGAGCATTTCTCCATAAGCGAAACGATAGGTGGGATAATGTCCTCCACAAGCGGCGAAGCCATTGCGCCCTGACGAACGAAGCCGTTCACAACGTCCACAATGACAAGCTCGGTCTTTTTGGGATCAAATTCGGAAATATCCGCAGCCGCCGCGGAGGATAGTTCTTCCGCAAGACAGCGGACGGTGTTATAACAGTTTTCGCAGGTTCTTATTTTTCTCATTGCAGACCATTCCTTTCTTATTTGATGATTACATTATAATACATTAAGAAATTTATTTCAAGAGATTTCCGCAAAATCGTTGAAATTTCCCGAAAAATGTTTTATAATTTATCTGTCGGGGGAAACTACCGTTATTCTGTAACTTTAAGAGGGGTCTGTTATGAAATTATTCCCAAAATTTATTGCAATTATTGCCTGCATTTCTATAATTCCTGCTTTTTCGTCCTGCAAAGATGTTGAGGACGCCGTTCCCGTGTCGGCTGATACCGTTATGACAACTTTGTCCGCCGTGGAAACCACCACCGTTCCCACAACGTCCGAAACGACGACCACAGTCACCACCGAACCGGAGCCCGTTTACAAAACGGTGAGTTTCGCGGTCACGGGAGATAATCTTATACATTCAAGCATATATAATCAGGCGAACGCGCGGGCAGGCGGCGAGGGATATGATTTTTCCTACGCCTATGAAAATATCATCGACCTGATAAAGCCTGCGGATATTGCAGTGATAAATCAGGAAACGCTTATCTGCAATGATGTTTTCAAACCCTCATCATACCCGATGTTCAACAGTCCCACGGCGCTTGGGGACTATATGCTTGAAATAGGCTTTGACGTTTTCACCATCGCAAACAACCACACTCTCGACAAGGGAACGGACGGACTTTCCGCCTGTCTGGATTACTGGGAAAGCCGTCCCGAAGCGGTAGTCTGCGGCGCGTACCGCGATGCGGAGGACGAAAGTCATATCCGCACTCTGGAAGAAAAAGGCATAGTATTTTCGTTCCTGTCCTATACGGAGTCCCTGAACGGACTTTCCCTGCCTGCGAGTTCGCCGCTTGTTATAGGACGCACCGAGGACGTTGATCTGATATGCGAACAGATAAAGCAGGCGAAAGAGATTTCCGACGTATGCGTTGTTGCACTTCACTGGGGAGTGGAAAATTCCGACATCATCAGCGACTATCAGCGAACAGTGGCAAAGACCCTTTCCGATGCGGGAGCGGATATTATCATCGGGAATCACCCCCACGTTCTCCGCGACATAGAAGAAATCGAGCGGGAGGACGGTTCGATCACCCTTTGCGCCTATTCGTTAGGAAACTTCATTTCCGCCCAGAGCGTGGGACAGAATCTTATCGGCGGCGTTCTGCAATTTGACGTTACCGTCTGCACCGAAAATGCGCCGGAAGATGATAAAAGTCCCATTATCAGGAATATTGAGCTTATTCCCGTAATAACACATTATGAAGGTAATTATAAGAACATCAGACTTTACCCATTATCCGAGTACACCCGCGAAATGGCGGATTCCCACGGCGTAAGGAATATGAGCAAATTCGGCTACGACTATATTTTTGAAGTTCTCGACCGCAACATCAGCGACAAATATCTTGATACCGATGAATACCGCATATCGGACTGATAAAAATGTCCCCTTCCATTCAGGAAAGGGACATTTTTATACTATCATGTAATAATATCGTCAATAAACGCTTCCGCAGCTGTGGCATGGGACTTTGCATATGCATATGCAGATTTACCATGCTTCTTGATGTTATACATTGCTTCATCGGCAGCTGCTATAATATCTTCTGTGGTCTTGCCGCTTTCAATAAGGAATGCAATGCCTATTGAGCAGTGGATATTCAGCTTTGCTCCCGTGGATTCCGAAATAAAGCCTTCACCGAGAGTATCTATTATTTCCTGCGCGATCTTTCCCGAATCTCCGTAAAGCGTCAGGTCGGTAATGCATATTACAAACTCATCTCCGCCGAACCTTCCCGCAAATCCATGCTCAAAGCAGAATTCTTTAAGGGTATCCGCAACAAATTTAAGAACTTCATCGCCGCAGGCATGACCGTACTGGTCGTTGAAAAACTTGAAATCATCAAGATCTATGAACATCACCGCATCAAGCGTTTTCTTATTTACGGCAAGTTCAAGCTGTCTCTTCAGACCTTTCAGGAACGTTTCTCTGTTGAAAAGCTGGGTAAGATTATCAAAATTAGCCTTCTGGATAAGGTGCATTTCGCTTTTCTTTTCCTTGTCAATATCCATGATAACGCCTATTACCTTGGTCGGAACATCATGGCGGTTGTAATACTTGGTAGCTTTTATCATTACCCAGATAAACTCACCGTAAAGATCCTTGACGCGGTATTCGCCCTGAAATGAATTATCCTTGCTGAGAATTCGGTTAAAATCAGAACTGAACCGCTCCTTATCATCTTTATGCACCCTGAGCTTATGTATGAAGCTTTCCGACATGGTGTCGTCCTTTGGACGCAGATCAAACTTCTGGTTAAAGTTCTTTGAGACCGTAACATGAGCGTTTTCCATATTGATCTCGAAAACTATATTGTTTGTAATATCAACGATCGTTTTGTAACGCTGTTCAAGCTCGAAAGATTCTTCAAATACCGCTTCAAGCACGCCGCTTATCTCGCGGAACTCGTCATGAGTCTTTATGTCGAATTTGGCTGTAGAATCGCCTTTCAGCTTTTTTCGCAGAGTGTCTATGATATTGTTTACGGGTTTTGTAAAGAAATAAATGAATACTCCGCAGCCCACGCAGGAAATGATTGTTATTATTATCGAAAAGTTGCGTATCGAACTTCCCACGCTGCTGACCTGTGAGGAAATACTTGACTGATTGGAAACATTCAGCATAGTCCAGCCGCAGACCGGGATCTCCGCACTGTATATGACCTTGCCGTTGTTTCTCACTCCGTATTCATACATATCTCCCGCGTCTTCCCTGTTGACTAAAAGTTCTCTCAGATAGTCTTCGGCGCCTTCAAGTTTATCGCTTTCGCTGTAGGATCTGATGGTTTTATACGGATATTCAAATATATTTCCGTTCCCGTCCATTATTGCGGAAGCGGTATACTTGTCAAAATGCACATTTGCAATAAGTCTTTGCAGATAAACAGTGTCGTAAAGCTGGTAAATTATTCCCTGACGGGAATTATCTTCCGAATATATCGGCTTTGCAACTATAAATACCGGGATCCCGTCATTTTTTTCGCTGCTCATAAAAAACGGAGAAATGCCGTTTTCTTCCGATGCAAGGGAAAACAATCCGCTGTAATTGGTCATCTGCTTGTCAGAATCTGTATCATCGGTGGAGATCACTATATCTCCGGAATTATTTATTATCATTATTTTTTGTATTGAAGAATTTGCTGCTACCTGTTCATCAAGTTTCTTTCTGATTTCGCTGTTATCCTCGGGATCGGCATCGCCGCTGTTGCAGTCAGCAGTAAATCTGCATATATCATCGGAAGAAGCAAGCTGCTTGGCAGCGGAAGTGATCTCTTCAAAATAAAAGTTTATGCTGCCTGCTCTGTTCAGTGTAAGATTGGAAACATTGTCCTCGGCAAGCTGTGCAATATTTTTCTCGGCTTTTGATGAGGAGTAAATATTTACCGCAAGCATAGGCACTATTACGATCAATGCCGTAAACAGAACAAGTTTAGTTATTATCTTCACAATACCCCTCCCGGATAAAAAATACCGCTATTTATATTTTAATATTTTTTTCTCTGTTTGTAAACACAGTAAGAGACATTTTGTAAGAATTGTGCAATATTATATGAATTATTTGTGCATTTTATTTCTTGTCTTTTATGGAAGTTATACGATCGCTTATAATTACATATATAAATGCAAGCACCACCGCCGCCACAAGCACCGAAACTATCACTTTGACAGCTTTCGGAACGGATCTTTCTTCCGGATCATTTTCATCTGCTTCCGCTGCGGAGACCGCAGTGCTTGTCCCGATAACTTCCTCATCGGCAGGATCCTGCAAAGATGTGACCGTTTCACTTAATAATGTATCCTCAGGTTCTTCCTCCGCAGGAACGGAAGTCCCTGCCGAAGAATATGTTGACGCTTCAACGTGTTCGGGCGTTGTTTCTGTCGTTTCGGTATCGGAAACTGTGCTTTCCGAGGAAATGACGTCAGTCTGTTCACTGTCGGGAATATCGGTATCCTCTTTCAGAACATCTTCATTTACTCTTCCGTCAAAAACGAGCATATACACCGAAAGCGGCTCCATTTCAAACGAAAAACTGTTATTTTCAATGTCGGAAATATCATCTCTGCGGGTTATTTCCGAACTTCCGCCGTCAAAGCTGTAAACTTCCGCGCTTTCAAATACGGCTGAAGATGTTATTTTTATTTCCGCAGTTTTCGGGCTGTTCTGATTCTTGTTTATGAGAACAGTCTTCAGAGACGTTTCGTCCCTTCCCGTAACGGCGGCGTAAACCGAACTCATTATATCTCCCCCGTTTGCCGATCCAACAAGAGTATTCCCGAAACGCGAACCGTTTCCGTCATAATTCGTGTAGATATTTATTGCCGATTTCATATAGGAAATATCCGATGTGTTCGGTCTCATGCACGCCATATGAACGCCGTATTCCGCAAAGATCCCCAGTGCATCGGCTGCCGCAATTCCTCCGCTGACGTTGTCTCCCCCGCCGAAGTTATATTCCGAGAACGAAAGCTTTGTGCCGGGATAGTACATATCTATGGAAGCATTCAGTGTAGGTATCAGCGGGATATACTGACTGTGCATTATAGCCGTGGTGCTGTTTTCGGTGTAGGAACTGTCCCACAGGATACGGGGCGCCTGCATACGCACATTGTTTGAAAGTGCGTCATTGCTGTCTATGATCGGCAGAAGAAGTCCGTTTGTGGCTTCTGTGTGATAGTGAATGTCCAGCACGTCCAGAAGTCTTTTGCCGCTTTTGTACGAAGCTGCTTTCATCTTATCCAGATAGTAATCTATGAACCAGCTGTAATCATTCCGGTATTTTTCCCAATCGGCAGGATTTTTTATGTTGATAAAAGCGTCTATGCCGCTTATTGAAGGACCGTAAACAAGTGCAGTGGGGTCTATCCTCTTTACAGCGTCTGCAAGTTCTGCGGAACGGGAGATCAGCGGTTCCGCAGCGATCCGCTCAGGAGTCGCTTCGGGAAATCTTGTGAACCAGTTCTCAGGCTCGCAGTCAAGAAAATATCCGTTGATGCCGCCGTCCACAGCATAGCCGTAACGGTTCGCAAGGAAACTTACATATTCGTCCATGTAAACAGTGCCGTCCGATGTGTCGGGGGCGGTAAGATAGCTGTCATTCTTGCTGAAAACAACATTTTCCCACGGAGAACCCGATCCTGACGGAGCAACTTTTCCCATCATCTGCAAAGTTACATATTTTGAAGGTATACCGTAACGTTTCGCACGGGACATAAGGTTGTCCGTATAAAGCGCGGGGGTCTGCTGATCCTCGCCGGGATAGGACTCTACAAGCGCAAGGCTGTTTTCGCTGCCGTTCCCCGAACCCGAGTTTGAATAGTTAGTTTCCCAGTTATAAGAAGAGATCCGCATATCCGACTGTTTAACGGCATTTACCGTAACGCCCGATATATCCGATTCGGCATTTATACCATAAATATACGGACTTATCCTGCCTGCAATGTCAATGGTATTTATGGAAATTTCCACATTTCCCGTATCGCGGTATGACGAACTGAGCATTGCGGAAACGCTTTCCGAACACAGTGCCGCCGCTGCGGATACCGCACATATAACGGCAATTATCCTGTTTTGCTTTTTCATAATATGGACCTCGCAAACAAATTTCCCCTATACTATCAATTATACAGCCAAAATGCTCTGAAATCAATAGCTTGCGGGCATTTACAGAATTTTACGAAAAACGCATACTGTAAACGGACAGCATTCCGCCCAGATATAACCGCAAAGGCATAACGCCGCTTACCTTTTCAAGAGGTATGGTATAAAGGCTGAAACCGTCCTTTTTAGGTGACGGAGCAATATCCGCGCTGCCTATCAGCTTTTCCCCCGCGTAAATTTCAAGCTTCTTTCCGCCTACGGGAGCGGCGCAGAGAATTTCCGCCTTGGTGTAGTCCTTCATATCCGCATCGTTGTAGACAAGGCTTCCGCCCCAATCCCCCGAAACGGCATAATGATCGTTCTTATCATAGCTGAAATCAAGGGTAACGTTGTCCTTGCCGTCATAATTCTTTGCCTTGGTGATCTTCGACATATCACGGGGCGGGATCTCCTCGCCCACAATGTCAATAGTCATCTCGCAGCGGATATCTTCACTGGAAGCACCTGCCATAAATGTATAGCTGCCGCTTTCGATGCAGTATTTTTCGCGGGTAACGTCATAGAACGCCAGATCGTAAGGTACTATCGTAAATCCCATTTTCAGTTTCTCGTGTCCTTTTATATTCTGCCTGTGGAAGGCGCAGAGCTGCTTTAACGGACGTTTTACCCGCGAATTGTTGACTCTGAAATAGAACTGTATGACTTCTTCTCCGTCGATCCAAGAGACATTTTCAACAATGAGTTCTGCATGAATTTTATCTTCATACTGCTTTACACTGAAACCCGAATACACAAAATCAGAATAGGAAAGTCCATGTCCGAAAGGAAACAGCGGTTTTCCCTTATAATACATATAGGTCATGTCATTGGAAATTATATCATAGTCCTTTATGTCGGGGAGTTCATGCACCGAGCTGTACCATGTCATGGGACACCTTGCGGCGGGGTTGCTTTTTCCGCTTAAGGCTTCGGCAACGGCATAGCCCAGTTCGGGTCCTGCGTGGGTGGTGTACATTATAGCAGGAAGGGATTTTTCCTCACCGCCCAGTGCATACGGATAGCTTGAAACTATCATCAGCACCGTGTCGGGATTTGCCATGCGTACAGCGTTTATCAGCTCCCGTTGATGTGCGGGAAGAACAATGTCCGGGCGATCAAAACATTCCCTTGCCACCTGCATGGGGTGATTTCCCACACAGAGAATGACAATATCCGCTTCGGCGGCAAGCTTTGCTGCCCGTTCCGCTCCCTTGGAAAGCGTTTCTATCTCAAACTGTTTGTCCGCTGTAAGGGAAGAAGCTCTCTTGACTGCAAGGCGATCCTCATCGTTTACATATATGTCCATAGCACAATCGTGCCAGCTTCTGAAACTGTATTTTCCGTCATGGATCGTGGGCTTGAACCATTCGCGGATAAACCATTCATAGGGAGTCCTGCTTTTTGCCTTGTAAGTTCCGTCCTCGGTGAGATACAGACCGTTTGCAACAGATTTGAAGTTTATCGAGCCGAAATCCCAATCATGCATCTCAAAACTTTCCGCAGTTCCCGCGCTGTCCGAAACGGCTCTTACATCGCCGTCACTGTCAACGGAAAGATACTTGCCGTTCTTGCAGGATCTCACCGAAACAATATCATATCCGTTGTCAAAAAGTATATTTTCTGCGCCGTATTCATTTTCCATTCCGTCCTTGATACTTATGGCATAGCTTGCCCGTCCCGTGTACCAGTCGCAGTAATTCTCGTCCGCAAGAGGACCTATAACGGCAATTTTCTTTGCCTTGTACCTTCTTATCGGAAGAATTCCGTTATTTCTCAGCAGACACATCTGCTCCTTGGCGGCCTCGCGGTTGATCTCGCGGCTTTTCTCGCTGTCAACTTCAACTTCCATATTCTTGTATGGGTGTTCATCGTCAAATTCTCCAAGTTTGAAACGTCCCAGCAGGACATTTCCCACAGCTTTGTCAATGTCCGCTTCGGTGATAAGCTTTCTGTCCAAAGCGTCCATGGCGGCGGCGTAAACCATATCTTCGGGATCGGTCATGCTGTCCGCGCCGTTTTTCAGGCAAAGCGCAAGGGCTTCCGCGTGGGTTTTTACATTCTTATGGGCAAGGTGATTCTGCGAAAAGTCCCCGCCGTCCGTCACAACAAAATCCAGTCCCCATTCGTCCTTCAGAACATTCTGCAAGTCGGGGTTCATTACCGCAGGGACTCCCGAAAGTTCGTTGTACGCAGCCATTACAGAACGCGCTTTCCCATGGGTTATGGGGAATTCAAAAGCCTTATAATAATATTCATGGAGCGTTCTCGGATCAACATTTGCGGAACAAGTCCCTCTGTCCTTTTCGTTATTGTCGGCGCAGAAGTGTTTCAGGGTGGGGATAGTTTTCATATACTTTTTATCTGTTCCCGCAAGACCGACTGTATAGGCATAGGTCATTCTTCCCGCAAGGTGAGGATCTTCGCCGTAAGCTTCCTCGGTGCGCCCCCAGCGCGGATCACGTTCCATGTCAACGGTAGGTCCCCAGAGCATAAGTCCGCCGTTTCCTTTTTTCTGATAGTAATATCTTGCTTCATTTCCCGCGATTTCGCCGAGACAGTACATCAGATCCATGTCAAATGTGGAAGCAAGTCCTATAGGCTGTGGGAATACTGTGGAAATTTCCTCGTCAGTCCTTCCAACGTATCCTCTTGCAACTTCCGTGCCAACGTACCACTCGCCTATCCCAAGCCTTGGAACGGCTTTCATATGTGAGGAAAGCATATTTGCCTTTTCCTCGATGGTAAGCCGTGAAAGCAGGTCTTTTACACGTTCTTCAAAACTAAGTGAACTGTCGCGGAACGGATATTTCTTCTCCATAAATAAATCTCCTTTTCTAATAGAGTTGAGCAAGGCTGAGCCTTGACCCTTTCAGGCTTTATTAAGTGATTTTCTGTTTTATGCCTACCGTGAGGTACAGTGAAGCGAGGGTCTGCGCTTTTAATTACGCATTACGCATTACGAATTACGCATTTATACGCTGCAGCCTTGTTACAGAACGACTTTTGAGGTAAAGGTATAGACCGTTATAAGAAGTATGACATTTACAAGGGTGAAAACTCCCAGATATTTAAGCGGACGTGCATGGTCGGTCTCCATGTATATTCTCAGGGAAATTATGCTTGCAAGGCTTGCAACTATAGTTCCCAGTCCGCCTATGTTTACTCCGAGAACAAGAGCGCGGGCGTTATCGGTAAATCCCGAAAGCATTACCGCCGCGGGAACGTTGCTAATCACCTGACTTACAGCCGCGGAAGCAAACAGTTCACGTCCGTCAAGAAGCTTTGTGATAAACTCACGCACGGCGTCAATGTTCTGGATATTTCCCACAAATATAAAGAAAAACGCAAAGGTCAGCAGAAGCCCGTAATCAACGCCCGCAAAAAGTTTTACGTCCATTATCAGAGCCACCACGCAGACGGAAGCAAACACTACTATCACGTCAAGAACTTTGAAAACAGCCAGCAGGCAAAGCAGGAAAAGCACCGTATACATTATAAGATAGCTCCGCTTTCCCGTGATGTGCGCCTGACGGTTCTCAACGCCAAGCGGCTCATTTTTTATGAACAGGCAGAGTATCAGTATAAGCCCGATATTTACCGCCGAAACAGGCAGCACTGCGGAGAAAAATTCCCAAGGCGTCATGTTGTAATGCCCGTAAAGATACAGATTCTGAGGATTTCCGAAAGGCGTCAGCATACTTCCCAGATTTGCCGCGGCGGTCTGGACAGTTATGACATATATCATAGTATCGGGACGCTGTGCAAACAGCACCGCCGTTATCGGCACGAACGCTATCAGCGCAACATCGTTTGTAAACAGCATTGACGCGAAAAAGGAAATGAATATCAGCACCGTTCCCGTGCGCCTTGTGTATGCTTTCCCCTTGCCAAGAAGCTTGCAGGAAACAGCCGAAAGCAGGTTGCTTTCGCGGAATCCCGCTATCGCTATCATCAGGCAGAACAGCAGCCCCACGGTATCGGTATTTATATAATTGATATAGTTTGTCACAGGCACGAAAAGGCAGGACACCAACGCGGCAATTCCCGCTATCACCAGCACAAATTCTTTCTTGCAAAATTCTATAAACGATTTCATTGGCATAAACTCCCAATTACAATATCAGATCAATTACAGTCCCGCAGAGAACGCCCGTAAAATATACCGTTCCGAGGACGGCAAAATTTTCGCGGATATTCTTATTTGCGCGGAAAAGCACTGCAAGTCCCACTCCCGCGCCCGTGCAAAGCCCCGCCACGGCAGAACCCGCGGTTATCATTCCGTCCGCGTAAAGTTCGGTAAGAAGCACCGATGCGGCGCAGTTGGGAACAAGTCCCACTATCCCCGCAATGGCAGATTGGAAAAGTCCCATCTTCCCAAGGAAGCGGGAAACCGCTTCTTCCCCCGCAAAGGACATTATCAAGCCGAGTATAACGTTCACTATCAATATAAAAACAAAGATATTCAGCGTATGTTTAAGTGAGGAATACCATATGCCGTGATTTTCGCAGCCGCAGCCGCTTTCCGTGCAAATTTCCCCGATAGCGCCGTCATCGGATCTTTTCAGTTTCAGCATCCTGATCGTCAGGTCGGCGGCAAGTCCCGCGCAAAAGGCAATTGCAACTTTCACAAGAATGAGTTTCCATATCATGCCCGACATATCAGGGTGTGCAAGCAGCACGGGAATTGCTTCGTCTGATGTGGAAATGAACACTGCAATGAGCGTTCCGAAAGAAATTACCCGCCCTGCGAACAAGTTCGATGCTGCAACAGAAAATCCGCATTGAGGTATGCAGCCCACCACCGCGCCCGTGACCGCGCCGAAAAAGCCGTTGCCCGTCTTTTGGAGAAAATTTACAAGTTTATCCCCCGTGTGGTGTTCGATAAATTCCATAAGCAGGAAAGCAAGAAACAGGAACGGCAGCATTTTCAGGGAATCAAGTAACGCGTCAAGAAGCGCGCCGCCTATTCCCTCGGAATGGGCATGAGCGGAGAGAATATTCGCAATACGGAAGTACATTTCGGGTATCCTTTCAGAAAAAATATTATAATCAATTAATTATATCACATTTACATATATTTTTCAAGGTTTTTTTAAAATTTTTGCCTTAATTGACTCTTGCGGAAAATGTCGTGATATGATATAATAAAATTTAATAGTTTATGAAAAAATTCAAGTTATGGAAAGGAAGATAGATATGTCACATCAGCTTGTGATCGTTCTGGATTTCGGCGGGCAGTACAATCAGCTTATTGCAAGGCGCGTCCGCGAGTGCGGCGTTTACTGCGAGGTAAAGTCATACAAAACTCCCATTGAGGAACTGAAAAAAATGTCCCCCGTGGGTATAATTTTCACGGGAGGACCGAGCAGCGTTTACAAAGGTGATTCGCCAACATATTCAAAGGAAATTTTTGAACTGGGAATACCTATTCTGGGAATTTGCTACGGCTGCCAGCTTATGGCACATCTTCTGGGCGGAAAGGTAACTTCCGCGGTCACAAGCGAATACGGAAAGACAGAAACTTACTATGACAAGTCCTGTGCGCTTTTCGGTGCGGAGAATTTGCCCGAAAAGGCAATTTCGTGGATGAGCCACACCGACTATATCGAAAAGATACCCGACGGGTTCAGGATCACGGCGCATACAGACTGCTGTCCCACGGCGGCGATGGAATGTCCCGAAAGAAAGCTGTATGCAGTGCAGTTCCACCCGGAAGTAAATCACACCGAACACGGCGCGGGAATGATAGACAGTTTCCTGAAAAACGTCTGCGGCTGCGTCGGCGACTGGACAATGGAAAAGTACGCGGAAACGGCGATAAAGAATATCCGTGAAAAGGTGGGCGGCGGAAAAGTTCTGCTTGCGCTTTCGGGCGGTGTGGACAGTTCCGTGGCGGCGGCGCTGCTTTCCAAAGCAGTGGGAGACAAGCTGACTTGTATCTTTGTGGATCACGGTTTCATGCGCAAGAACGAGGGGGACGAAATTGAACAGGCATTTGTGGGTTGGGGACTGAATTTTGTACGGGTAAACGCAAAGGAGCAGTTCATGAGCCGAATGCGGGGCGTTTCCGACCCGGAGACAAAGCGAAAGATAATCGGGGAAGAATTTATCCGCGTTTTCGAGCAGGAAGCAAAGAAGATAGGGAAAGTAGATTTCCTCGTTCAGGGAACAATTTACCCTGACATTATCGAAAGCGGAACGGGAGACGCGGCGGTGATAAAATCCCACCACAACGTAGGCGGGCTTCCCGATCATGTGGATTTCAAGGAAATAATCGAGCCACTCCGTATGCTTTTCAAGGACGAAGTACGCGCTCTGGGGCGGGAACTGGGTCTTGCGGAAGTTCTTGTGAACCGTCAGCCGTTCCCGGGACCGGGACTTGCGATCCGCATAATCGGGGAAATTACCGATGAAAAGCTTGAAATTCTTCAGGACGCGGACTATATTTTCCGTGAAGAAATTGCAAAAGCGGGTCTGGACAAGGACATTCACCAATATTTTGCGGTGCTGACAAATATGCGTTCCGTCGGGGTAATGGGCGACGGCAGGACATACGACTACACGCTTGCGCTCCGGGGAGTGGTAACCACGGATTTCATGACGGCGGATTTTGCAAAGATCCCATACGAAGTTCTTGAAGTATGCGCGAGCCGCATTGTCAACGAGGTAAGATCCATAAACCGCGTTGTTTATGATGTTACAACCAAGCCGCCGGCGACTATTGAGTGGGAATAATTGTTTTCTCCCTGCAAACTGCGGTGATACGCGGGTTGCGGGGAGAATTTTGAAGTATTGATACCGGGTTGATACTGTACTTGGGATTTTGTCAAGTATATTTATAAATAGGAAGTGATCATCTATGATAAATCATCAAATCGTTTTTGGTGATAGCCGAAAAATGAGCTTAATACCTGATAAATCGGTTCAGCTTATAGTTACCTCGCCGCCTTATTGGCAGCTTAAAGATTATGGAACGGACGATCAGATAGGATTTAATGACAGCTATGAAGATTACATAAACAATCTTAATTTAGTGTGGCAAGAATGCTACCGCGTACTTTCCGACGGCTGCCGTCTGTGTATAAACATAGGCGATCAGTTTGCCAGATCCGTATACTACGGCAGATATAAAGTTATTCCTATAAGAACAGAAATAATACGTTTTTGTGAAACTTTAGGAATGGACTATATGGGTGCAATAATCTGGCAAAAAGCTACTACAATGAACACATCAGGCGGCGGAGCGGTTATGGGCAGTTTCCCTTATCCACGAAACGGCATACTAAAAATGGATTATGAATTTATACTTCTGTTCAAAAAACTTGGAAAAGCTCCTAAACCGACTATTGAGCAGAAAAAGGCTTCCGAATTATCCAAAGAAGAATGGAATCAATATTTTTCATCACATTGGAATTTTAACGGCGTAAAGCAATACGGTCATATTGCCATGTTTCCGGAAGAATTGCCAAAGCGTTTGATAAAAATGTTTTCGTTTGTAGGAGAAACAGTTCTTGACCCGTTTGCCGGAAGCGGAACAACTTCACTTGCTGCAAAACATTTAACAAGAAACTCGATCGGATATGAAATAAACAGTGATTTTAAACCCATTATTCAGGAAAAGCTAATGGGTGAACAAATAGATATGTTTGATCCGAACAATAGGGTATGTTTTGCCGAGGATAATGCTCCTAAAGATTTTTCTTTTGATGTACTTCCGTATATTTTTCATGATCCTCATAAATTGGATAAAAAGATAGATGTAAAAAAACTTCAATTTGGTTCTAAAATTGATAATACGGAGACTGTCAGAGAAGATCTGTTGAAAGTAAAAAATGTAATTTCACCTGAAAAAATAGAACTCAGTAACGGATTGATCATAAAATTGATCGGTATAAAATCAAAACCCGGGTTTGAAACTGAAGCTGTAAATTTTTTAAAGCAGAAATTTCAAAAAAGAAAAATTTACCTGAAATATGATTCCATAAAGCATGATGAAAATAATACTTTACTTTGCTATGTTTATCTTGATAATAAAACATTTGTTAATAATCATTTGATCCGTACAGGATATGTGGACGTTGACAAAACCGCCGATTATATGTATAAACCTAAATTCCTTGCTTCGCTTCCTCAGTAATAAAAATGCGGCTATCCATTTAAGAGCAGCCGCATTTTTCATTCTTCAACTTCAATTTTTAAACTTGTTTTCGTTTTTGTATAATAAATCATTTTTACATCAATTGTTTCTGATAGACGTCCCATTGTTTTGTATGTATCGGGCTTTATCGAATACGGAACACCGCCTACATAGCCGTCAATTCCAATAGATTCTTCATAGGGAATGGCAAGACGATAAACTGTTTTTTGACGTTCTGCAAGGGAAGCTAAAATTGCTTTCTGAACATACAAACCGTTAAATGTTTTTGTAATAACAAGGTCTTCTACCCAATGTTTTACCATTTCACGGTCAATAAGTTTTATAGCTTCTTTAAGATTCTGAACCTGTCCATAAATCTTGTCGGCTGCTTTTTCAAGAGCATCAGGATATTTTTCTTCGTACCAATCCTGCCAATTCTCAATGGTGATTTCTTTTCCGGAAGCCATAAACTCCGGAAACAGCTCGGACATCTGACCGACAACAACAGGGCGAGTTCCCTGTGCATTCTGATTTGCCCAGTTAATCAATTGGGAAGTATATTTCGGAAAGCTGAAAGATTCGCTTTCGTTGAGTTCTTTGATATATTCATTTTTTATTGTATATGTCATTTTCTTTTCTTCCAATCATTGTAATTTTTGTTTGCCATTTCTTGTGTTATTCTTATGCCTGCAACGCGTTTGTCACGATTTTCGTTTAAACTCATTCATTTCCTCATCAGTTTCGGCAATACAAAAACCTTTATTGCCACAAGATATAACTGGCAAGCCATATTCTTCTGCAGTTTTCCATATTTCTTTGCGACTTACAGCTTGTATATCTTCCATTGGGAAACCCATGAGTTTACTTATTTGTTTAGATGTTATTGCATTTTCCTTTCCACAATGTTGCAACAGAATTTTTTTTAATCTCTTCGCTCATCATAATCCTCCAAAAACAATTTATATGTTTCGATTTTTAGTGCATCAGCAATTTTTTGAATATTTTCAAGAGATATGCTTCTCCGAAAACATTCAATATCACTAATATATGTTCGATGTAATCCACATTTTTCGGCAAATTTCTCTTGGGATAGACCAAGCCGAGTTCTATGCTTTTTGACGTTTGTTCCAAACACTTTGATAATATCCAAAATAATCCACCTGCTTTTGATATATAAGTTAATTATACACGATTTTAGATTGCAAATCTACATACAATAAGTGTCATATTGCTTTGTTTTTTGATATGTTAATGTTTACTTATGTATGTACTACCAATATGTTGTACATAGGCAGAAAGAAAGTTTTGGAAAATTTATACATTTTGTACAGTGACTACAATTTGAAGAAGTCGGGGGAGGAATAATAAAAATCGCTAAAATGAATTGACATATTGTAAAAAATTTGATATAATAATAAAAAAAGTTCATTTTCAAGGAGGTAGAACGACATGAACAAACTAAGTGATTTTTTTTGATACCGCGGATAAGGCGTTTGAAATTAGAAATTACTATATTCAAAGCGAAATGGAGAAAATTAGAGCTGAAATTCAATGGATGTACAATAACAATAATAATATCAACGAACTTCGTATTTATTTTTTGAATTTTTTGGGTAAAGAAAGGGTATCGCAATTAAGCAATACTGCTATTAACGATTTACTTGAAATCAGAGCAAATGATTTATATATGCACTATCAAGAATTATCCAGACAAAAAAATAGACACAACGCCATTAAAGATTATTGTGCAGGGGTTAATGATTCAAGGAAATTGACCTTTTGGCAGCAAAATTAAATAGCCAAAATTTTACAGATAGCTTAAATAATGCAGATGCCACAAGCCAAATCACTTACACAAAATTGTTTGAGTCACGCTTTTAGTAAGCGAGTGGGAATAATTGAATTCTCCCTGCAAACTGCGGTGATACGCGGGTTGCGGGGAGAATTAAAAAATTTGATGATTTTTAAAAGTGATAAAATAAGAAGGCATTTTTATGAATTTTACAGTTGTCAGAGCAAATATTGCCAATATTGCCGCCGATGCAATAGTATTGCCCGCAAACGAATATCTTAAAGAAGGATCGGGTGCGTCAACAGCAATTTTCAAAACTGCCGGTCGTTCTGAACTTACAAAAGCTTGTGCTGAAATAGGACACTGTGATACAGGTTCTGCTGTTCCGACTCCGGCTTTTGATCTTGATGCTAAATACATAATTCACGCAGTTGTTCCTAAATGGATAGACGGTAAACATAACGAGTACGGGCTATTAAGTTCAGCTTATCTAACATCTTTAAATCTTGCTGATGTAATGGTATGCAAATCAATTGCTTTTCCTCTTCTGGCTTCCGGAAATAATGGTTTTGACCACGCTCTTGCTTTTCAAATAGCCGAAAAAAGCATAAATAAATTTGAAGGAGAAAATATAAAAGATGTAATTCTTGTAGTATACGATGAAAATACAGAACACTTCATTCGTTCTAAAGGTTATAATGTTCAAAAAATTTCCGAAGAAAAATCAGCTCATGAATATGAAATTCCCAATAAAGCTAAAAAAATTATTTTTGAAAATTTAAATGCTGCTGAAAATTGGCTGAAAAATAAAGAAAACGTAAAAAAATTGATAGACATTGAAATAGCATTAGCCGTTCTTCCGGAAGGAGGTAAAGCGGCAAAAGTTATAAACATTGCAAAAAAGCAAATAAATAAATTTATAGTAAAATATCTCCCCCGCAAACTGTAATATTACATAGTTTGCGGGGATTTTGCAATTTTAAAATTTATCTTCCAATCTCATCTTTCCCCGTATTTTCCACCTCCGGCATAAGCTCCTGCATTTCGCTCATAATGTCGTATGATATTGTACATATCTGAAAAAAATTAAGCGAATTTTAATTATAATTTATCTGCGACTCACTAAAATAAATTTCACGTTTTAATATCCACCCCTTGACATTTCGCCCAAAATATGCTAAAATCAGAAAAAATATGTAAAGGAGTTGCTTATCATGGTAGACGTAAAAAATAAGTGGGCATTTATCACAGGTGCCGCCAGAGGGATCGGTTACCTTACCGCTAAACTTATGGCGGAACGCGGCTGCAACCTCATTCTGCAAAGCAGGGATATTTCCCATACCGAAAAGATCATTTCCGAAGTAAAAGCTATGGGTGTCAATGCCTGTGCCGTTTCCGCCGAACTTTCGGATCTCGACAGCGTTCAGGATATGCTCAATGAGATCGACAGTCTCGGTCACGATGTGGATATCGTCATGAACAATGCGGGTATGCAGATCGCCTACCGCACGGAATACTTCAGAACTCCCGTCTCGGATTACACCGAAAGCTTCAAGATAAATACCATTGCTCCCGCTATGATATGCTACCACTTCATGCCAAAAATGATAGAGCGCGGCTTTGGAAGAATAATAAACACCACAAGCGGCATTGCTCTTGAACCCGAACAGGCAGGATATTCCGCAAGCAAAGCTGCTCTTGACAAGATCACCATTGATCTCGGCTCTAAAGTTGAGGGAACGGACGTTATGATAAACCTCACCGATCCGGGCTGGTGCAGAACAGATCTTGGCGGTCCTCACGCTCCCAACGCTCCCGAAAGCGCGATCCCCGGTATCGCTGTAGGCGCATTTGTCGATGATAAAAAATCGGGACGTTACCTTAACGCGCCGTTCTTTACCGGCATGACCCTTGAAGAGGCTGTTGCAAAAGCAGAATCAGAATTTGACAGTCCTTACAAAAAATGATCGGACTTTTTGCATGGAAAAGTAAAGATCCGCTCCGAATATCCGGAACGGATCTTTATATTATCAAAGCTGATCTCTGAGCCACGCTGTATATTCTCTTTCGGAACGTTCTTTGGTTGCAACATCGAACTGAAAACTATGAGCTTTGTCAATAAACGAATTGAAAGCCCTCAGATCCCCGTCACTCATGTACTGCTCCTGCTTTTTGCGGTAAACTTCCTCATACAACAAACTCATAATACAGATTCTCCTTAAAATAATTTCGGCAATGCTTTTTTCTGCCCCAAGCACGACCTGTCAGTAATTATAGCACAAATTTATACCTGTTTCTATAGTATTATTATACAAAAACAAATTAATTTACTGTTAACATTTCCGAATTTAAAAAATTTTAATGATCGCCCTTGAAATACAACTATTAGTATGTTATAATAATAGGTACACTACACTTAGTGCCAAATTATTACAATAAAAGCCGCAGAGAAATTCCTGCGAATTTTTATATTTTTAACAAAATGATAACTTAAATACAAAGAAATTTTGTTAAATATAAAGAAATTTGCAAAAAGTTCTGTACTTTTTATAAATAAAGTTGTATAATCAATTTAGTGCGCTTCAGCACAATATTTTTAAGGAGACTATGATATGAAAAAAATAATTTCAGCAATTGCGGCTCTTACAGCTTGTGCCGTTATGCTCTCAGCCTGCGGGGGAAATTCAGGTTCAGATCTAACAGATGAGATCGAAACTTCCGCGTCCGTTTCGGAAGAAACAAAAGCAGCAGAAGCAGAAGAAACTACGGAAGAAACCACGGAAGCATCAGAAACATCGGAAACTGCCGAGGAAGTTACCGACAGCGCGGACGAGGAACAGGCTCCTGCGGAGGCCGCGGCTTCATTTGCTTCTCTTGATGAATTTGCCGCTTCCGATATTGAAGAATTGGCATTTTCTCCTGTTGAGGTAAAGGAAAGCAATATTTACGATTTCACAATGGCATTTGTTGGAGCAACATCAATGTACATAGATGCAGCATCTACCGATGGTTCTATGGCAATGACAATGGCTGCTGATGCAAACAATAGAATTGCAATGGATGTGACCGATACCGACGGTTCAAGAGCAATAATGATCATAAAGGACATGAAAATGTATATGCTCGATCCCTCTACATCAACCGGTATGTACACATCGGTAGATGAAAGCATTTTTGAAGAATACGACCTTAAAGCCGCATTTGAAGAAATGGCTTCAATTGACGAAGATGATATTACCGACAGCGAAGTAATTATGTACTGCCCTGTTTCTATAGACGGCACAACATATACAGTGGAAGCTATGGACGAAGGCTGTATGCTTTTCAACGGCGATGGTTCACTTTACGCTATAGTAAGCGATGAATCGACCGATATCAACGTACTTCTGATAAATTCTCTTACTTCGGAAGTTCCTTCCAATGCATTTGATGTTCCCGAGGGTTACGAGCTTACCGATCTTGACGCAGCTATGGCTGCTCAGCAGTAAATTACGGAAATTATCATTCCCGTGCATATAAAATGCGCGGGAATGATATTTTTTATGCAAAATTACTAAAATTTTAAAAATAGAAAACAAGCCTTGACAATTTTAAAGGAAAATGTTATAATAATTAAGTATCCTCGTCCGCGTACAGTCACGGACGTAATCCAAGAGGAGGTGTTTTTAATGGCTAAGGTAAACGAAACCTATGAGACCATGGCAGTCTATAGTCTGAAAAACGGTGAGGACGGAGTTAAGGCTCTTAACGATAAGTTCAACGCCATGATCGAAGCTAACGGTACTCTGGAATCTGTCAACGAGTGGGGCAAGAGAAAGCTCGCTTACGAGATCGACGACCAGACCGAGGGCTATTATGTGCTTTACACATATTCCTGCAAGCCCGATTTTCCTGCCGAGCTCGACCGTGTTTTCAAGATCACAGACGGCGTTATGCGCTCACTCATTACTGTAAAGTGATTCGATAAGGAAACAAAAAGGAGACTGAAAATATGCTGAGTGCTTGTTCGATCAATAACGTGATCCTTATGGGAAGGCTTACAGCCGATCCCGAATTAAGGCAGACTCCGAGCGGAGTAAGTACCTGCCAGATAACTGTTGCTGTGACACGTAACTATTCAAATCAGGACGGTGACCGTCCCGCAGATTTCATTACCGTTGTTGCGTGGAGACAGACTGCTGAATTTATTTGCAGAAACTTTTCAAAAGGAAAAATAATCCTTGTTGAGGGCGAACTCAGAACAAGAACATACGATGATAAGCGTTATCCCGATGTTCGTCATTATGTTACAGAAGTTTATGCCAATAACGTTTCTTTCGGAGAGACAAAAGCTTCCAGCGAAGCCCACAGTGCAAGCCGCGGAGGTTACGGCGGAGGCTACGGAAATCAGAACGGATACGGAAGCTCCAACGGTTACGGCAGTTCTGACGGTTACGGCAGCAATCAGGGATACCGCAGTCAGGCTCCCTCAGCCAATCAGTACAACAGTCAGCCGCAGCAGAGCGGTTCTGACGTTTCCTTCGGAAACTTAGATGATTTTGAAGAAGTCATCGGCGACAACAGCAAGCTCCCGTTCTGAGAGCAGACTGCACCTATTATTTAAAAGGAGGGTTTCATAATGGATAAGGATAGAGAGAAGGCTCCGAGAGGCGTAAAGAGAGCACGCAAAAAGGTTTGTATGTTCTGCGCCGACAGAGTTGAGAAGATCGATTATAAGGATATTGCAAGACTTAAAAAGTGCATGACCGAAAGAGCCAAGATTCTCCCCAGACGTGTTACAGGCACTTGTGCTTACCACCAGAGAGAACTTACGGTCGCTATAAAGCGTGCAAGATATATCGCACTTCTCCCCTATGTTTCTGACTGATAACATTTGATAACACATTAATGAAAAGAGCGTTCCGATTTTTCGGAACGCTCTTTTATTGTTAATTATCATAACGGCATTGCGTGGATAGTTCCGTCCTCCGCAAGGGAGACCCTTGTACGGACATATTCCGCTTCTACCTTAAAGACTGCATCGTTTATGACTATCTTTACGCCCGGATACATATATCCTTTGCAGTCAATGGAAAGGTACTGCCTGTTTGCAAGAGAAAGGTCGATCTCCTGAATACGCTTGCGGAGTTTGTTTATCTCCACGCCCAGAAGAACTTTCTGACGGCAGGCGTTCCCAAGTATGACTTCCTTATCTTCCGGCAGAGCGTGAAGCTCCTTTTTCTTTTCATTCAGGAAGTTTATAACAAGAGTTATCTTTTCAAGTTCACCGCTGCTCTTTTCTATCTGTTTAAGAACAGTTTCTTTCTCCTGAGCAAGCAGCGCATTGTCGCCCACAGTAAGCTGTGTGGGAGTGTAGCTTTTAGTGCCGATGCTTGATGCGGTTATACTGTTGAGACAGGTATATTTTCCGCCCAGAAGTCCGCCGTTATTGCCCTTTGTGGAAAGTTCACCGCCGCAGTAAACATCGCAGATAACAAAGCTTATGGCGGAAAGATCACCGTCACATTCAATTGTGGAATGTTCGCAGAATTCCGCTGTTACCGAACCATGAGCTATAACATGGGAATTTATGCAGCCTTTTTTGATAATAACATCGCCGTCAGCTTCAAGGGACGCACCATTGACATTTCCCGAAACGATTATATTTGAGTTGGAAGAAATAGTAAATCCTTCCAAAACTTCGCCTTTGACGATAACATCGCCGACGAACTTGATATTTCCCACCGAAGCGTCAACATTTCCCGAAATGGTAACAACCTGATCCACACAGAATGCGCCGTTGCGGAAATTGATATTTCCGTCGGAAGAACATCTTATCTGCAAGCCGTCCTCGGTAAGTTCGGTGTTAGTTCCCACCGAATAAGAAGCTTTTTTGCCGAGACGCTGCCTGAGCACCTTGCCCTTAACGTCCGTTCCGGGAGTGCCTTCCGTAGGCAGAGTGATGTCCGCCACCACATCTCCCTTATGTACCGTTCTGATAAGACCGAGATCCTTATAATCCACAAAACCGTTCTCGTCCTCAACAGGAGCGATCTTCAGCTGTTTTTCATAATGATAGGTAATTGTACCGTCCACGCCGTCAACAGCGGGAGTCCAGACCGCAACGAGGGTTCTTTCAGAATATCTTTTTTCGTTGGCAATCCTTTTTACAACATCTTCTTTTATACCATAAACAACGCCATTTGCTTTAAGGGAGTCCATTATCATTCCGATATTAACTTCTGCGCCGCCGTTTACAGGCGGTTCAACGGTAACGAAGGCTTCCGAACCGTTTCTTGCCACAGATACTTCCACAACACAGTCAACAGGCATATTCAAATTAACGGGCATAAGATCCCCTCCTATTAGTTTGATAACTTGCCGCATACCTATTCAAATTTAATTATACACCGGTTTGGCAAAAAACACAATGCACCAATAAAATTTTTTTGTTAATTTTGTGTAAATTCATAATTTTTCGGCATGGTGTCAAAAAGCGTTACTAAGCGTTGCTAAGTGTTGCTATCGGAAAAATTTCACAAAGGCGGCAAAAGCCGTATGTATTTAACGATTTTCAATAATAGTATCGCAGATGATATTATATTCCTTCTCCGCTTCGGCTGCGTCCTGCTCAAATCCTTCAAATATGTTGCTCCGCAGCTTTGAAACGATAACGTCCGCCTTCCGTGAAAGCTCATTCATTCCAAGATTTGCCGAAACTCCCTTTAATTTGTGGGCAGCTTTAATAAGCGCATCATTGTCCCCCGCTTCGATGGCTTTTTTTATCGGCGTGATACGATCCTCATCGGGAAAGCGGGACAGGAATTTTACATATATCTCATCATCGTCCATGAACCGCGAAACAGTTCCCTCAATATCCACGCCAAGCGCTTTAAGAGACATAAAGAGTTTATTATTTGTTATATCCATTATATCAGTCCTTTAAAAAATTTTGCAGAAATTATAGACTCTCTATATTATCTTAAAATATTATACTAAATTTTCAAAGACTTGTCAAGTGCTGTGCAAGATAAAACTATGATCGCCGTTAAAGGATCAGTCAACAAGCTTTGGCTCGAAAGTCTCTTTCCAAGGCAAGCCCCACTTATTCAGCGCGTCCATAAACGGATCGGGATCGAATTCCTCAACATTGTAGACTCCCGGCTTTTTCCACTTGCCTGTTAAAACCATCATCGCGCCTATCATGGCGGGAACTCCCGTTGTGTAGGATATAGCCTGCGAACCAACTTCTTTGTAACATTCCTGATGGTCGCAAACGTTATAAACATAGTAATTTACGGGCTTGCCGTCCTTTTTGCCCTGCATTATGCAGCCGATGTTGGTCTTTCCTTTGGTCCTCGGACCGAGAGAAGCGGGATCGGGGAGAACTGCTTTCAGGAACTGCAGGGGAACTATCTTCTTTCCCTCAAAATCAATGGGTTCAATTGAAGTCATGCCCACATTTTCAAGGCATTTCAGATGTGTAAGGTAGCTTTGCCCGAAAGTCATGAAAAAGCGTATGCGCTTTATGCCGTTTATGTTCAGGGCAAGTGATTCAAGCTCCTCATGGTGGAGCAGATACATATCCTTTTCGCCAATTTCGGGGAAATCGTATACCCGCTTGATCTCCATAGGTTCAGTCTCCACCCACTTGCCGTCCTCGATGTAGCTTCCCTTTGCGGACACTTCGCGTATATTGATCTCGGGGTTGAAATTCGTTGCAAAAGGATAGCCGTGATCGCCCGCGTTGCAGTCCAGTATGTCAATGTAGTTTATTTCATCAAAATAGTGTTTCTGAGCGTAAGCACAGAAAACTCCCGTAACTCCCGGGTCGAAGCCGCTGCCAAGAACCGCTGTTATCCCCGCTTTTTCAAATTTCTCACGATATGCCCACTGCCATTTGTATTCAAATTTTGCCGTGTCAACAGGCTCGTAATTTGCGGTATCCAGATAGTCGACTTTACATTCAAGACAAGCGTCCATTATGGTAAGATCCTGATACGGCAGGGCAACGTTTATGCAGATGTCGGGCTTGAAATCTTTCATCAGCTTTACAAGTTCCGCCGTGTTGTCGGCATTTACCGTGGCGGTGGAAATTTTTGTCTTTGTTTTTCCCTCCAATTTGGCTTTAAGGGCGTCACATTTTGAAACAGTCCTTGAAGCTATCATTATTTCGGAAAATACCTCCGAATTCTGACAGCACTTGTGGATTACTACGGACGCAACGCCGCCGCAGCCGATTATCAACGCTTTACTCAATTTAAAACATTCCTTTCTCAATAAATATTTCCCGCTGTTCTGGGGAACGGTATCACATCGCGGATATTTGAAATTCCCGTAACGTACATTATAAGGCGTTCAAATCCCAGTCCGAAGCCCGCGTGCTTTGCTCCGCCGTAACGCCGCAGGTCAAGATACCAGCTGTAATCTTCCCGCGAAAGCCCCAGCTCGTCCATTCGCCTTTCAAGGACGTCTATCCGCTCCTCACGCTGACTTCCGCCGATAAGTTCGCCAACTCCGGGAACTAACAGGTCAACCGCCGCAACGGTCTTTCCGTCGTCGTTCATTCTCATGTAGAACGCTTTTATCTCTTTCGGGTAGTCGGTGACGAACACGGGTTTCCCGAAGATCTTCTCCGTCAGGAAACGTTCATGCTCGGTCTGCAAGTCACAGCCCCGGAATACGGGATATTCAAACTTTTCTCCGCTGTTTTCCAGAAGCTCGATGGCTTTCGTGTAAGGACATCTTGCAAATTCCGAGGAAGCCACTGCTTTTATTCTTTCAATAAGCCCTTTATCGTAGAAATTGTTGCAGAATTCCAGTTCCGCGGAACATTCTTCCAAAAGCGCGTTAAGAACGTATTTCAGCATACTTTCCGCAAGTTCCATGTCGTCCTCGAGGTCGGCAAAAGCAATCTCGGGCTCTATCATCCAGAATTCCGCCGCATGCCTTGGGGTGTAGGACTTTTCTGCGCGGAAAGTCGGTCCGAAAGTATAAATTTTCCCGAAAGCCATAGCCATACATTCGCCTTCAAGCTGTCCCGAAACGGTGAGCGAAGCATTTTTCCCGAAAAAGTCGCTTGAATAGTCCACACTGCCGTCCTCGTTCTTCGGAACATTCCCAAGGTCGAAAGAGGTAACGCGGAACATCTCCCCCGCCCCCTCGCAGTCGCTTGCCGTAATTATAGGCGTATGTGCGTAAACGAAGCCGTTTTCATGGAAAAACCTGTGAAGTGCCTGCGAAGCGACCGAGCGTATTTTGAAAACAGCCTGAAAAGTATTCGTCCGCATACGAAGATGCGAGATCGTCCGCAGATATTCAAGAGTGTGCGACTTTTTCTGTAACGGATAGTCGGGCGAGGAAACGCCCTCCACCGTGACGGAATCGGCGTTTATTTCAAATTTCTGCTTTGCGTTCGGCGTGAGAATCACCTTTCCCGTTACCGAAACAGCCGCGCCCGTGTTCAGCTTTGAAATCGTTTCAAAATCGGAAATTTTGCTTTCCTCCGCAACTATCTGCACGGGAGTGAAGCAGCTTCCGTCGGAAATGGAAATAAATGCAAGTCCCTTGCTTACCCGAAGCGATTTTACCCAGCCGCAAACGGTGACGGTTTCGTTAAAACTGTCGGGGGAATCGTATAATTTTTTAAGTTCTGTGCGTTTCATTTATCTGCCTTTCTGCTTTGCATATAGATTTGTTTCCCAAGCGGGGATATAAAGCTGATGCCTTATGTAAAGTTCAAGCTGCGGGTTCATTTCCTTTACAAGCAGCGGAAGTTCAAACATATCCTCGTTCCTGTGGTAAAGGGAACAGAGAATGCTTGCCCCGCCGCGGATATGTTCCCGCGCGCCAAGAAGCGCGTTCCGTTCCCCGCCCTCCACATCGAGCTTGATAATGTCAGCCTGCACCGGAACGGCTTTATCCGCCGCAAGAACGGGTATTTCCACCGTTTTCCCGACAGGCAAAAGGTGGGACATTTTCCCCTCATTTGCGGAAATGTTCACCACGCCTTCAGAATCCCCTGCCGCAGCGTTGAAAAGAGTTATCCTGTCATTGTCGGGGTAATTTTTGTAAAGCCTGCGAAAATTTTTCGGGTTGGGTTCAAAAGCGTAGATATGCTTGTATTTTCCCCCGCAGGCGGAAATAAATTCGTCAATGGTGTCTCCTCTGTACGCGCCCATGTCCACAAAAACGTCATTTTCCGAAATTGGGATAAGTTTTCCATAAACTTCTTCCCGGGGCGCGGTGCAGCGGTCAAGATATTCAATTTTGCCGCTTATTTTGAAATTGATAATATCTGCATAGGTGCGGCGCGAAACATCGTCCGCAAGCATATCATACACCGACTGTATTTTTTCGGCATTTTCCAGACAATATTTATATGTAAACAAGCCCTCTCCCGCAACAGGAACATCGGGAGCAACAAGTTTATGTCGGGAAGCGATCTGCTTTATCCTGTCATAAAGGCTTCTGTACCCCGCCGCGAATGCAAGGACAATTACAAAATCGTCAATAAGCGATTCTATCTGCGAAAGAGTGTGAACGAGATGTCCCTCAAATGTATGTCCTCTTACAAATTCGTCACTGGCAAAAAATCCTGCAACGGGTATCCCGTATTCATCAAAAACTTTAAGAATTTTAAGTGCGCCGTCACCCATTCCGTAGATAAACACGGGAAGTTCGGTGTTTTTGAGAAATTCCCAGCAGTCTGTAGTTTCGGTAACGAAATCAATCATCAATACCGTCCTCGTCACTGTCAATATCAACGTGCAGGTCGGAAGCGATCATATCCCTGCCGCGAGTGCGGTATTTATCCCGCTGAACGTCAACATTTTCTTCCAGCTTCTTCATAAATTCACGGGGGTTCTTTATAGAAAGGATCTCCTTAACAGGTGTGTCGGTGTCGCGGCAGTTTATTACCACCGTTCCGCAGCCGAAGATCCGCTGTCCGAGAGGAAGTTTCAGGCTTTTATCCACTACGCGGTAAAGCTCGACTTCGTCCTCGGTAACGGAGAGGAAGCCCTTGCGGGTAATGAGTTTCTTATTTGTAAGGATATACCTTGTAAATGATATAGGCATACCGAGTATGCGCTTTTTGTCCGTCCAGACGCAGTCGTTATCAATTTTTGCCATAGTATCTATTCCTTTCATAATAAAAGTTAAGAACTGCTGTACTTATTATACAATACTTTCCGAAAAAAATCAACAGTTGAAGGCAATAAAAAACCGCCTTTCTTCGCGAAAGGCGGTCAGGATCAGCTCTGCGATCCTTTCTCACACGAAAGTGTAAGCTCATTTCCGTCAAAATCAACTTTCAGCACGGAGTAAGGCTCAACATCATCGGCAATGATCGTCCGCGCTATCATGGTCTCAAGCCTGCGCTGAATGAAACGCTTTAACGGTCTTGCGCCGTAGATGGGGTCGTAACCCTCCTTGACAATGTAGTCCTTTGCCGCGTCGGTAACGGAAACGTCCAACTGCTTGCTCTTCAAACGGTTCTTCAGATCACCCAGCATAAGGTCGATTATAGGATAAATTTCCTTTTTGGTAAGCGGCTTGTAGAACACTATCTCGTCCAGACGATTCAGGAATTCGGGACGGAAATGTCCTTTCAGCACTTTGTTGACCTGCTCCCGCGCTTCGTCCGAGATAACGCCGTTTTCATCAATTCCGTCAAGAATGTAGTCCGAGCCGAGGTTGGAAGTCAGGATAATTATTGTGTTCTTGAAATCCACCGTTCTGCCCTGCGAATCGGTAACGCGTCCGTCATCAAGAATTTGCAGAAGAATGTTGAACACATCGGGGTGCGCTTTTTCCACTTCGTCAAAGAGAATTACCGCATAGGGCTTGCGGCGTACCGCTTCGGTAAGCTGACCGCCCTCCTCGTAACCAACATATCCCGGAGGTGCGCCGATCAGACGGCTGACGCTGTGTTTCTCCATATATTCGGTCATGTCGATGCGGACAATGTTATGCTCATCGTCAAAAAGCGACTGTGCAAGGGCTTTGGCAAGCTCCGTCTTTCCCACACCTGTGGGTCCCATGAACAGGAAAGAACCGATAGGACGGTTGGGATCCTGTATTCCCGCTCTTGAACGGAGTATTGCTTCGCTGACTTTCCGAACGGCTTCTTCCTGACCGATAACGCGTTTATGCAGGATATTTTCCAGATTGAGAAGCTTTTCCCTTTCGCCTTCCATAAGTTTGGAAACGGGTATGCCCGTCCATCTGCCCACTATGCGGGCTATCTCCTCGTCGGTGACTTTGTCGCGGAGAAGATTGTCCGCCTGTTCCTTCTGCTTTTCGGCGGCGTCCTCCGCTTCTTCCAGTTCCTTTTTCAGGGCGGGAAGTTTTCCGTATTTCAGCTCGGCGGCTTTGTTGAGATCGTAAGAGCGTTCCGCTTCCGCAATATCCGCATTGGTGTTTTCAATGTCCTCACGGAGTTTCTGCAAACGGGAAATGGTGACTTTTTCGTTTTCCCAGCGGGCTTTCATTCCGTCAAATTCCGCGCGCATTTCCGCAAGTTCTTTCTGCACTTCCGCAAGTTCCTCGGCGGCAAGTTTTCCTTCCTCTTTTTTCAGAGCCGTTTCCGCAATTTCCTGCTGCATTATCTTTCGCGCAAGGTCGTCCATTTCCGCAGGCATGGAATCCATTTCGGTGCGAATAAGCGCGCAGGCTTCGTCCACAAGGTCGATAGCTTTATCGGGAAGAAATCTGTCGGAAATATATCTGTTTGAAAGCACTGCCGCGGTGATAAGCGCGGAATCCTGAATTTTTACGCCGTGGAAAACTTCATACCGCTCTTTCAGACCGCGCAGAATGGAGATCGTATCCTCAACGGTAGGTTCGTCCGCCATAACAGGCTGGAAACGCCGTTCAAGAGCGGGGTCTTTTTCAATATACTTGCGGTATTCGTTGAGAGTTGTCGCGCCGATGCAGTGAAGCTCGCCGCGGGCAAGCATAGGTTTCAGAAGATTTCCCGCATCCATAGCGCCGTCGGTCTTTCCCGCGCCCACAATGGTGTGGAGTTCATCAATGAACAGGATTATCCGTCCGTCCGACTTCTTGACTTCGTTGAGAACGGCTTTCAAACGTTCCTCAAACTCGCCGCGGAATTTTGCGCCGGAAATAAGACTTCCCATGTCAAGGCTGAACAGACGGCGTTCTTTCAGGTTGTCGGGAACGTCTCCGCGGACGATACGCAGGGCAAGTCCCTCAACGATAGCGGTCTTGCCGACGCCCGGTTCGCCGATGATAACGGGGTTATTCTTGGTTTTTCTGGAAAGTATGCGGATAACGTTCCGTATTTCCGCGTCACGTCCGATAACGGGATCAAGCTTGTTCTGTCTTGCAAGTTCCACAAGATCCTGACCGTATTTTTTGAGGACGTCATATGTTTCTTCGGGAGAATCGCTTGTGACCCGCTGATTTCCGCGGACTTCTTTAAGCGCTTCGAGGAATCTGTTCCTGTCCGCTCCGAAAGTTCCGAAAAGCTTTTTCAGGCGGTCGTTTGCGGTCTCAAAAAGCGAAAGCATGATATGTTCCACCGAAACGAACTCGTCTTTCATGCTGTCGGCGATGTTTTCGGCTTTGTTAAGGCACTTGTCAACATCTTGTGAGATGTACACTGTGTTTGCTTCACGTCCGCTGCCCGTAACTTTCGGAAGTGCGGCAATGAGCTTTTCTGCGGAAGCTTCCAGCGAAGCCGCGTCAATTCCCATTTTTGTGAAAAGCTGCGGTATCAGACCGTTTTCTGCGGCAAGCAGGGCATGGAAAAGATGTTCCTGCTCCACGTTCATGTTCTGATACTCGATGGCTGTGCTCTGGGCATCATTTATTGCTTCCAGAGATTTTTTTGTGAGTTTCTGAGCGTTCATAAACATTCCGCCTTTCTGTAATTTTTTTCAAATTTTGTAGGATTTTGTCGAATTTTCTGTTATTATCTGATTTTATGTAAAATTTTTGCGCATTTTGAAAAATTATGACAAATTTTCTTGTTTTTTCCCGAAAAATTAATATTGCGGCAAAAGTCTGTATGTTATATAATTTTCTTACGGCGCCGAAATACAATATCGAGAAAGGAAAAAATATGAAGGATCTGAAAAACATCAATACTGCAAAGGGGAAACTTACATACACCGTTTTCAGCGAGGAGCGCGACGGTTCCGAACGCTACGGGATAGCCGTATCTTCGGGGATATTCGGAGAAACGGAGACTGCATCGGTGCATGATATAACCACGGATATTTCTTTTGCGGAGGGACTTGCATCTCTCCTTGCGGATAATCTGGTTCTGCCGTCCACATTATCGGAAGTTGTCGAAGAATATCTGGCAGTAAAATTTACTGTTCATTAATAAATTGTCCTTGAAAAATCGGGAAATGTGTTTTATAATAATATATTACCTGTTGATAAATGCCGCCCGAAAGGATATTTGTTATGGATAAGACATCTTTTAAAACTATCGCCGAAAACCGCAAGGCTCGGCACGAATATTTTATCCTTGACAGCTATGAAGCAGGTATCGAACTTGTGGGCACCGAAGTCAAGTCTATCCGCCGCGGCGGTGTGAACCTTAAAGACAGCTGGTGTACAATTGAGGACGGCGAACTGTGGGTCAAGGGTATGCACATTTCTCCCTACGACCACGGAAACATTTTTAACCGCGATCCTATGAGAGTCCGCAAGCTGCTGCTCCACAAAAAGCAGATAATGCAGCTTCTTGGAAAGGTGAAACAGGAAGGCTTGACGCTTATTCCCATTTCGCTTTATTTCAAAGGCTCGATGGTGAAAATGCAGGTAGGTCTTTGCAAGGGCAAAAAGCTTCATGACAAGCGCGATGATATGGCAGAACGCGCTGCAAAGCGTGATATTGAACGAGCCGTCAAGGAACGCAACAACCGTTAAGTTTATTTCCCGCCGTTCATGCGGCGGGTCAATATGGGGATGTAAAGGTTTCGACGGGGATCATGAAACATGATAAGCGAGCAGAGGAAGCGCCATTCTCTTTAAACGGCGACGTTTTAAAATTAGACGACAACAATAATTTTGAATTGGCAGCCGCTTAAGCGCTGCCCGTCCTGCCTTTGAGTACCGTGGCTTAGGCAAGGGCGTCGACTAACGGTGAACGTCACAGAAAAGTGCCTGCGTTTCTGTGGTGTATTGCAGGCTACCAAGCCTTTCGGGGTGTTTGTCCTCGGGAAGGCAAGGGAATGTCAATGACAAACTACGCTCGTAGAAGTTCATGCGGAGAGGTTTTCGGACACGGGTTCGATTCCCGTCATCTCCACCACAAGGCTGAGCCTTGACGCTTTCAGGCAAAGTTCAGCAATTTCCCGCTTATGTATACCGTGCATGAAGCAAGACGAGGTCTGCAAGAGTTTTGAGAGTTGAGAGTTGAGAGTTGAGATGTTGCAGTAACGTTTATATCTCAACTTTCAATGCTTTTGCAGATTTAACTTTGCTTTATCTCACGGCAGGTATTAATTTGATGTAAGCAAAATTATGCCTGAAAGGGTGCAGGCTCAGCCTGCGAGTTGAGATATTGCAGTAACGCTTATATCTCAACTTTCAATGCTTTTGCAGATTTAACTTTGCTTTATCTCACGGCAGGTATTAAGTTAGAAATCACTAAATAATGCCTGACTGGGTGCAGGCTCAGCCTGCGAGTTGAGATATTGCAGTAACGCTTATATCTCAACTTTCAATGCTTTTGCAGATTTAACTTTGCTTTATCTCACGGCAGGCATTAAGTTAGAAATCACTAAATAATGCCTGACTGGGTGCAGGCTCAGCCTGCTCTCAACTCTCCACTCTTAACTCTCAACTCTTATTATAGTATAATAGTATATTATGAACTTTTAACGATATATTTGTGTATAAAAAGTAAAAATTAGCACTCTTGCTTTGAGAGTGCTAATTTTATTTTTGATAAACGATCTTAACTATCCGACTTGTGCGATTTTTTATAAAAATAGTATGCAATGCTTGACCCTGCCGCAAATACAACTTCGCAGATTATGGATACCCAGAATTTAGGGGACTTGGGATCGTCAACGCTTGAACCCATAAGCGTTGTGGTTATAAGTCCCGGAAGTATTCCAAGAAAAGAACCCGCAAAGTATTTTATGGGCGAAAATCCTGTGGAGCCGAGGAACATACTTACAATGTCACAGGGCAGAATGTTTATTACCCGCAGGAAAAATGCTATGAAAAACTCATTTTCCGACTGAAATTCGCGGAGCTTGTCCGCATTCTTGTTTTTGCTGATGAGCCTTTCCACAAATTCCCGCTCCGCAAAACGTCCTATAAGATACGGCAGAGCAAGCATTACCAGAACGCCGCAGACGTTTACAAGAAGCGCGGCAAAATAATTGGGAAAAATGCTTCCCGAAGCGGCTATCAGTATCAGCATGGGGAAGAACATCGACAGTGATTTCAGTCCGAAAAGTCCTATCATCACAACTGCCGCAAGCCACAGGTTCTCGGGGGTGAATTCAAGTATATGCTCGATAGTGACCCCGCGGAAAAATTTAAAGTATATCAGTACGCATAACCCGACCATTATGATAGGTGCTATCTGAATTATGCGTTTCAACAGTTCCGTAAATCGTTTTTTTGTCAAAATATTCATCTCCCGTCGTTACATAAGCAGCTTATTACATAAGCGGCGCAAAAACTCTCAGTATACGCCCGATAAGTTTTTTGAGAATGTTGTATTTTTTGCAGTCCTCAAGGGTTATCAGACAGCACTTTTTCATGGTCTCCAGCATATCCGTCTCAACATCGCGGACAACTTCGCAGCGGTAGAAACGGCAGGCACATTCAAAATGCAGGAACAGGCTCCTGTAATCAAGATTTATCGAGCCAACCACTGCGATCATATCATCGCTGACAAATTCCTTTGCGTGGATAAATCCCGGAGTGTATTCGTAAATTTTCACCCCCGCGGAAATGAGTTCTCCGTAATAGGAGCGGGCAAGGATATACGCATACTGCTTATCGGGTATGTGGGGCATTATTATGGAAACGTCCACTCCCCTCTTTGCTGCAAACGTAAGCGCACGGCTCATTTCCTCGTCAAGAATGAGATATGGCGTCATTATATGAACGTACCTTTCCGCACGGTCAAGAATGTCCAGATATACATTTTTTCCCACATTTTCATTATCAAGAGGACTGTCGCCGTAAGGCAGCACAAAGCCCTCCCCTGCTTGGAAATCATGCCTGATGTGGGTAGTGTAAACAGCAAAATCGTCCTCGCTTTTTTCGGAAATGTTCCAGTTTTGCAGGAACATGGCTGTAAAACTTTTCGCCGCGTCCCCTTTTACCATAACGGCGGTATCTTTCCAGTGTCCGAAGCGTTCAAACTTATTGATATACTCGTCCGCAAGATTTATTCCCCCGGTAAATGCCGTATGTCCGTCAATTACAAGTATCTTGCGGTGATCGCGGTTGTTCTGTATGGTGGTAAGAACGGGCTTTATGGGCGAGAATACCTTGCATTTTATGCCGCGGGCGGCAAGCTTTTTGGGGTAATTGTAGGGAACAAGCACAAGGCTGCTCATTCCGTCATACATGAAGCGGACGTCCACACCCTGCTTGGATTTCCGCTCGAGAATTTCAAGTATCGTGTCCCACATTTCCCCGTGTTCCACAATGAAAAACTCCAAGAAAATGAATTTCTCGGCTTTTTCCAGTTCGCGGACAATGGCGTGGAAAGCGTCCTCTCCAAGGGGAAAATACTCCGCTCCCGTATCACGGAAAACGGGAAAACCCGCGTATTTTTTCATATAGACCGCAAGATTTTTCTCATTTTTGCTTACCGTTTCCAGTTCGGCAAGGACATTTTCGTCCTGCGGGATAAACGGCGCAGTCTTTCCGATAAGCTCTATAATGCGCTTGTTCATTATACGAGTACCCAGTTCCAGACGGACAAAAATATAAAGCACCGTTCCGAAGATAGGCACAAGCATTACAGGAACGACCCACGCAAGCTTGTAATAAGGGTTTGTCTTGTCGTTTATAATGCAGACCAGCGCGATCAGGGACATTACCGACATTGCCGCGCTGAAAAATACATAGTGACTGCTGAAATATATAAGCGCCGTCAGTACAAATGCCACTTGCAGGGCAAGTCCCAGAACGACTATCAGCGTTCTTCCGAAAATTATTCTTACAAGGCTTTTGAGTTTTCTCTTGGTTTTTTTATTCATTAATATCCTATTCCTTAAAAAATGCTTTTTGACTATTTTATACAAATAACAGCATAAAAATTTATCTATAAATACATTATAAACCTTATTTTGCATAATGTCAAGTAATTTTAAAGGCTTAATATGTGACAATATGATGAAAAATTAAAAATCATATTGTTATTTGTGAGATTTTGTGGTATACTTGAATATGGATATTTATATGCAAAAATTTTGCAGGCATGAATTTGGACGGGAAACCGCCCAAAGAAAGGAGCATAACATTAATGTCAGGTTATGTGGGAACAAGATGCATGGTTTGCAGTGAGAAATTCACATCGGAGGACGATGTTGTCATATGTCCCGAATGCGGAACTCCGTACCACAGGGAATGCTATGAAAAAAGCGGAAAGTGCGTGAATACTGTTCTCCATCAGAGCGGCGGCGAGTGGAGACCGTCCTATGACGTAGGAATGGGCGATGCTGCCGAGAAGGAAACTGTCTGCACGTTCTGCGGATATACCAATCCGCCGCTGACGCTTTTCTGCCGCAGGTGCGGTATGCCGACTCCCGGAATAAACAATGACGACAGCGTTCATGAACAGCGTTACGGCGGCGTGAATATCAACGATGATCCGAACGCTTACAACCGCAATGCCAACGGTGGACTGATTATGGATCCGTTTTTTGTAAATTTCTCCGATCCGCTGTGCGGGTTCAGTCCCGATGAAGATTTTGAAGGCGTGAAAATGTCGGAGATCGGCGATTATGTGGGAACGAACACTCACTACTATCTGCCGCTGTTCAAGCAGTTCAAGGAATGGGGCAGGAAGTTCAGCCTGAATCTCAGCGCAATGCTTTTCCCGGAATTTTACTTTGCTTATAGGAAAATGCCGCTTCTTGCGCTGGGAGCGTTAATACTGCGATTCCTTTCGCGGATACCGCAGTTCATATATCTTTTTGCGGAAACTTCGGGATACGGAATGTTATCCGAACTCGCATCACGGTTCGATGTGAGAAGCTCAGCATTCAGCGGAGTAATGTTCATAGGAACAGCTATATACTATGTGCTGATGTTCACCTTCGGATTTTTCGGCAACAGGATATACTATGAAAATGTTCTCAAACGGATACGCCATATAAAAGAAACTTTAGGCGAACAGTGCCGATATGAAATTTCACGCAGCGGCGGAACTTCCGCGCTGTGGCTGACGTTGTTCATATGTCTTTCGGCAATACCCTATCTGGCAATATATTTCATGCAGTTTACAAACATTCTCAGCAATTAATTACGCCGATCATTGACGGGGTAAAAAAATAAAGGAGATATTTAAAAATGAAGGTAAAAAAAGCGGTCATAACTGCGGCGGGGTACGGTACAAGAATGCTGCCCGCGACCAAGGCAATGCCCAAGGAAATGCTTCCTATTCTTGACAAGCCTGCGATCCAGTACATTGTGGAAGAATGTGTAAGGGCGGGAATAACCGACATACTGATAATTCTTTCCAGAGGCAAGCACGTTGTAGAGGATCATTTTGACAGAATGCCCGATCTGGAACGCCAGCTTGAAGCAGGCGGCAAGGACGAGCTTTGCGCAGAAATAAAATGCATAGCATCAATGGCGAACATTTCATATGTACGTCAGGCGGAGCAGCTGGGACTGGGTCACGCTGTACTTTGTGCAAAGAATTTTGCGGGAAACGATCCGATAGCAGTTCTTTACGGAGACGACGTCATTATCGGCGAAGATCCCGCCATCGCACAGCTTTGCAGAGCCTATGAAAAATACGGCAAGGGCGTTGCAGGCATAAGGGAAGTTCCCACCGAGGACGTAATAAGATATTCTTCCATGAAGCTTACAGAAATGCCCGATGGGTACTTTGAGATAACCGACATGATCGAAAAGCCTTCAAAAGAGCAGATGTTTTCAAATTACGCTATTCTTGGAAGGTGTGTTCTTCCGCCCGAAATATTCACCATTCTGGAAAATACTCCTTACGGCAGAAACAACGAACTTCAGCTTACAGACGCCATGAAGCAGCTTGCAGTTTCAAAAGGAATGATCGGCGTAGATTTCACGGGAACGCGCTATGATATGGGAAACAAACTCAGCGCGTTAAAAGCAAGCATCGAAACGGGACTTGTGCGGGAGGACATTGGCGGAGAACTGCGGGAATATATTAAAGAACTGGCAAAAACTTTGTGAGCCGTCAGAGATCAAAGGAAGAAATAAAATGTCACTTTTTGAAATAAAAAACCTCCACTGCGGATACGGAAGCACGGAGGTGATAAAAGGCATTTCCCTGACAGTTGCCGAAGGAGAGATAGTTTCAATAACAGGTCCCAACGGCTGCGGAAAATCCACACTTCTCAAAGCAGCCTGCGGACTTATACCCATAATGTCAGGCGGCGCATACATAGACGGAGTTTCCGTTTCTTCAATGCCCGTAAAGGAACGTGCAAAGCGCACAGCTATGCTTTCCCAGACAGGCGCAGGCGGAGATTATTCGGAATATACGGTTTTTGACACGATAATGATGGGACGTTACGCGCGGCACAAAGGCGGAATGTTCTCCGAAGCGTCGGTAGAAGATACCGAGACTGTGGAGAGATGCATTTCCGAAGCAGGACTTTCAGGTCTGGAAGAACGGCTGATAACCGAACTTTCGGGCGGACAGCTGCAAAGAGTGTTCCTTGCAAGGGCGTTTGCGCAGGAGCCTGATATAATTTTTCTGGACGAGCCTGCCAATCATCTTGATCTGAAACATCAGACCGAACTTTACGAACTTCTCCACAAATGGACAGGAAATGGAAAATCTGCAATAGGAGTTTTCCACGATCTAAGTCTTGCGGCGGCAGTTTCCGACAGGATAATGCTCATGCAGGACGGAAGATCCGTTCTTTGCGGCGAGCCGCGGGAAATTCTCCGCTCAGAAAAGCTGAACGAGGTTTTTGAGACCGATGTAAGGGCATACATGAAAAAACTTTCGGAAATGTGGAACGTTTAAAAATATCCCCGTCTTTTGCAAGGCGGGGATAAGTTTTATTTTACTATCAGCGATTTTCCTGTCATTTCTTTCGGCTGGGGAAGTCCGAGAATTTCAAGCATTGTAGGACAGATGTCCGCTAAAACGCCGCCTTCGCGGAGTTTGAAGTCCGTACCATATCCAACAACTATAAGCGGAACAGGGTTTGTGGTGTGTGCGGTAAAGGGCGAACCGTCCGCTTCCATGAGCTTGTCGGCGTTGCCGTGGTCGGCTGTGATGATAGCCGCGCCGCCTTTTTCAAGGATAGCGGAAACCATTCTTCCAACGCACTCGTCAACAGCTTCTACGGCTTTCTTTGCAGCGTCAAAAACGCCTGTATGTCCGACCATGTCGCAGTTTGCATAGTTCAGAATGATAACATCGTATTTATCGGAAGCAATTGCTTTCTCCACCGCATCGGTAACCTCGTAAGCGCTCATTTCGGGCTTCATGTCAAATGTGGCAACTTTCGGGGAATCTATCAGAATGCGATCCTCGCCCTCGAATGTGGTCTCCTCGCCGCCGTTGAAGAAGAATGTAACGTGAGCATACTTCTGCGTTTCGGCAATACGGAGCTGAGTCATTCCCTGCTTGCTGATATATTCGCCCATGGTCATTACAAGCTGCTCGGGCGGGAAAGCAACAGAAACATTTGGCATTTCCGCGTCATACTGCGCCATGCAGACAAATTTTACGGGGAAGAAGCCTTTCTTTCTCTCAAAGCCCTTGAAATCGGGATCCACAAAGGAACGTGTTATCTGTCTTGCTCTGTCCGGACGGAAGTTAAAGAACACAACGCTGTCATTTTCCTTTATCATGCCGCTTTTATCCACAACGGTAGGGATCATGAACTCGTCGGTAACTTCGTTTTTATAGGAATTCTCAATAGCTTCAACAGGATCTGTTTCCATAATGCCCTCGCCGTAAACAAGCGCGCTGTATGCTTTTTCCACACGATCCCAGCAATTGTCACGATCCATTGCATAGAAACGTCCTGCAATTGTTGCAACGGAACCCACGCCGATCTTCTTTATCTCTGCCACAAGTTCTTTCATGTACTCGGAAGCAGAGGAAGGCGGAACGTCACGTCCGTCAAGGAACGCGTGAACGTAAACTTTGTCCAGACCGTTTCTCTTAGCCATTTCAAGAAGTCCGTAAAGGTGTTCGGAATGACTGTGTACGCCGCCGGGGGAAACAAGTCCCATAAGGTGCAGCGCGCTTCCCTTAGCCTTGCAGTTTTCCATAGCGGAAACAAGCGCGGGATTCTTGAAGAAATCGCCGTCCTTGATGGACTTGGAAATTTTAACAAGCATCTGATAAACGATACGTCCTGCGCCGATATTTGTGTGACCGACTTCGGAATTTCCCATCTGACCGTCGGGAAGTCCCACGTCCAGACCCGAAGCGCCGATAATGGTATTGGGATATTCCTTGAAATATCTGTCAAGATTGGGTTTATTTGCGGCGGCAATGGCATTTCCGTAGGTGTCGTTGTTGATGCCGTAACCGTCCATTATTATCAAAGCAAGAGGTTTTTTGCTCATGTTATTTCTTCCTTTCGTTGGAAAATACACGGCAGCTGCGGAGATATGATCCGCAGCCCGTGATGAAATTTCATATGCTGAAATTTTTGGGAATGAACCAGAATCCCATATAATACTCCGTTTCGCGGTCGAAGGGGTCATAGTCTTTCCAGACTTTGTAAAACAGACCGTAGTAATCCTCGCTGCCGTTCTCATATTTTATAGCGGGAACGCAGAACAGCGGCGGAAGTTCTTTCTGCTTGACGCGGATCAGATCCACCGTAAAAAGCAGGAACGCTATGCCGATCACAACGCCGCAAACAGCTGCGATCTTTTTCCGCGCGGAGACGGACAGCGCGGCATTGCGCCGTTTCTCCTCCCGCCTTGCACGTTTAAGCTTGGAAGCTTCCATTCATACCCCTCCGAATGCTGTCGGAAATCATCAGCCGTTTACGGCAGCCTGAACGATAGTATTGAAATCGTTGGCTTTCAGCGAAGCACCGCCGATAAGTCCGCCGTCAACATCGGGTTTGGAAAGAAGTTCCGCAGCGTTGCCCGCGTTCATTGAACCGCCGTACTGGATAGTAACAGCGTCCGCAGTTGCCTTATCGTAAAGTTTTGCAAGAGCAGCGCGGATAAATGCGCAGACTTCCTGAGCCTGATCCGCTGTAGCGGTCTTTCCTGTTCCGATAGCCCATACAGGCTCGTAGGCAATAACGGTTTTCTTAACGTCCTCAGCGGAAACGCCGAAAAGATCAAGCTTGATCTGACGTCCGATAACTTCTTCGGTAATGCCGCATTCACGCTCCCAGAGCAGTTCGCCGACGCACACGATAGGTTTCAGACCTGCGGCAAGAGCAGCCTTTGTTCTCTTGTTTACTGTCTCGTCGGTTTCGCCGAAATACTGACGTCTTTCGGAGTGACCGATAACAACATATTCAACGCCGATCTCTGTGAGCATATCGGCGGAGATCTCACCTGTAAAAGCGCCGCTCTTTTCAAAGTGGACGTTCTCCGCGCCTACTTTTACATTGGAGCCTGCTGTGGTATTGACAGCAGTTTCAAGGTTGGTGTAAGGAACGCAGGCAATAACTTCGACCTTGCCGTTTGCGTTTGCAACAAGGGGCTTGATGGCTTCAAGAAGCTCCTTTGCTTCGGGACGGGTCTTGTTCATTTTCCAGTTTCCTGCGATGATAGCTTTTCTCAATGACTTATTCATGGTGATTACTCTCCTTTTTAATATAGTGCGGAAATTCCACACAAAAATTCACTATATATTATACCATATATTTCGGCGGAACATATGACTTTTTTGTGAATAACTGATAATTTAATAAAAAAGCGTCCCTGTCAGAGAGACGCTTTCTATTATAATATCAGTTGTTTTTCCTTGCTTCAATGTCCGCAAGCGCGTCCTTGCGGGAAAGATTGATCCTGCCCTGACTGTCTATTTCCATGACCTTTACTACGATCTCATCGCCTATGGAAACTACGTCCTCTACCTTTTCAACGCGCTGTTTGTCAAGCTTGGAAATGTGTACCAGTCCGTCCTTGCCCGGAGCGATCTCAACAAATGCTCCGAAATTCATTATGCGGACAACTTTTCCTTTATAGATAGCGCCGATCTCGGGATCGTTGGCAATTGTTTCAACGATCTGGAGGGCTTTCTTGGCGTTCTCCATATCTATTCCCGAAATGAATACATTTCCGTCGTCGTTGATGTCGATCTTCACGCCGCAGTCAGCGGAAATTTTCTGAATGACCTTGCCGCCCTGACCGATAACTTCCCTGATCTTGTCAACGGGAACTTTGGTCTGAAGCATTTTGGGAGCGTACTTGCCCACTTCGGGTCTGGGCGCGGGAATGGCTTTCAGGATAATTTCGTCAAGTATATAATCCCTTGCCTTGTGAGTCTTTGCGAAAGCTTCCTTGATGATCTCGGGAGTAAGTCCGTCAACTTTTATATCCACCTGAATGGCGGTAATTCCCTTGTGTGTGCCGCCTACCTTGAAGTCCATATCTCCGAAGAAATCTTCCAGTCCCTGAATATCCACCATTGTCATGAAGCTTCCGTCATCACGAGTGATAAGACCGCAGGAAATTCCCGCAACGGGTGCTTTTATGGGAACGCCCGCGTCCATAAGCGCAAGTGTCGAACCGCATATAGAGCCCTGTGAAGTTGAACCGTTGGAAGAAAGAACTTCCGAAACAAGTCTGAGTGCGTAAGGGAATTCCTCAACGGACGGGATAACAGGTTCAAGAGCCCTTTCAGCAAGTGCGCCGTGACCGATCTCGCGGCGTCCGGGACCTCTGCTGGGCTTTGTTTCGCCTACCGAATAGGACGGGAAGTTGTAGTGGTGCATATATCTCTTGCTGTCCTCTTCGTCCAGACCGTCGATCTTCTGGGAATCGCTTACAGGACCAAGTGTAGCAACTGTAAGGACCTGTGTCTGTCCTCTTGTGAACAGTCCCGAACCGTGTACTCTCGGCAGAACGCCTACTTCCGCAGCAAGAGGACGGATCTCGTCAATGCCTCTTCCGTCAACACGTTTGCCCTCGTAGAGCCAGTTCCTTACTATCTTCTTCTGAAGCTTATAGATACACTCGTCTATCATGGCGATCTGTTCGGGGTACTGCTCGTCAAACTTGGCGTGAACTTCGTCCTTGATGGGGTTGAGTCTTTCCTCACGGACGTTCTTGTCGTTTGTATCAAGGGCAAATTTTACCTTTTCGCCTACAAGTTCTTCGATAGCGTCGAACAGGTCGTGATCCACTTCCATTGACTCAAATTCAAACTTCTTCTTGCCTATCTGCTTCTGTATGTCTGCAATGAATGCAACTATCTTCTTGATCTCCTCATGACCTTTGAGGATAGCGTCAAGCATGGTATCGTCATCAACTTCGTTTGCGCCTGCTTCGATCATTACAACCTTTTCTGCTGTTCCCGCAACTGTAAGATTAAGGTCGGACTTTTCACGCTGCGCAAGTGTAGGATTCAGAACTATCTCCCCGTCCACAAGACCAACGCTGATACCGCCTATAGGACCGTTCCAAGGAATATCCGAAATGGAAATTGCCACGGAAGTTGCGATCATTCCGCAGATCTCGGG
>CANQTP010000009.1 GCA_947626755.1 uncultured Clostridia bacterium
TTATCACCCTTTATCATTATACCACATTCTATTCAAAAAAGCCAGCCCTTCGGCTGACTTTTTCGACAGACTGAGGGCGCTTCGGAATGAAGCGCCCTGTTTTTGTTATCGATCAGATCATAAAAGCGACTCAGCAATTTCTTTTGCGCGGGAATTATCGGAACATATGGAAAGTATTACCCAGTTGTCACGAGTAAGAATGAACGCGTCCTCTAACTTGTAAACTTCATCGGGAGTGTAATCTGTATACAATTCTGTCTGACTGTCAAGACGTTTTTGAACGGCTTCCGCGCCTGCTGCTGCACTATCAGTATCGGCAAATCTGAAAACTGCCAATTCATCGGGATATGCGCCGCTTCCGCAGATAAATACCGACATATCGGTAATTGCCGCTGTGTCCACATCGTAAAATGCGCCGATATCATCGGCAGTCTTCTCGGTGGCGGATTGTATCTCAATTTCAGCCATTATTGCAGAAGTAATATCCGCTGCGGAAACTTCCGCTTTTGCTTCGGTCTCGGATACTGTTTCGGCAGGAGTGCCGTTTGCCTGAACGGCGGTATCTTCCGTTTCTTTGCAGGCGGTAAATGACATTGCAGCTAAAATTGCTGCTGCGATGATAATTTTCTTCATATAATGATTTCCTTTCAAAATTTTATTGCAAAACTGTGGGAACAGTTGTTGTTTCGGTATCTTCTGCCGAAGTATCGGCGGTAACGACAGTTATTTCGGCTGTTTCCAAGGACGGGATCTCGCCTGTTATTGCAGTCTGAACGGCACTCAATACAACAGGATATGCGGCAGCTTTGAAATGCAGACCGTCATTTTCTGCAAAATCGTCCGCAAGATAACCTGTAACTCCCTGCAATAAGCTGAATGTGTCAACATATTTTACCGACTTCTCATCGGCAACATTTTTAATATGTTCGTTATAAGCGGTGATATTCTCGAGCTTTTCGGGTTTTTCTTTCTCATGTTCCGCAGTGACAGGCGGGATAGACACAAGAACGATCTCCGCATCGGGACAGTAAACTTTTAGCTCGTCAATAAACTCTCCCATTTTTTCTGCCATATAATCTTCCGAAAGATAGGAAAGTCCGTTTGTACCAAGCATAATGCAGATATATGCAGGGGACAGTTCCGCAGCTTTGTCGTAAACAAGTTTTTCGTCGACTTCCGTTGTCATTACCGAAGCGGGAGTAAGTCCCACCTTTGCAAAGACATTTTCAGGCTGCAAATATCCGTAATTTACAAGTCCGACCGAAATGGAATCTCCTATCATCAGCACATTGCTGTAAAATTCCTTATCATATGCTGTGGGAACTTCCTTTGCGGGGTTTGAGCCGCCCTCGGGAACTTCCGTTTCGCTTTCAGTTGTTTCGGAACTTTCCGAAACAGTTGTCATTGAAGTTGTTGTGACGGCAGCAGTTGTTGTTTCGGTAATTTCGGAAACGGCAGTTGTTTCAGAGCCTATAACGTGGGGCAGAGTTTCCTCGGCGGCAGTGGTATCAAACTGTAAAAAACCATTCTGACGGAGAAAATATATTCCAAATAAAACCAATATTGCGGCGATGAGAATAAATATCGCTATCAGAGCCGCAGTATCGGCAGGAGAAGATTTGCTGTTTGCGCGAGCCATAAAGACCCTCCTAAATCATACCTTGAACGATGTAATAAAAGCTTTCACATCATAACTATATTATTATACAACAATATTTTTGATATTTCAAGTGTTATTTTCATTTTCCGTCAAATTTCCGACAAATTCCACTAAACATATAATTTTTGCAATAAATGATATATAATTATTGTATTTTAATAAACGGTAAATTGCGGTAAAGTATTTGTATAGCAACAAATCATAAAGAAAGAAGCTGTTTTATGTCCAAGAAGATAACATCTGCCCTGACAGCCTTGTCAATGGCGTTTATAATGTGTTCCTGCAGTTCGGGAAACGGCGGGGAAGTTGATACTTCCGCTTTAACTGAAAATGCCGCATCGGAAGCCGAAGTAACGTCCGTTTTGGAGTCCGCAGCCGAAACAGAATCGAAAATTCCGCCGCCGGACACATCGCCGATAACATTGTCAATGTACATTTACGGCGAATATGACGACATACCCTTTGACGATGCCGCCGCCGAAAAGATAACCGAAAAAACAGGCGTGACCCTTGAAATTACTGTTTTTGACGAAGATGAGCCTATCCCGTCCGAAAACGAAGAACTTCCCGACCTTATCTTTGCGGGAGGGAATACTTCCGAACTTATCGAAAACGGAGATATTATCCCTTTGAATGAGTTTATCCCGCTTTATGGAGAGAATTTCCAGAACTTTTACGGACAATATTTTGATTCGCTGAAAGAGGCGGACGGAAATATTTACACATTCGGCACAGGAGGGAACGCTCCTGCATTTCTCACAGCCGAGGGAACATTCTCTGTCCGTCATGATGTTCTTGCGGAAACAGGCTATCCCGATATAAAAACTCTTGCCGACCTTGAAAACTGCATTTCGGAATATCTTGAAAACCACCCGGGAAACACGGGACTGCTTTTGTGCGGAGGTCCTATACAGCTTTATGAAACAACCATAAGCGAAAGAGTAAATTACGTTCTTGGCTGTCCAAATGACGGAGAATTTATTGTTGACGGCGAAAAAGCTTCCTACAAATGGCTTGATCCGCGGGCGGGAAAATTTATCAAATGGCTGAACCATATGTACAATAACGGACTTCTGGACAAGGATTCCTATAATTTAAAAGAAGGCGCATACAAGGATAAAATTTCACGGGGCGGAGTAGTTGCTGTTGCAGGCTGTCCCGAGGAGTTTTCCGAAAATTACTGTCCGCTGTCCGTTACTCTTGAAAGCGGCTTAAATACTATGTTTGCTGCCGACCGCGGGTATGATGTTCCATACGGCATAGGTATCACCAAAAACTGTTCCGAACCTGAAAGAGCGTTCCGATTCCTTGACTGGTGGTGCGGTGATGAAGCGCAGGAAATTATCCTTTCCGACTATGACGGGGAGAATTTTTACAAACAATACGCCGAGCCGTTCCCGATGATAGGTATTACTCAGAAAGATGATAACGGGAATTATATTTCCCCGCTGCTTGATGATGTGATCTCAGAATATTCAGACGAGGAAAAAGCAACTCTTGACGGCTACGGCATAACACTTTTTGCGGATCTGTTCCCAACGGATGTTCCGCCTATAAACCGCAAACTTATCAGCGAATATGACATTCCCGCCATGAGTGAGGAAGGAATTCTTCTGGAAACTCTTGAAACATACATGAAAACCGAAGTCCGAAACGCTATAACCTGTTCCGAGGAGGAATTTGGCGGCAAGTGGACGGAAGTTACCTCATGGCTCGAGGAAAACGGTGCGCGGGAGCTTGAAACTCTTATGACAGAGCGAATGAGATCCGAAAACTGAAAAAGATAGTCAAAGACAAATAAGGGGTGTTTTCATGAAAACAAAAAAGATAATTGTTTTATTCGTGATCTTGGCTGTAATTATAATTGCAGGAACGGTGATATTTTTTGTTGCTTTCTCAAAGGGTGGAAACGGTTCGTCCTTTAAGATCTACGAAGATGTTCTTCTTGGAAATGAGCAGTTTTTGTATGTTTCGGAAAGCGGCACGGAAGATATGAATATTTCGGACGTTCCTGCAATATTTGATCCATATGACGAATATATGGCGATATGGGATATTTCTGCCGCCGACTTGGATAATGACGGTTCACCCGAAGCGGTAATGTCGGTATTCGGAGTTTCGGGAGATACGGGCGGAAAATTGATACTTCACGGCATGAACGGAAAGATTTACGGTTACAAAACAGACAGCAGCACATTGATCGATCTTAAAACAGACGGAACATTCAGCTATTCTGCGCCGATAGCCGTCAATGAAACGGGTATAGCGTTTATAAAGGAATTTTCCGAAAATGGATACACCATTGAAAATATTGCCCGCGCTGCGGGAGATCCCGAAACGGATCTAAGCACTTTTTACATTGAAAACAGTGACGTTACCGAAGAAGAATATAACGCCTTTGTATCGGAACAGAACAGCAAACCAAATGCTGAGGCATACGATCTTACAGAAGAAAATATTCATAAATTGTCGGAAACGGTATAGAGATCAAGCGGCATTGTGCAAAATGCCGCAATTTTTTTGCCTTTTTTGTGAATTGGCAAATGGTATAGATCCTGTTAAATTTGGCAAACTATTCATAGCTTTAAAACGGGAGGAATTTACAATGAAGGTAAAAAGATCTTTGATTTTTATGCTGACTGTCTGCTGTACTGCCGCAGTCGGACTTGTTACCGCGCCGAAAGTCGTTCTTGACTCGGTACCTACAGCAACTGTTGTCGATCTTGAAAAGATCGGGTATGAGGACAGCGTTACTGTTGCGGGAACTGTTGCACGGGATCTTATAGATGATTCCGTAACAGTTAAAATATATGTCCCCGAACAGGACATAAGCGCGGTGAAAGTCGGACAGTCAGCCGAAATAACGGGAGACGCGTTCCCCGATATAATTTACCATGGAACTGTAGACAAAATTTCCGATGTGGCAATGAAGATACCATCGGGAAAGACAGCCGTTGAAGTTACTGTCGGAATAGCCGATCCCGATAAAACCTTAAAACACGGTTACACGGCATCGGTAAAAATATGTACATCGGAACCTTCTGTTATGACTCTTATCCCATATGAAGCCGTGGACCAGGACGACAATGGGGAATTTGTCTATATTCTCAGAAACGGCAGGGCATACAAGCGTTATGTTGAAACGGGAAGAGAATTAAGCGGAGGTCTGGAACTCATAACACCTGTTGCCTATGATGAAAGAGTTATAACTGTCGATCATTTTGAAAAAGACGGTTCTGCGGTAAAATTTGATGAATAGGAGGATCTGTCATGTATGATGTATTGCGTATAGGACTGCGGGGAATGTTCCGCAGCAGATCAAGAATTCTCATGACAATTATCGGGATAGCCGTTGGAGTTATGTCAGTAATGATAGTTTCATCTATCGGACAAATAGGAAAGGATCTTATCAACAAGGAACTTTCGGGAATGGGTATGGACAGTCTTGTGGTATCAGCCGTTTCGGACAGTGCAGGAAAACTGACAGAAACGGAGCTTGAAAAGATAAGGAACATCGGATCCGTTGAAAACGCCATGCCGCTTATGAGCATAGTTACAAAGGGCGAAATGGGCGGTTCGGAAATGACCTGCATGGCATGGGGAGTAGATCAGAATGCGGATAATGTCATAGATCTTGAAGTACGGCACGGGAGACTTTTAAACAGGGGAGATGTTGCCGAAAGGAGCCGCGTTTGCGTTATTGATGAAGCCATTGCTCTTGACAGATACAAACGCGGAAATATTGTGGGAAAGAAGATCATGCTTTACATCGGTGGGATACCTGTGGAATTTGAGATAGTCGGAGTTGTCAAAAACGGTGTAAATACTTTGCAGACAATGCTTGGCGGATTTATTCCCGATTTTGTCTATATCCCGTATACCGTAATGCAGGAATATTCGGCAGCAGACAGCTTTGACAGGATAACTGTCCGCTTGAACGATCCGTCTTTAAGCGATCCTGCTGCAAAAGAAGTGAAAAAAGTTCTTTCCCTCGGCACGGGATATAAGTATTCCGTAGATGATCTTATCAGCCGTAAGGATAAAATGAATAATATACTTTCTATTGCTTCCGCCGCGCTGTCCGCTGTTGCGGGAATAAGCCTGATAGTTTCGGGACTTTCCATAATGACTGTTATGCTTGTATCGGTAAGCGAACGTACCCGCGAGATAGGTATCAAAAAATCCATAGGTGCAGGACGGGGAACTATAATGCTTGAATTTTTGTTCGAGTCGGCGGCAATAACTTTTTTGGGAAGTGTAATAGGAATACTTCTCGGAACGGCAATATCGGTGATAATTGATCTGGTGACAAGCTCGAGACTTTACATCGACTTCGGGCTTTGCTTTACGATCCTGATAATATCTCTTTTCATCGGCGGCATATTCGGGGCTTATCCTGCATATAAAGCGGCGTCTCTTAAACCTGCGGACGCTTTACGCTGCAAATAAAAATCGGCAATACTGTAAAGCATATTAGCATTACAGTATTGCCGTTTCGCTTTTCAGCTCCGTTTGCCTTTCGGCGGCTTCTTTTTGTTGTTCTGGATATTTGCAAGCGGTGACGCGTCCATGGCTTCTTTTACGGACTCGTTGGAAATATGGGTGTATATCTCCGTTGTGGAAATGCTTTTATGCCCGAGGATCTCTTTCAGGATAAGGGTGTCAACATTTCCGTGCTGATACATAAGTGTTGCGGCGGTGTGTCTCAGCTTATGGGTGGAATATCCCTGATTGTCAAGATGGCTGTCGCGAAGCGCATTATCCACAATTTGCTGAACGCGTCTGTTGGTGATGCGCGTGCCGCGTTTGCTGAGAAAAAGCGCGTTCGGTTCGGCGGGAGAATCGGGGCGTTCGCCAAGATACTGCACAAGTGCCGACGCGCAGGCATCGTTTATATGAATGATCCGCTCTTTGTTGCCCTTTCCCAGAAGCCGCAGTGTGCGTTCGTCAAGGTCAACGTCCTGAAGATTGATCCCTACAAGTTCGCTCAGACGCATACCGCAGTTTATGAAAAGTGTTATTATGCAGTAATCCCTGTAATAGTACGGATCATCCTCGTTCATGTTCTGCAAAAGTTTGATACTGTCGTCAAGAGTGAGGAATTTCGGAAGATGTTCGTGCATTTTCGGATAATCTACGTCTTTGGTCGGGTCATCGGGAATAAGGTTCAGATCCCTGTAAAGGCATTTGTAAAAGACTTTCAGGGAAGCAAGTTTCCGATGGCGGGTCTTAGCCGTATTATTCCTTTCGGTTGCCACATAGCTGAGATAATTCAGTATATCGAGCTTTGTGAGATGGCTTATATCCTCAAGGGTAACGTCGTTTATGGGGATCTTATTCATTGGCGTATCCGGGGTAATGCCGTTTCCGGTCAGCTTGATGTACCTTAAAAACAGCCTCAGGTCTATGTAGTAAGATTCGAGAGTCCTCTCCGATTTTATCTTTACCACTCTCTGATAGGTAAAAAATTCGTTGAGGAACGGGGGACATTCTTTTGGTTTGATCTTGCCTGATGCCATAAAAACCACTCCATTTTTCGCGTAACGCAGTAAATTCTGTATACATTAATTTTAATACTTAACTTTTTTTTTGTCAAGGTATAGATTTATAAAAAAATATGTGTTATAATAGTAAAAGACGCTGTTTCGGCGTACAGTTTCAAACATCATGTTACGGGAGTTGATAAATTTGTCAATAATTTACAAACGCGAAAAGATAGGAGAAGGCATACATTTTACCACTCTTATAAACAAAAGTCAGAAGTTGAACAGTATATTCATTAATCTGCTGACGCCGCTTTCAATGGAAACTGTTTCGGAAAATGCAATAATTCCGAGAATACTCAGCGACAGCAGCAAAGATTACCCTTCAATGACCCTTCTGAATAAAAAGTTATATTCCCTTTACGGAGCAAGTCTGCGGGGATCGGTATCAAAAATGGGAGATAGTCAGATACTGATACTAAGTGCAGGCTGTATCAACAACAGATACACTTTTGACGGCGAAAAAATAACCGAAGAACTCATTGAACTGCTTACAGGCTGTCTTATTTCGCCGAATGTTTCGGGGAACGGATTTGAAGAAAAGGATTTTGAACTGAAAAAGCAGGAGCTTCTTGATGAGATAGATGCCGAAATAAATGAAAAGCGCGCCTATGCTTTCAAGAGAGCAAATCAAAGTGTTTACAAAAACGAGCCTGCCGCAATTTCGGTCAACGGAAACAAGGAAACTGCGGGCAAGGTAACAGCTGTTTCAGCTTATGAACAGTATAAAAAACTTCTTGAAACGGCGCAGATAGAGATCTGCTTTGTGGGTGAGGAATATTCCGAAAATTGCCGTGATCTTCTGGCAGAAGCATTCTCAAAGATAAAGAGGAATTATGCGGGAGATGCTCATTCCGAAAGATCTCCTTTCAAAACGGAAGTTTGCAGGGTAACGGAAGATCATGACGTTGCGCAGAGCAAGATGGTAATGGCTTTCAAGACAAATTATGAAGATATTGTTGCTATGAAACTTATGAACGCGGTTTTCGGGGCGACGCCTATTTCCAAATTGTTTATGAATGTCCGTGAAAAGCTTAGTCTGTGTTACTACTGTTCTTCGGGGATAAATGCCGCAAAGGGCGTTGTTTATGTTGACAGCGGTGTTGAACGCTCCAATGTTGAAAAGGCGGAAGCAGAGATACTGAATCAGCTTAATGCCATCAGAAACGGCGATTTTACAGACGAAGAAATGGAAAATGCAAGACGTTCCATAATAAACAAATGGAAGGGCATAGGAGATAATGCTTCTTCAATCGCAGGCTGGTATCTGGAACAGATCTATAACGGAAGATCGGATTCACCTGAAGATCAGATCGGAAAACTTATGAAAGTTACACGTGACGACATAATTTCTGCGGCAAATTCCTTAAGACCCGATACAGTCTATGTTCTTGCGGGAAAGGAGGAGAATAAGTAATGGAAAAGAAAATAGTTAAAAACGAGCGTACAGGCGAACAGTACACATATGTGAAACACCCCACGGGTCTTGATATTTTTATCTGGAAAATGGAGGATCACAGTTCCACATATGCTCTTTTCGGAACTAAATACGGCTCTATAAACACTAAATTCAAGACCAAGGACGAGCCTGATTTTATAACCGTTCCGAACGGCATTGCCCACTATCTGGAGCATAAGCTTTTCGAGAACGAGGACTGCGATGTATTCAGCCTTTACGCCAAGACCGGCGCTTCAGCCAACGCTTATACTTCCTTTGACAAGACCTGCTATCTTTTCAGCTGTACGGACAACGTTTACGATTCTCTGGAAATTCTTCTGAATTTTGTGCAGGATCCTTATTTTACCGAGGAGACCGTTCGCAAGGAACAGGGGATAATCGGTCAGGAGATCCGTATGTATGACGATGATGCCAACTGGCGGGTATTTTTCAATATGCTTCAGGGAATATACCACAACCACCCCGTAAAGATAGATATTGCGGGAACGGTTGAGAGCATTGCAAAGATAAATGCGGATCTGCTTTACAAATGTTATTACACGTTCTACAATCTTAATAACATGGTTCTGAGCATTGCGGGAAATGTTGACGAGGACAAAGTTCTTGAACTTTGCGACAAACTTCTGAAAAACAACGATAATCCCGAACTTGAAACGGCATTTGAACCCGAACCCGACACTGTTTATCAGAAAGAAGTCGTTCAGAAGCTTGAAGTTTCAATGCCTATATTCAATATCGGCTTCAAGGCAAAACCCGCAAAGGACGGCATGGAAATGTTCAGAGCGGAACGGGAAACAAATTTTGTGCTTTCGCTTATTGCAAGCGATACTTCCGACTTTTACAAGCAGCTTTATGATGAAGGATTGATAAATTCGTCGTTCTCATCGGAAGTTTTTAACGGAGACGGATATTTCTGCTCTATTTTCGGCGGGGAATCAAGAGATCCCCGACTTGTTAAGGATAAGATCGCTGCCGAAATAGAACGCTGCAAAAAAGAAGGTCTTGACCGTGAACGCTTTGAACTTATCAAAAAAGCATATTACGGTTCTCTTATCCGCGACCTCAATGATGCGGACGCTATTGCAACGGGAATGTTAAACTTTAAAATGATGGGGGACATTTCCATTTTTGATGCGATAGAAGCCGTTGCGGCGATAACGTTTGAAGATGTTCAGAAACGGCTTGAAACACAGTTTGACACCGAAAATGTCACGCTTTCGATAATAGAACCTCTTGACAGCAAGGAGGGACAGACTTGAACAGCGCAGAATGGAATACTTTGTCTTTTCCGAAGCTTAATATTGAATTTCCCGTTTACAGTGATGCTTTTACAATTTTCGGAGTGACTATAAAGTGGTACGGGATAATGATAATGATAGGTCTGCTTCTGGCGGTGATATACTGTTTCAGGAGAATGAAAAGCTTCGGAATTGACGACGACAGGGCAAATGATGTGGTTTTCTTCGGATTTATAGGTGCAGTCATAGGAGCAAGACTTTACTATGTTTTCATGATGTGGGACAACTACAAGAATGATATTTCCGAGATCTTCGCCATACGGGACGGAGGACTTGCCATTTACGGCGGATTGATCGGAGCATTGCTTTTCGGTGCAATTACCGCAAAGATCCGCAAAGTGCGGCTTCTTCCGCTGCTTGACATTGCGGGGCTCGGGTTTCTGATAGGGCAGACTTTCGGCAGGTGGGGAAACTTCTTCAACCATGAATGTTTCGGACGAAATACCGAGCTTCCTTGGGGAATGACAAGTCCGAGGATACAAGCGGCTCTCAAAGCGGATTTTGATAATATCTTCGAGCTTACGGGAGTTACGGTGAACCCGTCGCTTCCCGTTCACCCATGCTTTTTGTATGAATCGCTCTGGTGCTTGCTGGGATTTATCCTGCTTCACCTGTATTCAAAACGCCGCAAGTTTGACGGAGAACTTTTCCTTATGTACATCGGCTGGTACGGTTTCGGAAGAATGTTCATAGAAGGACTCCGCACAGACAGCCTTATGGTTGGTCATCTGAGAATTTCCCAGATAGTTGCGGGAGTATGCGTTATAATTTCCATAGTGTCTATCATTTCAATGAGACACAAGATAAAAATGGACGGAGAATATGTATTTTACAAGGATACGGAAGAATCCAAGCGCCTGATCTCCGAAACGGAAGAAAAGTACAAAGCCGCAGAGGAAAAGAGAGCCGAGAAAAATGCTTTGAAACATAACAAAGACGCGGAACTTCGTCCCGAGGACAGGCTTACTGACGATGAAGAAGAAAACGCTACCGAAGAGGAGGATATAAAAGATGGCTCAGATAATTGACGGAAAAGCAGTATCTGCAAGAGTAAAGGCGAACGTTCGGAAAGAAGCCGATGAACTGAAAAAACAGGGAATTGAGATCGGACTTGCAGTAGTTATTGTGGGAAACGATCCCGCATCAAGAGTTTATGTCAACAATAAGAAAAAAGCCTGTGAGGAAGTAGGTTTCACGTCCTATGAGTACGCACTTCCCGAAGAGACCACCGAAAAGGAACTTTTAGAACTTGTTGACAAGCTTAATAATGATGATAAAGTCAACGGAATACTTGTGCAGCTTCCGCTTCCTAAGCAGATAAACGAAAATTCCATAATAAACGCTATCCGTCCCGACAAGGACGTGGACGCTTTCCACCCTGCAAATGTGGGACACATAATGATAGGGGATTTCAGTTTTCTTCCATGCACGCCTGCGGGAGTCATGGAACTTATAGCCGAAACGGGCGTTGACGTCTGCGGAAAAAACTGCGTTGTTATCGGAAGAAGCAATATTGTTGGCAAACCTATGGCAATGCTTCTGCTTCATAAGCACGGAACGGTGACGATATGCCATTCCAGAACGAAAGATCTTGCCGAGATCTGCGCAAGAGCGGATATACTGGTTGCCGCTGTGGGAAAGGCAAAATTTGTCACTCCCGATATGATAAAAGAAGGCGCGGTAGTCATTGATGTTGGCATGAACCGCAACGAAAACGGTAAACTTTGCGGAGATGTGGATTATGACGCCTGCTTTGACAAAGCCGGATACATAACTCCCGTTCCGGGCGGCGTCGGTCCTATGACAATTGCAATGCTTATGAAAAATACCCTTACCGCTGCTAAAATAAAGAACAATATAAAGTAATTTTGCATACACCTCACGGAATTGTCAATAATATTCCGTGAGGTGTTTGTTTTGAGCCGTTTAAAAATAGTTTTTGCAGCGTTTATATTGGTGTCACTTGCATTGTCCGCAAGGCTTATGCTGCTTATAAAGGACGATAAGATCGCCGCTGTTTCGGCAGGAAAAGGATATTATACAGTAAGATCTTCCTGCGAATACGGCGGTATCTATGACTGCAATATGAAACCTCTTGTAAATTACGGTGATAAATATGAAGCGGTAGTTATCCCCAACAGCGACAGCGCAGTGAAGATCATTCCATATATCATGGACAGGGAAACATATTACAGAGGCATTATGGGGAATCTTCCGTTTTTGTGCAGAGTTTCTCCCGAATCTGAAATACTGAAAGACAGTGTTATAATTTTCCGCTCAAAACTCAGGACGGACAGCAGTCAGCTTGCACCGCACATTGTGGGATATACTTCCGAAAATACGGGCGTGTACGGGCTTGAAAAGGCTTTCGACAGCCTGCTGCGTTCGGAAAGTTCATACAGTACGGCTTCTGTGGGGGTTGATGCGCTGGGAAATGTTCTTGGAGGGATAGAATCGGAAATTTCATATGCAGAGCCTGTTAAAAGCGGGGTAATGACTACACTTGACAAGGATATACAGCAGATCTGCGAAAATGCCGCCGAAAAATTTTCCCTGAAACGCGGCGCGATAATCGTTATGGACGTAAAAACGGGGGAGATAAAGTCGGTAGTGAGCTGTCCCGATTTTGACACAACAGATATATCCGCTTCGCTGAACGATCCCGATTCGCCGTTTATAAACAGAGCGTTTTCGGCGTACAGTGTGGGGTCGATCTTTAAACTTGTTACCGCATCAGCGGCTCTGGAACAGGGGATAAGTCCCGAATACAGCTATATCTGTACAGGTTCGGCTGACGTGAGCGGACAGATCTTCAACTGCCATAAGTGGGGCGGTCACGGCGAAATAGATATGTGCACGGCTATGGTGGAGTCCTGCAACACATATTTTATTGCTTTAAGCGAGTATCTGGACAAAGAAAAATACATTGAGACCGCTTCCAAACTTGGTTTCGGGAGATCGTCAGTGCTTTGTGACGGAATGATTTCAGATACGGGCAACCTGCAAACTGTGTCGGATATAGAAATTCCCGCCGAAAGGGCAAATATGTCTTTCGGACAGGGAATGCTGACAGCCACGCCTTTGCAGATATGCAGAATGACTTCCGCAATTGCCAATGACGGAGTTATCTGCGAACCGTCGCTTGTAAAAGGAACGATAGACAGTAAGGGAAATATTGAATATTTTCCCGTTACGGCAGGGAAAAGAGTGCTTTCCTGCACAACAGCTCGGAAACTTAAAGTTTTCATGCAAAAGACAGTAAAAGCGGAAAATTCCATGTCAAAGCCTGACAGGACTTCCGCGGGGGGAAAGACTTCCACCGCCCAGACAGGAAATTTTGACAGTGAAGGCAGCGAGATAATGAACTGTTGGTTCACGGGATATTTTCCTGTTTATTCTCCAAAATATGCCGTTACCATACTTTCCGAGGGCGGGAAATCGGGAAACATGGCGGCGGGACCGATCTTCAAGGAAATTGCCGATAACATTTATCTGTACGAAAAAAGCCCTGCAGTCAATTGATGACCGCAGGGCTTTTTCAGAGGATTTATTTAAAGGTAAAGGAGAGTCTTAATCATCGTCAAAATTTCCCGGTATATGGAGCTGTTTAACGGGAATACGTTTAAGCGGAGAATAAAGATATTTGGGGCAGTTGGAATCGCCGTTCACAAGTCCTCTTTTTTCGCAGAGAACCTTGCCGCCGTCCTTAGCTCTTGTTCCGAAAGTGCAGTACTGGCACTGGGGAGGTATGTCATTGCCGAAATATTTCTTTTTTGCCATAGAATAACATTCCTTTCTTGGGTAAATTATTATCAGCTTCTATTATATCATAAATTTTTTCTTTTTTCTATAGAAAAATTCAACAACAATAAAATTGTCATAATTAACAAAAATATTGATGGAATTAGTGAATTTTGACGAGAAGCATAAACAACTTGCGAAGAGACAAGTACATTATCAAAATTCAATGCTACAATAAAAATTTTACATAAAAAATATGAAATAATTGCGGCAATTAATCGGTTAAAATAAAAACATTTGGTAGACAATACACCTGTGACAAATCCCTTGGTCTGAATGGTAACACATATGCCGCCAAATGACAGCAGCGCCGCCGCAAGGGGCATAAGTCCGATATTTCCCGCTGTAAGCAGATTTATATTGCTTATTTCGATAAAGGCACGCACCGAAGCGATACTGTCGGGGAAGTTCAGATCTGTAAATTCTGACAGGATATTTGCAATATATTTTATAATGTTCAGCTTGTCTAATATACATATTATGGAAGAAAAGAAAACAATTACCGCACAGATCGACAGCATTCCTTTTGCGCCGCTGTAGATCGAGTCTATAAGACATTCCATGGAAATGTTGAGTTTTGCTTTGCCTGAATATCGCGGCGGGATCTCCCTTCCCAGACCTTTTATAAAACCAAGGATAACATTTGCAAGAAATACCGATGCGAATATTATAAGTCCTGCTTTTACACTTCCGAAAAGCCTTACTCCAGCAATACTGCATATGAATGCAGGTCCTGCAAGATAACAGTATGAAAGCATACTTTCCGCTGTTTTTTTGTCGATGCCGCCGCTTTTGTAAAGTTCCGCAAGAAGTTTTGCGCCGACAGGATATCCGCCGATACTTCCTATCAGGAACACAGAAAAATATTCTTCGGGAATGCGGAAAACATATCTTGATATTATCCCGAAGGGTCTGCTGAGGACTGAGTATATCCCGCTTGAAACTATAAATCCCGAAATCACCATAAACGCATAAAGCGACGGGATCATAACTTCAAGGCATATTTTTACGGAATCTGCAACCGCCGTTCCCACATCTTTTACAAAAACAACAAGAAAGAACGCGTAAAACAGTGCAAGCGCGCCCGCTGTAAATTTTTTCATATGTAAACAGACTTCCTTTCCGAAATATTGCCGTTAAACTTGTCTTATGATGAATTCCTTGGTATTATAAAGTATATGAAAAATTTTTCGGTAATATAATTTTAGTAATGCAAATAAAGGAGAGAAGCATATGGGCGAAAGACTAAAGGACAGATACAATGATATTGTTTCAAAATATGTAAGAAAGAAGCTTTATCTCAATACATACATGAACATTACCGACAACACCCATTTAGAGATAGAAAACTGTAAAAGAATACTTGAATACAACGATATTCTCGTTAAACTGCGGACTTCCACGCTGACGGTGAGTATCTGGGGGCAAGACCTGAAAATTTCCGACTACAACACCGACGGGATAGTGATAGACGGGAAGTTTTCCTCGGTGGAATTTGAAAATATCATGAAGGGAGAAAGTTCCGATGTTTGACAATATAAGAGGAGTTATCACATTTGAAGCCGTTTCCGCTGAACCTGAAAATTTTCTGAATATCCTGAAACAGAGTACAGTTTCCGTTTCAGGAATAAGTTACAAAAAGGGAAAAATATACGGAAAAGTATATAACAGTGATTTTCCGACTGTATGCGAAATTGCCAAGGAAAACGCCGTTCCGATAAGTATTTCGGAAAAGCGCGGGAGTATTTTCAGGATAAAGAAATACCGTCTGCGGTTCGGGATAGCAATAGGCGTTTTCCTGTCTCTGCTTATGATATTTTACCTTTCAAATATAGTAATGTCGATAGAAATATACGGCAACGAAACACTTACAGACAAGCAGATCGGCTCGATATTAAGTGATGCTGGAATAAAGATAGGCGCGTTTATTCCCAATATAGACCTTCGCGATGCGGAAAGGCGGATAGTTGCTTCCACAGACGAAATCAAATGGATAGGTATACGCTCTTCCGGCTGTAAAATTCAGGCGGAGATAAGCGAAATGACAGATCCGCCCGAAATGATCTCCACGCACACGCCCTGCAATATAGTTTCCGCAAAGGACGCGCAGATCGTTGACATCAAGAAGATCTATAACGGTATGCTCATACCAATGCTTTATGATGGCGTCAAAAAAGGGGACTTGCTTGTTAGCGGAACGGTGGAGGACGGTCACGGCGGAGTTTATCTTGTTCATTCAATGGGCGAAGTCATAGGAAGATACACCGAAAAGGTCACATTTTCACAGCCCTACAATGATGAGATATTTGATTATTCCGAAAGAGTAAAGCGGAAATACTTTACATTTTTCGGGCTGAAAGTACCGCTTTACATCGGAAGGAATGATTTCGGACAGTATGAATATGACGAAACGGCGACCCACTTCCGCATATGCAATATAGAACTTCCCATTGGCACGCTGATCTCGGAATACCGTCCTTACAGCATTGAAAAGATCTCCTATACCCCCGAAAAGGCAAAGCAGATACTTGAAGGCAAGATAAAGCTTTACGAGAAAAATTTTCTTTCGGACGGAGATGTGAAAGTCGTGGATAAGGAAGTGTTTTTCAGCGAAACAGACAGCAGTTCGGACGTTACCGTAAAGTATACTTTAGAGGGAAATATTGGAATCCAGCAGGAAATTATGGCAAAATGAAAATTACCCCTTTTCAGAATGAAAAAAGTGTGGTATAATATTTGTATGTGGGACTTTAAAATGTACAGTATATCCCATAAATGTCAAATTAAACCATATTAAGAGGTATACAAATGGCAGAAGCTGTAATTAGTCTGGAAAACATCGAACACGCTTTATCACTTTTCGGAAGTTATGACGAAAATATCAATCTGCTTCAAAGGCAGTACGGAGTCGCTATACTGAACCGCGGCAGCGATATACGCATCAGCGGCGAAGGCGATGCCGTTGCAAAAGCCAAATCGGCGGTGGAAACTTTGCTTACTCTTGTTAAAAAGGGTGAAACCATAAATGAACAGAATATCCGCTATGTAAGTTCAATGGTGGACGAAAACTCCATGCAGCAGATAACAAGCCTTGCTGACGGCGGTATCTGCGTTACAACGGGAGGAAAGGTGGTCAAAGCCAAGACTCTCGGGCAGAAAAAGTATGTGGAAGCTATTTCCAAAAATACTATTGTCATGGGAGTCGGTCCTGCGGGAACAGGAAAGACTTACCTTGCGGTGGCGATGGCGGTAAAGGCTTTCAAAGCCCATGAAGTAACAAAAATTATCCTTACTCGTCCTGCGGTGGAAGCAGGAGAAAAGCTCGGCTTCCTGCCCGGAGATCTGCAAAATAAAGTTGATCCGTATCTTCGCCCGCTGTATGATGCGCTTTTTGATATGTTTGGCGCGGAAACTTTTGCAAAGCACATGGAACGAGGGAGCATTGAAGTTGCTCCGCTTGCTTACATGAGAGGACGTACTTTAGACGATTCTTTCATAATTCTTGATGAAGCGCAGAATACCACAAGAGAACAGATAAAAATGTTCCTCACCCGTCTTGGATTCAACAGCAAAATGGTCATTACGGGAGATATAACACAGATAGATCTTCCTGACAGCAGAAAATCGGGACTTATAGACGCTATGAACATTCTTAAAAATGTTGAGGATATATGCATAACAAGATTTACCGAAAAGGACGTTGTACGTCACAAGCTTGTACAGGATATTATAAAAGCTTATGAAAACGCATACAGAGAAAGAAGGACGTGATAAAAATGCCTAAGCTGAAAGTTATGATAGGAAATAATCAGAAAAAAGTCAAGCTGCCGAAGGGGATAAGACCGCTTGTAAGAAAATGTTGTCAGGCAGTGCTTTCGGAGGAAAATTTTACTGATCCTGCCGAAGTAAGTGTTCTGTTTGTTGATAATGATGAGATCCAAAAGCTGAATAAGCTATACAGAAGCAAGGATATGCCCACAGACGTGCTGTCGTTCCCGCTTGGGGAAAACGGCGTTTACGACATAAACAACGAAACGGGAGCGCGCTTGTTGGGAGATGTTGTGATCTCAATGGAAACCGCTCTGAAACAGGCAAAGATATACGACCATTCCCTTGAACGTGAAGTGGGATTCCTCACAGTACATTCCATGCTCCATCTCCTTGGCTACGATCATGAAACTACTCCGCTCGAAGCCGCAAAAATGCATGAAAAAGAAGAACTTATCCTTGAAGATCTGGGGATCACAAGAGAACAGGAATTTACAGATATACAATGAAAGCGTTTCTTAGATCATTTGTTTACGCGGCGGAGGGAATTTGGGAAACGATATGTTCCCAGCGGAATTTCAGGTTTCACATCATAGCGGCAGTCTATGTAACGGCGTTTTCGTTCTTTTATGAACTTTCAAGAACGGACTATATCTTGCTTGTACTTACATTTTCTTCGGTAATGGCAAGCGAAATGATAAATACTGCCGTTGAAAACGCAGTTGACCTTTCCACAAAGGAATATGACAAGACTGCAAAATTTGCCAAGGACGCGGCTGCGGGGGCTGTTCTTGTGACGGCGGTGTTTGCCGTAATTGCGGGGCTTTTGCTTTTCCTTGACTTTGATGTGATAAAAAGCATTATAAATTATTACAGCACGCATTTTCTGCCGCTTATCGGACTTATAATATCAATTCCCGCGGCATTATGGTTTATTTTCGGGACAGGCAAAAAAGAAAGGAAAAACAATGGAAACAAGAAATGAATTTGTCACTATAGTCGGAAAGGCAAATGCGGGGAAATCATCTCTCCTCAATGCTCTGACAGGCGAAAAGATAGCCGCTGTCAGCAGCAAGCCCCAGACTACAAGAACGAGAATATCGGGCATAGTTACGGAAGAAAACACACAGTATGTTTTTATGGATACTCCCGGCGTTCACAGATCCAGAAACAAGCTCGGAGAACACATGAACAAGACGGTAAAAGACTCGATAGCGGACGTTGATCTGATACTTATGGTCTCGGACGTGACTGCAAGATCTGACGAGAATGAAAAGAACATTATAAATGGTTTCAGGAAAAACGACAAGGTAATTCTTATCCTCAACAAGATAGATCTCCTCAAAGACAAGGAAAAGCTTGCGCCGATCATTCTGGAATACAGCAGACTTTACGATTTTGAAACTATCATTCCCATAAGCGTGACGCAGAATGACGGGATCGACATAGTTTGGGAAGAAGTGAAAAAATATTCCTCGGAAGGTCCGCACTACTTTTCGGACAGCTCCTTTACCGATCAGCCCGAACAGGTAATAGCTTCCGAAATGATACGGGAAAAGATCCTTGAACTTATGAGCGATGAAGTTCCTCACGGGATCGCGGTCATGATCGAACAGATGGAGGAACGAACAAGCAGAAACGGTGAGGATATTCTTGACATTTCGGCAACTATCTACTGCGAAAGGGATCAGCACAAAGGCATGGTCATCGGCAAAAACGGTTCCATGCTCAAAAAGATAGGTCAGCTTGCCCGCGAAGAACTGGAACGGTTCTTTGAAATAAAGGTAAATCTCCAATGCTGGGTGAAAGTTCGCGAAGATTGGCGGAATAAGGAAAATTTAATACGCAATTTCGGGTTATCAAATAATTCCACTAATATGTAACAGATGTCCCGGCAATAATTATAGTAAAGACTTTTGAAATATCATGGAGGCTTTACTATGACGGATAACTATGATGAAAATAAATGGAATAAATTTGAACACAGCGGACGTATAACGGATTACCTTGATTACAAAGGGATAAATACCAAATTTTTTTCAAACATAAAAGGAGAGGTCTCCGATGCTGATAACAGCAGTGGGAGTAGTAATTGCGGAGCGCAATTACGGTGAAACCGACAAGTTTATAGATGTTCTTACCGCAGAATACGGCGTTGTGGAGATCTGCGTAAAAGGTGCAAGAAAGATATACGGCAAAAGCAATTCGGCTACGCAGCTCTTTGCTTATTCAAAATTCTCCTTCAACAGCCGCGCTGACAGATATTATCTTAGCAGCAGTGAAGTAATAAAGGTTTTTTACGGATTGCGGATCGATATAAAAAAACTTGTACTGGCTGAATATTTTGCCGAACTTATAAGGCACTGCGCCACAACAGGTCAGACTGCAAAGGATATTATGAGACTTTTCCTTAACACGCTGTACTTCCTTTCGGAAGATCTCAGAAGCTGTGAGTTTCTGAAAAGTGTGTTTGAAATGCGGCTTATGAGCGAGATAGGTATGCTTCCTCAGCTTATAGGCTGCCGTGAATGTTACAGATACGAGACGGAGGAAATGTATTTCCTTGCCGATCATGCTTGTCTGCTCTGCGGAGACCACTTTGAATATAAGGGATTTGAAGAGGATTATTTCCACATAAGAATAAATCATGCCGTTCTTGAAGCACTGCGGTTTATATGTCTGGCGGGACCTGAAAGACTTTTTAATTTCAGGATCGGGGAAAGGTCAATGAAGCTTCTTAACGAGATAACGGAGAAATATATTTTTGCGCGTATCGGAACAAGCTTCAAATCTCTTGATTTCTACAAAAAAATATGTGAACCTGTTGAGGACAAGCCTGATCAGCACAATTGAAAGGACAATTTTAAATTATGAATAAATATTATGATTCTCTTGAATTACATAAAATTCTTGAAATGCTGGCTGATGAAGCTTCAAATGAACGTACCCGTGAAATGGCACTTGCACTTGAGCCGATCACGGAACTTGAAAAAGTAAGGCTCGAAGTCAGAAAGACCGCACAGGCGTTTGATCTGTCGGTGAAATACGGTACTCCCGCATTTACGGGATTTAAAGATGTGCGCGGCTCGCTTAACAGAGCAAAGTCGGGGGCAAGTCTTACCCTGCGGGAACTTCTTGATATTGCACAGATGCTTTATCAGATACGGATACTATCCGATTGGAATACATCAAGAGGGGAGGAAGAAACTCTCCTTGATGAGCTTTTTGCATCGCTGTCGCCCGATAAATATCTTGAGGACAGGATAAAGGAGTCTATACTTTCAGAGGACGAAATAGCAGATACCGCAAGTTCAAGCCTTGCAAATATCCGCCGCAAAATCGCTCAGGCGGGGATAAGGATCCGCGAAAGCCTTGACAACCTTATTAAAAATTCCGAAGTTCAGAAATCTTTGCAGGAAAATATCGTTACAATGCGTAATGGCAGATATGTTATCCCCGTAAAAGCTGAACATAAAGGAAATATTCAGGGACTTGTCCATGCGGCTTCTTCAAGCGGAGCTACTTACTTTGTAGAGCCGATCTCGGTCGTTGAAGCAAACAATGAAATACGTGTTCTACAAGGTGAGGAACAGGAAGAAATAGAACGGATCATTGCGGAATTCAGTTCGGAATGTGCTGCAAGAGCGGATCTCATTGCCGAAAGCTATCTTATCTGTACGGAACTGAACCTTTACTTTGCAAAATCAAATCTTGCGGCTAAAATGCGGGCAAGTGAGCCTGACATTTCCGATGACGGACGCATTGATCTGAAAAAAGCAAGACACCCGCTTATTGACAAAAACAAGGTCGTTCCTGTGGACATAAAGCTCGGATATGACTATCAGGCACTTATTGTTACAGGTCCGAACACAGGCGGTAAAACAGTTCTTCTTAAAACGGTGGGGCTTCTTACGGCAATGACGATGTGCGGTTTGCTTATTCCTGCGGGTGACGGCAGCCATATTTCTGTTTTCAAGAATATACTTGTGGATATAGGCGACAGGCAGAGCATTGAGGACAGCCTTTCAACGTTCTCGTCGCATATGAGCAGCGTTGTGGAAATTCTCAAAGAAGCGGACAGGGATTCTCTTGTTCTTTTTGATGAACTCGGTTCGGGAACAGATCCTGTTGAAGGTGCGGCGCTGGCTGTTTCAATAATTGATGAATTAAAGGACAGGGGCAGCAGGCTTCTTGTTACGACTCACTATCAGGAACTCAAACTTTATGCCATTGAGCGTGAAGGCATAGAAAACGCTTCCTGCGAGTTTGATATGGCGGCAATGCAGCCTACCTACAGGCTTATAATAGGTTCTCCGGGAAAGTCGAATGCTTTCTCAATATCTGCAAAGCTCGGTATGCCCAAGAATATCATTGACAGGGCAAATGAACTGGTCTCTACCGAAAATCAGCGATTTGAGGAAGTAATTTCCAAATTAGAAGAAACACGTATTGAACTTGAAAGGAAAAGCGAAGAAGCGGAAAATTTACGCCGCGAAAATGAAAAGAAACTTTCCGAGCTTGAAAGCGAAATAGACGCTCTTAACAAACGCAAGGAGGACGAGATCGCAAAGGCGCGGACACAGGCTATGAGAATTGTCGAAAGCTGCCGTATGCAGGCTGACGCGCTTATGGACGAGCTTAACGACATAAAGAAACAGAAGGACAAGGAGAATTTCTCACAGCTTGCGGCAAATGCCCGTTCAAAAAACAAAGCTGCGTTAAACAAGATGTTCGATACCGCAAATCCCATAATTGCTGCGGAACACAAGGAATATGTCCCGCCCCGTCCTTTAAGGAGAGGGGACAATGTTGCCATTGTTGACATAAACAAAAAGGGCATACTTGCAAGCGATCCCGATTCTTCGGGAATGGTCTTTGTACAGTCGGGGATCATGAAAACCAAGATAAGCGTAAAGAAGCTCCGTCTTATAGAACCCGAAAAGGTCACATATCAGAATAAGAAGGTTTCTGCAAAGGGCGTCCGCGGAAAGATGGAACGTTCTTCCTCAATGGAGCTTGACATTCGCGGACAGACAGTTGATGAGGGAATAATGGAACTGGATATGTTCATTGACAATGCGGTGCTTTCGGGAATCGGAATGGTAACGGTCATTCACGGAAAAGGAACAGGCGCTCTGAGACAAGGCATACAGCGCCATCTCAAATCACACCCGTCAGTTAAAAGCTTCCGCGCAGGACAGTTCGGCGAGGGAGAGGACGGAGTTACTATTGTTGAACTGAAATAAATCGGCGGTGTTATTCATGAAAAGCAAGGTCATTTTAAGCAAAAAAATCATATTATATGGGATTATTTCCGTACTGGTCGCTGTTGTGATTTCGATTCTCCTGAATAATGATATTTTTCTTGATACCGACTATGAAGTTTCATATGAAATGCCGTATGAAGAAAAATTGGAAATTTTTGCTCCGATCTGCGAAAGCAATTTCCATAAAATGTCAAATATGGAGGGGTACACAAACCATGGCAGCGAAGTTTGCAGGATATATATTTCTACTTCGGAGGACAATGATCTGAGAAAACAGATACTTGATGAAGTGCAGAAGCTTTCAGATGAGATATGTGCCGGCTGTCAGACCGAGCATGACAAGGTAAAAGCCATAGCTTACTGGGTATCGGACAATATCTTTTACAATGAAACAGCAGCCTGGACAAGCGTTGATTCGGACACTATAAGTCTGGAAACCGTTCTGAAACTGAAAGCAACGACCTGCGCGGGATATTCAAATATTTTTTCCGCCTTATGCGGTATGCAGGGGATATACTGCCTTAATTTAAGGGGCGGAACTGTTTATGACGGCGAAGAACTTGAAGCTCTTGAAAACGCTAAAATGAATCATGAATGGAATGCGGCTCTTGCTGACGGCAAATGGGTATATGTTGATACGACATGGATATCAAAAAATACATATTATAATGACGAATATCACAAAGCAGACTATTTTGATGACAAATATTTTGATATGTCAATGGAGTTTATGAGTTTTGAACACAGGATAGACCTGATAGATCACAGGAATTTTAAAAATGCTCTTGATGATCTGTAAATAAATTACATATGGTGATGAATATGGAATTTTCGGCTGCGATATTTGATCTTGACGGAACGCTTATCGAATCAAATTCGGTGTGGGCGAAGATAGACAAAATAATTCTCAACAAAAGGGGAATACCCTGTTCGGACAATTTCGCCGAAAAGCTTTCCTCGCTGACATATGAGGAAGCTGCTGAGGAAATGCACAGACTTGGCGTAAAAGAGGATACGGAAAGCCTTATAAAAGAGTTCAACGAGATCGCTGTACAGGAATACAGGTATAATATTTTTCTTAAAGACAATGCAAAAGAGTATCTTGAATATCTGAAAGGCAGAGGAGTGAAGCTTGCCCTTGCAACGGCATCTCCGAAAGAACTTTATGAGCCTGCGCTTCGGCACAATGGGGTATATGGGTATTTTGACGTATTCTGTACAACAGGTGAGGCAGGCAAAAGCAAGGACTATCCCGATGTTTATCTGCTGGCGGCTTCGGAACTGGGAGTTCCGCCGTCTGACTGCATTGTGTTTGAAGATGTTCTTAACGGGATCATAAGTGCGAAAAATGCAGGTATGTTTGCAGTGGGGGTGTATGACAGGTATTCTTCAAGTGATATTGTTACAATAAGATTACATTCTGATAAATTTATTATGAATTTTTCCGAGATGATGTAATATTTTTTACAAAATATATTGAAAATTAAAAGTAAAAGTTGTATAATATATGTGATACTATCTTAAGGAGGTATTTGCAGATGGATTCTTATATAGTTCGTCAGGCAATTGTAAACGGAAAACATGATACGATAGGATACGAGATACTTTATACAGATAACAGTTTCAGTACAGGAAATACAGATGACGCATCGGCTGCAAACGCTATTGAAAACTTTCTTTCTTCAATGGACAGCAGCAAATTTCTTGACGGGAAAACTGCGTTTCTGACCTTTACTCCTAATCTTTTAGAGAAAAACATTCCCAAAATGTTTTCTACAAACAAACTTGTTATCCAGATAGAAGATTCGCTTATAACAAATCCGCTTTCACAGGGACTTGTTGAAAAATATAAGCAGAGCGGATATAAGATCGCTGTTGTGGATTTTGAATTTGCTCCGAGATTTTTCGGGATCCTTGATATGGTGGACTACATAAAGGTGAACTTTTCTCCGCTCAACGGCAACCCTTCAATAGAAAATATCATAAACATCGGAAAATCCTTCGGCAAGCAGATCGTGGCTTACAATATAGAAGATCAGGAAGCTTACAACAGGGCGAGATCTCTTGGCTGTACATATTTTCAGGGTTCGTATGTATCGGAGAAAATGCCTTCCGAGATCAAGAAGGTCAACTATCTGCAAAGCAATTTCTTCCTGCTTATGGTGGCTGTTACCAAGGACGAACCTGACATTGACGAGATAGAAAGCATTATTTCAAGAGATGTTTCTCTTACATTTTCTTTGCTGAAATTAGTCAATTCTGCATATTTTGCACTGAGGAACAGAGCCCATTCCGTTAAACAGGCACTTGTAATTCTCGGACTCGGACAGCTCAAACAGTGGATATATCTGTTAAGTTTCAAGCAGGACGACGGCTCCATGCCAGATGAACTTATCAAGATCTCATTCCTGAGAGCAACTTTTGCAAGCGAGCTTCTCGAATATGCTGAAAATATGCCTATATCACGTTCGGAAGCATATCTTATGGGAATGTTCTCAACTCTTGGAAAACTTATGCAGACTCCGCTTGAAGAAATTCTCGAACAGCTTCCCATAAGCGATGAGATCAAAAATGCTCTTCTTTCATATGAAGGACGTGCGGGACTTCTTTACAAACTGATACTTTCATACGAAAAAGCCGATTGGAGCGGAATGTCTCAGTGCGCGTCACAGCTTGGCATACCGCAGTCCATGATAGCCCAGAAGTATTTTGAATGTGTAGAAAGTGTAAATAACACATGGGCAAGCCTTACTAACCCGGGTGATTCAGAGGAAGAAGAAAATTCGTAATTTTTTTAAAAAAGTGCTTGACAGCAGGGAATAATTATGGTATAATAATTCATGCCGCTTGTTGCAGGCTTGTTTAAGTGTGCTTTTGTGCCGCCTGACAGCAGCGAGTTTATGGAAAAGGCAGGTGCCGGAAATGTACGCAATAATCGAAACAGGCGGAAAGCAGTATCAGGTAAAGGAAGGCGACGAGATCTTCGTTGAAAAGCTGGACGTTAATGCTGATGATACTGTTACCTTTGATAAGGTAATTGCTGTTGGAAAGGACAGCGGTCTTGATGTTGGCGCTCCTTATGTGGGCGGCGCAGCTGTTGAAGCTAAAGTTATCAAGAATGGCAAGTCCAAGAAGATAACTGTTTTCACTTACAAGCCCAAGAAGGGTTCTACTCACAGAAAACAGGGTCACAGACAGCCCTATACAAAGGTTCGTATTGACGCTATCAAAGCGTAAGACCGGAAATTATTTCCGTACTGGAGGTGTATTCTGAATGGCACATAAAAAAGGTATGGGCTCCACCAAGAACGGCAGAGATTCCGAATCGAAACGTCTTGGTGTAAAAAGAGCTGACGGACAGCACGTTCTTGCAGGCAATATCATCGTAAGACAGAGAGGTACTCATATCCATGCCGGAACAGGCGTTGGAAAGGGTTCCGATGATACGCTTTTTGCAATGGTAGACGGCAAGGTAAAATTCGAGAGAGTTGGCCGTGACCGCAAGAAGGTAAGCGTTTATACCGATTAATGAAATACCCGCTGTATGCGTACAGCGGGTATTGTTTATATTGTTACAGTCTTATCCTGCGTTGAATGATACGGCGCTGTGATCCGCAATGCCGAAAATTTTACTGTTTCATTAAGGAGAAGTCAAGCAATTATGCAAAAATTGATAGGCATTGCCGCTGGAATGCTAAGCCCTAAAAAGGAACGGCAGCGCTACAGCAGTCTGTATCTTAACTACGGGTTGTTGGGTCTGATGACGAATCTGCACCGCAAAGGCTATCCCGTGCAGATGTTTCAGGGCGACTATAAATGCATTGACGAATTTATCGGCGAATTGGCAGACAGCGGCGTTGATCTTAAAAACAGCGGTATATTTCTGCTGTCTGTCCCGAGTTTTTTATCTCTTGAATGGGCAATACAATTTGCCGTAAAGATAAAGGAGCTGGATCCTCGGCATAAGATCATAGTCGGCGGTAGGTGGGTAGTTGATAAAAATTATGACTGGGTGAAAAACAAGTTCGCAGGCAGCGTTGATTCTTTCAGTCTCGGCTGTCCTGACGAATTCGTGGAACTGTTTGCAGACATTAACAGATGGTCGGAACTGGAAACGCCAAAAAAATATATTCATCCGTTCTATCATCTTGATTATTCCTTATTGCATGATTTCCGTAATTATTCACCGAATATAGAAGCCGCAAGGGGCTGCGGTTTTGGCTGTGATTTCTGCCTTGAAAAAAGTTTTGCGGTGTGTCCGTTGGTAGATCCTGAAGTGATTTTTAAACAGATAGATGAAATTGAGGAACTTTACGGAACAAGAGATCTGAATTTCTATTTTGAATCTTCTGTATTTTTGCCAAAAACAAGCTGGAGTCAGAAGTTCAGGGAATTGTATATTGCTAATAAAAGTCGGTTCAAGTGGCGCTGCACAACAAGAGTTGATGCGGCGGACTGTCATTCATTTGAGATACTGACCGATGCAGGACTTAAAGTTGTAGATTTCGGTCTTGAATCCGCTTCGGCTGTTCAGCTTCTTAGAATGAACAAGACAAAGAACCCGTCTGTTTACCTTGAAAAAGCAGAAAACATCTTAATGAGATTATCCGCAAAAGGTGTCTGGGCAAAACTTAATATTCTGTTATATGCAGGTGAGACTGTAGAAACATACAATGAAACGAAAAACTGGCTCTTAAAAAACGATCGTTACATAAAAGGTATAAGTGCCAATCCGTTGACGATCTATCTTAACGGTATTCCGGAAACTCTTGAATACTGTGATGAAATTGAGAGCATTACCGGCTGTTCTATCGACCGTGATGCTTTACTTGAACATGGTTTTACATATGTTGATCTTTCGGAAGAGATCAATATATCCAAAGCTTTTTCACTGTGCAGGGAATTGTCCGATCTGATAATGACGGAAGACGATTATAACGATTTAAAATCAATAACTTACAGGGCAGACTGAGTCTGCACGCTTTCAGGCAAAGTTTTGTTATCTTCAATGTGTGCCTGCCGTGAGATAAAGTAAAGTTAAACCTGCAAAAATTTTCTGCCTATATAGACGGAAATTTTTTGTAGATCGTGCCTCGCCTTGCCACACATTATACTTAAGCGGAAAATAACAAAATAACGCCTGAATGGGTGCAGGCTCAGCCTGCCAGTCTGCTTGTTGACAATAAAAAAATATGTGGTATAATAGATAAGGATATATTTTTTGGGGAGGGTAAATATGGATACTATACCTTTTATAGAATTCAGTTTGTATGAAATGTTTCATATATTCATTTTCTGGGCGTTTGTCGGTTGGTGTATCGAGGTCTGCTATATGACACTCGAAACAGGCGAGTATCAGAACCGCGGTTTCCTGAATATGCCGATATGCCCGATCTACGGCTTCGGCGTGATAATGGTGGTTGTGTTTTTCCGACCGCTGCAGGATACGTTTATACCGCTTTTTCTGGTGACGGCTCTGCTGTGTACGACTTTTGAACTGCTTGTGGGTCTGGGAATGGAGAAGATGTTCCATGCCCGCTGGTGGGACTATTCTCACGAAAAATTCAACTACCGCGGCTATATCTGTCTGAAAGTTTCCATTCTCTGGGGTTTTGGCTGTGTAGTAGTCATAAGGATAGTACAGCCGATGGTGGAAAAAGTTATTGCTCTTATGCCCGTGAAACTCGGTCTGGCGCTTATTGTTATATGGTCCGTGCTGATAGTGATAGACCTTATTTCCTCTATCTGTGCGGTGAATAAACTCAATAACCGTCTGAAACAGATAGACGAGATCTCCAAAGTAATGCTCCTGAGCGCGGTCAAGATAGGCGAGAACCTTTCCAGTGAAACTCTGGAAATAAAAGGAAAGTATGACAAAATGGTAGAAGCCAAGGACGCCAAAACACAGGAATGGCGGGATAAATACGAGCAGTATGTTTCCTCAAAAGATGGGGAATCTCGTTTTGCGGAGTTAAAGAAAAAGTATGCCCGTATAGTTGATGCAGCGGATTTCAGGGTCAGCGAGTGGAGAGAGAAATACGACAAACTCACAGGAATGCGCGATCGCTCGGTGGAACGTCTGCTGAAAGCGTTCCCGGATCTGCGTTCAACGTCCTATTCCGATTCAATGGAAACGCTGAAAAGGCGGCTTTCCGTTGCGGCAAAATTCCGTTTCAGACGCCGCCACAGGGACGATTTTGAACCGGACCCCGACGAAAACCCGGAAATTTCTGTCACGGAAAATAAAATGTGATTTTTCTGTGAAATGCCCGAAAAATCTATTGACATATTGTGCAGAATGTGGTATACTATAAAAAGTTTAGACAACCTTTAAGTTGATCCCGTGAGATCGATAAGGCAGTCACTTATTTAAACATTCTGTGGGCGGAGTATGGGCTTACCCGGACGTTTCCGATGGCAGCATAAAGCTTTGCGCCACAACCATTTTAATAAGTTGATAATACCTGTCTGTGTCGGTCACGGACAGGTATTTTTATTTGAAACGGAGGCGGCGGCTTTGAATAAGCGTTCCGAACAGAAAGCGGTAATTATGGACGAAAATGCCATGTCCCGCGCTATTGCACGAATTTCATATGAGATCCTTGAACGCAATAAGGGCGCGGACGGGCTTTGTTTCGTGGGAATACTTTCCCGCGGAATTTGTATCGCCGAACGTATCGCCGCTAAGCTTTCAGAACTGGAGGGTGCAGTTCCCGAAGTGGGAAAGCTGGACATTACCGCCTACCGTGACGATGAGAAACATTCCGATTCCGCGGACAGAACGGACATTCCTTTCGATGTGAAAGACAAGCGGGTCATTATCGTGGACGATGTGATCTTCACAGGACGAAGCGCAAGGGCGGCTATTGACGCCGTTATGAAGCGGGGCAGACCGCGGAACATTCAGCTTGCGGTGCTGGTGGACAGGGGACACAGGGAACTTCCCATACGCCCCGACTATGTGGGCAAGAACGTTCCCACTTCAAGAGACGAATCCGTAAAAGTTATGATGAAAGAGATCGATGGCTTCGACAGGGTAGTTATTTTTGAGTAGGAGGCTGTGAAAATGGATAGTATTCTTCTGAAAAACGTCCGCGCCGCCGACGGCAGAAAAGACGAGGTGTGCGACATTTTCATAGCGGACGGGATCATAAAGGAAATGGGCGGAAATATTTCCGCTTCTGCCGACAGAATTGTGGACGGCGAGGGGAAACTTGCTGCTATCCCCGCGCTTTTTGATATGCACGTTCACTTCCGCGACCCGGGATATACACATAAAGAGGACATTCTCACAGGCTGCGCGGCTGCGCTTGCAGGCGGAGTTTCGGGGGTAGTCTGTATGCCCAATACGAACCCGCCTATAGACAGTCCCGAAACGGTGAAGTATATTATTGACAAGGCAAAAGACACAGGTGTGGAAGTTTACCCCGCGGGGTGTATCACCAAGGGCATGAACGGCGGCGAACTTTACGACCATACAAAGCTTGGCGTGCGGATAATTTCCGACGACGGCAGACCCGTCAGGAACGCCGAACTTATGCGGCAGGTGCTGGAAAATACCAACAAAAACGGACTCCTTGCGGCTTCCCACTGCGAGGACTTGGATATTATTAACGGCGGGGTAATCAATAAAGGAAAGGTTTCCCGGCAGCTTGGAGTAAAAGGCATGGACAGGGCTTCCGAGGACAGCATTACTGCGCGGGAGATCGCACTTGCGGATTCCTGCGGCGCAAGAATACATATCTGCCACGTTTCCACAAAGGGCAGTGCGGAAATTATCCGAGACGCTAAAAAGCGGGGTATAAATGTTACCTGCGAGACCTGCCCCCACTATTTCATATACACCGAAGAAAAGCTTCTTTTCCGCGATGCGGATTACAGAATGAATCCTCCTCTCCGCACAGAAGCCGACAGAAAAGCAATTCTTGAAGCTGTCCTTGACGGAACCATAGATTGTATAGTTACCGACCATGCCCCCCACGCGGCGGACGAAAAGGCGGATTTCCTGAAAGCCCCCAACGGCGTTGTGGGACTGGAAACTTCCCTTGCAGCGGCTCTGACCGTGCTTTACCACACGGGAAAGCTTTCCCTTAACAGGATAGTTGAACTTATGTCGGTAAATCCGCGGAAACTTCTGGGGCTTACCGAACCGCGGCTTGAAAAAGGCGCAAAAGCGGATATTGCCGTTGTTGACCTTGACAGGGAATGGACGGTAATTCCCGAAAAGCTTCATTCCAAGTCAAAGAACACCGTTTTCAAAGGGGAAACTTTTAAGGGAAAGAACGTTATGACAATTACAAAAGGAATTATAAGGTATGATATATTATGAAGATAACGCTGTCCTGATAAGAGACCTTAAAGAAAACGACATCGGCGCGATAGTTGCCGGGGAGATCGCACAGGGCTGGAAAGGCGTTTCGGCGGATAAATTTAAAATGCGGCTGAAACATCGCGAGGAACTTGGAGCAATTGCGCTTATGGCTGAATATTTTTCACAGCCCGCAGGGTATGTCAATGTTTATCCGAATTCAGAATGGGGCTCGTTCGGCGGTTCGGGATATTGTGAAATAGTTGATTTTGCGGTGCTTGAAAAATTTCGCGGAAAAGGTATCGGCAGTAAACTTATGGATATTGCCGAAAAGATAGCCGCGGAATATTCCGATACGGTATATCTTGGAGTGGGACTGCACAGCGGTTACGGCAGCGCACAGAGAATGTATTTCAGACGCGGATATATTCCCGATGGGAAAGGCGTGTGGTACAAAGACAAGATCTGCGAACCGTATGCGGAATGTGTGAATGATGATGAACTGAATCTGTATCTTTCAAAAAAGTTAAAATGAGAATTTATATAAATCAAGGAGTGGTGAAAATGTCATTTGACAGGCTTATTGCAAGGATAATCGAAACGGGAAACCCCACAGTCGTGGGACTTGACCCCAAGCTTGACTATGTTCCCGAATTTATCAGGAAAAGATCATTCGAGGAAAAGGGCAGCGACCTCAAAGGCGCGGCAAACGCTATCTGGAAATTCAACAAGGCTATTATAGACGCGGTGTGCGACATAGTTCCCGCGATAAAACCGCAGGCGGCTTATTATGAAATGTACGGCTGGCAGGGCGTGAAAACCCTGCACAAGACCATTGAATACGCGCAGAAAAAGGGAATGTTCGTAATTGTTGACGGCAAGCGGAACGATATAGGCGCGACCATGGAAGCTTATTCAAAGGCATACCTCGGCAAAACGGAAGTTGACGGCTTTCAGCTCGAGGGCTTCGGCGCGGACGCCCTTACCGTAAACGGCTATCTGGGAACGGACGGTATAACTCCGCTTACTGACCTTTGCAAAAAGAACGACAAGGGAATTTTCGTGCTTGTAAAGACTTCCAACAAGTCCTCGGGTGAACTTCAGGACAGAGTTCTTGACGACGGCAAAACGGTCTACGAGACTATGGGAAGTATGTGCGAACAATGGGGCGCGAATCTCATCGGGAAATACGGTTACTCTGCAGTAGGCGCGGTAGTGGGTGCTACATATCCCGAACAGCTTGCGGAAATGCGTGAAAAGCTTCCCCATACGTTCTTCCTCGTTCCCGGCTACGGTGCGCAGGGCGGCGGCGCGGAGGGCGTTGCAAAAGGCTTTGACAGGAACGGTCTGGGCGCGATAGTGAATTCATCAAGAGCGGTAATGTGCGCTTATCAGAAAGAAACAAACTGCCCCGAAGAAGATTTCGCAGGGGCGGCAAGGCGCGAGTGCATACGCATGAGAGAAGATATTACAAGTTTTGTTACAGCACTTAAAAAGTAAGATGAAAGGCGGTCTGTAAAATGTCTTTATTCAATCTGGGCGACAAGGCGTATCTTATGCTTGCCGACGGGAAAGTCTTTGAGGGATATTCTTTCGGCGCAAAGGGAACTTCTTTCGGGGAGATAGTCTTTGCAACGGGCATGACAGGCTATGAGGAAACACTGTCCGACCCCAGCTATTACGGTCAGATAGTTACGCAGACTTTTCCGCTTATAGGAAATTACGGCGTCAACGACACCGATTACGAATCGGCAGGTTCGGTGGTGAGCGGTTACGTTGTCCGCGAATGGTGTAACGCGCCGTCAAACTTCCGCTGTGAAGGGAATGTGGACGAGTTCCTGAAAAAGCACAACATTATCGGAATACATTCCATTGACACCCGCTGTCTTACAAGAATTATCCGCGAACACGGCGTTATGAACGGCGTTATCACTACTGAAAATGTTTACGAAAAGAAAGAGGAATTTCTCCGAAAGATAAAGGATTTCAAGATAGTAAATGCCGTAAAGTCCGTTACTGTAAAGGAAAATCAGGTTTTCAAGGCGGAAGATCCCAAATATGACGTTGTGCTTTTTGATTTCGGGTATAAATTCAATATCCGACGCGAACTTGTAAAGCGGGGCTGTAACGTGACAGTAGTTCCCGCAGGAACTACTGCGGAACAGATAAAGGAACTTTCGCCGGACGGCATAATGCTTTCAAACGGACCGGGCGACCCCACGGAAAACACCGAAGTTATCGCAAATCTTCGGGAAATAAACAAGCTGGGCATACCAACATTCGGAATTTGTCTGGGGCATCAGCTTATGGCGCTTGCCAACGGCGGACGGACGGAAAAACTCAAATACGGTCACCGCGGCGCAAATCAGCCTGTGGACGATATTGCCCTTGACAAAACCTTTGTAACTTCCCAGAACCACGGCTACGCAGTTATAAGCGAAAGCATTTCTCCGGAAGTGGGTGAAGTTTCCCACAAGAACGCCAACGACCAGACCTGCGAGGGCGTAAGGTATAAGAACTTCCCCTGCTTTACGGTGCAGTTCCACCCCGAAGCTTGCGGAGGACCGCAGGACACGGCGTACCTTTTCGATGAATTCATAGATATGATAAAGAAAAACAAGGAGGACAAATAAAATGCCGTTAAGAAAAGATATTAAAAAAGTCCTCGTTATCGGTTCGGGACCTATTATAATCGGACAAGCCGCCGAGTTCGACTATGCGGGAACGCAGGCTTGCCGCGCCCTTAAACAGGAGGGTCTGGAAGTCGTTCTTATCAATTCCAACCCCGCGACAATTATGACCGACAAGGCTATGGCGGACAAGGTATATATCGAACCGCTTACCCTTGATGTGGTAAAGAAAATTATCGAGATAGAAAAGCCTGACAGCGTTCTGTCAACCCTCGGCGGACAAACGGGACTGACCCTTTCCATGCAGCTTGCGGAATGCGGTTTCCTTGACGAACACGGTGTAAAGCTTCTGGGCGCGAACCCCGAAACTATACACAAAGCCGAGGACAGGCAGGCTTTCAAGGACACTATGGAAAAGATAGGCGAACCGTGTATTCCCTCAAAGGTCGTGGAGACTGTTGACGACGCGGTGGAATTTGCGGAAGTCATCGACTATCCCGTAATAGTCCGCCCCGCTTTCACCCTTGGCGGAACGGGCGGCGGTATCGCTTACAACGAGGAAGAACTCCGCGACATCGCAACAAACGGCTTGCGGCTTTCACCCATAACACAAGTTCTTATTGAAAAGTGCATAAGCGGCTGGAAAGAAATAGAATTTGAAGTTATCCGCGACAGAAAAGGCAATGTTATCACCGTCTGCTCCATGGAAAACTTCGACCCGGTAGGCGTACATACGGGCGATTCAATAGTAATTGCTCCTGCGGTAACGCTTACCGACAAGGAATATCAGATGCTCCGTACTGCGGCGCTGAATATCATTTCCGAGCTGAAAGTCGAGGGCGGCTGTAACTGTCAGTTCGCGCTCCACCCCACAAGTTTTGAATACGCGGTAATTGAGGTAAATCCCAGAGTTTCACGTTCTTCCGCGCTGGCTTCAAAGGCTACGGGCTATCCTATCGCAAAAGTTGCAACGAGAATTGCCATAGGCTACACTCTGGACGAAATAATCAATCAGGTAACGGGCAAAACTTATGCTTGCTTCGAGCCTGCCCTTGACTATGTTGTTGTAAAATTCCCAAAATGGGCGTTTGATAAATTCGTTTACGCAAAACGTACCCTCGGCACGCAGATGATGGCAACGGGCGAAGTTATGGCGATAGGCACTTCCTTTGAACAGGCTATGATGAAAGCCGTCCGTTCCATTGAACTGGGAATGGACACTCTTGACCTGAAAAAATTTGCGCGGCTTACGGACGATGAAGTCAGAAATCAGCTTTATTCAGTGGACGACGAGCGGGCGTTTGCGGTATTTGAAGCGCTGAAACGGGGAATTTCCGTTCAGACGATACACGACATTACCAAAATAGACTGCTGGTTCATCGACAAGCTGAAAAATCTTGCGGAATTAGAGAAACTTCTTGCGGAGGGCGAACTTACCGAGGAAAAGTACGACCTTGCCAAGAGATACGGCTTTCTTGACAGCACCATTGAACGTCTCAGCGGGCAGAAATGCCCCAAGCGCAGGAGAGCGGTATTCAAGATGGTCGACACCTGCGCGGGAGAGTTCAAAGCGGAAACGCCTTACTTCTACTCCACATTTGACGAGGAAAACGAGGCAAAGCAGTTCATTGAACGCACCGACAAGGGCAAGAAGAAAGTAATTGTTTTCGGTTCGGGACCTATCCGCATAGGACAGGGCATAGAGTTTGACTACTGTTCGGTACACTGTGTGTGGGCTTTGAAAGAAATGGGCTATGAAGCGGTTATATGCAACAACAATCCTGAGACCGTTTCCACCGATTTTGACACCGGCGACAGACTGTATTTTGACCCTCTTACAAAAGAAGACGTTGAAGCAATTATTGAGACTGAACAGCCTTACGGAGTTGTAGTTCAGTTCGGCGGACAGACAGCCATAAAACTTACAAAGCACCTTTCCGAAATGGGTGTGAACATTCTGGGAACGTCCGCGGACAGCATTGATGCCGCCGAGGACAGGGAACGTTTTGACGAACTTCTCAATAAGTGCGGAATTCCCCGTCCTGCGGGTCATACCGTCATGAACACCGAAGAAGCCCTGAAAGCCGCGGAGGATCTGGGTTACCCCGTTCTTATGCGCCCGTCATATGTTCTTGGCGGTCAGAATATGATAATTGCCCATTCGGATCAGGATATCATCGAATATATGGAAATTATCATGCGGGGCGGTCTGGAAAATCCCGTGCTTATCGACAAATATATGATGGGCAAGGAAGTCGAAGTTGACGCCATCTGCGACGGCGTGGACTACGTTATCCCGGGAATTATGGAGCATATCGAACGCGCGGGAATACATTCAGGCGATTCCATTTCCGTATATCCAGCACTGACCCTTACCAAAAAGATCCGCGAAACCATCATCGAATATACAAGACGTCTTGCAATGGAACTTCATGTAATCGGTCTGGTAAATATCCAGTATGTCGTTTACAATGACGAGGTCTACGTTATCGAGGTAAACCCCCGTTCTTCCAGAACAGTGCCGTATATTTCCAAAGTAACGGGCGTGCCCATGGTGGATATCGCTACCAAGATAATGCTTGGCGAAAGCCTGAAAGATCAGGGCTATACAAGCGGACTTTACAAGGAAGCGGACTTTATCGCGGTAAAAGTTCCCGTATTCAGTTTTGAAAAACTCCACGACGTGGACACCGCTCTCGGACCCGAAATGAAGTCTACGGGCGAATGTCTGGGAATTGCACGAAGCTTCGAGGACGCGCTTTACAAGGGACTTGTGGCGGCAGGCTACAACCTTGAAAAGAAGCAGGGCGGGGGAGTTCTTATCACCGTCCGCGACACCGACAAGAAAGAGATACTTTACGTTGCGGAAAAATTCGAGCATCTGGGCTTTGATATTTACGCCACCAGCGGAACGGCTTCCATGCTCAACAGGAATATGGTGGCGGCAAATGTAGTCCGCCGTGCTTCCGAGGAAAAACCCAACGTAATGTCGCTTCTTGACAGCGGAAAGATAGACTATGTAATTTCCACATCGGCAAAAGGGCGTATTCCCGCATTTGACAGCGTAAAGATACGCCGCAAAACGGTGGAACGTTCCATCTGCTGCCTGACAGCTATCGACACGGCAAACGCCGTTGCGGACATTCTTATGATGGGCAAGAATATCACCGACATGGAAATGATAGATATTACAAAAATTTAACGGCTTTATTTGCGGGAATGTTCCGATTTTTGGGCAAAATTATTATGCGGAATATTCCCGCGGAATTTATTACAGGAGGCTTTCGATGAAATACACACAAGGCAGATACATTATTCTTTCCAAAAAAACTCTTGCCAAGGAAATTTACGACATGACCATACTTTGTCCCGAAATTGCCGAGATCGCCAAGGCAGGACAATTTGTAAATGTAAAAGTGAACGGCTTTACACTCCGCAGACCTGTTTCAATATGTTCCATCGACCGTGAGAAAGGCACTCTGCGGATAGTTTTTGAAGTCCGCGGCGAGGGTACGAAAGAAATGTCACAGCTTGCGGAGGGCGAACTTATCGACATTGTCGCACCTCTGGGCGGACGGGGTTTCAAGGTGGATCAATTTGAAACGGCGGTAATTATCGGCGGCGGGATAGGTACTCCCCCAATGCTTGCGGTGGCGGAAAAATTCGGCGAAAAGGGAACGGTAATAAGCGGTTTTCGGAACGCGGCGGCGGTAATTCTTCAGGAAGATTTCAAAGCTACGGGCGCGGAAACTATCCTTTGTACAGACGACGGTTCGGCAGGAAAGAAAGGTTTCGTTACGGACGCGCTGAAAGAAGTTCTTTCCCGTAAAAAGCCCGAAGTCATTTTTGCCTGCGGTCCCGATGTCATGCTTCGCAGGGTAATTGAAATTGCAAAGGAAAATAACATAAAATGTCAGGTTTCCCTTGAAGAACGCATGGGCTGCGGCGTCGGCGCGTGTCTTGTCTGCGCTTGCAGGACCATTCGTAACGGCGATGAATATTACGCTCACGTCTGCAAGGACGGTCCTGTTTTCAATGCGGAGGAGGTGCTTTTCGATGAGTGATAAGCTTTCGGTGAATTTTGCGGGTGTGGACTTCAAAAACCCTATTATCCCTGCTTCGGGGGCGTTCGGTTACGGACGGGAATATGAGAATTTTTATCCCCTTTCCAAACTTGGAGGAATTTCCGTAAAAGGCACGACAGGCACGAAGCGGAACGGCAATCTTCCGCCGAGGATCGCGGAAACGCCGTCGGGTATGCTTAACAGCGTGGGCTTGCAGAATCCCGGGATCGATCATTTTATAAAGATCGAACTTCCCAATCTGAAAACCAAGGACACGGTAATTATTGCAAATATTGCGGGTTCTACTGCGGACGAGTACCGCGAAATTGCGGAAAAGCTGGAAAATACCGATGTTGACATGATAGAAGTGAACATTTCCTGCCCCAATGTCAAGGCAGGGGGCGCGGCTTTCGGCGTTACCTGCGAGGGTGCGGCTTCCATTACGAAAATTGTCCGCGCCGCGACCAAAAAACCCGTCATGATGAAACTTTCCCCCAATGTTACGAATATTGCGGAAATTGCCAAGGCGGTGGAAGCGGAGGGCGCGGACGCAGTTTCTCTGATAAATACGCTTCTTGGAATGAAGATCGACATAAAGACCCGCCGTCCTGTACTTCACAACAACGTAGGCGGACTTTCCGGATCTGCTGTTTTCCCGGTTGCGGTAAGAATGGTATGGCAGGTGGCAAATGCTGTAAAGATCCCCGTTTGTGGAATGGGCGGCATTTCACGCTGGCAGGACGTTGTAGAAATGATGATGGCGGGCGCGCAGGTAGTTCAGATAGGCGCGGCTATGTTCTCCGACCCGTTTGCGCCGTTAAAGATCATTGAGGGACTGGAAAATTACGTTTCCGAAAACAAACTGAATAATTTGCAGGACATTGTAGGCACGGTGATCCCTTGGTAAAATTATATCCGCTCTTGTTTGGAAAGAGCGGATATTTTGCTTTTAAACCGACCTTTTGAGTCTGCTGAATGCAAGAAGTATCAGAATTATCCCGCAAAGCTTTCCGGTGTCGGCTTTTATGAGAGAATTTGCTTTTCTGCCGATTATCTGTCCGACAGTTACGGAGATAAGTCCTGCCGCAAATGTTACAGCAAGCAGAAATGGAAGGAAGATGTTTCCAAGCCCTGCACTTATTCCCGTTACTGCCGAATCTGCCGACAATGCTATTGAAAGAGTTACGGCTTCCGCCGCAGAAATGCTTTTGGAATTGTCCTTGTCGGCGGCTGTTTCATCAAAAAGCAGTATGGCTGTTTCATTGCTGCCTTTGCGGCGTTTTGAAATAATCTTTTTAAAGACGTCCTTTAGAAGGTCAAATATCCCCAGCAGCATAAGCAGGGTAAAGGATACCGCTGTACAAACAGTTCCGGGAATGGCATTTTTTACAATTCCGCCCAGAGCCACGGAGACTCCGAGGAAAAACGTTCCCGTGAAGCTTATTATCAGCGAGGAACGGAAGGGAATGGTTATTCCCGAACCGCCCATGCCAAGAGCTGCCGCAAAACCGTCCATTGAAACAGCGGCTGCCAGAAGAATAACATCTGTCACTGTAAAATCATACCTTTTGTACAAAAAATTCTCACATCGGTGTAAATTACTAACATTTTATGATAAAAATTTAAAAAGGTGATTGACTAATCGGTAAAAATATGTTATTCTAATAATGTGCATTTTGTGTAAGCAATTTCCTTTTCAAAATTTGCCAAAATGTTGAGCACCCTTCAAGTTTTTTATCTACTTACATAGCCGCAAAAAGTATTCTTACCACATCTATTCTTTATCTTATCAAAACGGAGGTGTTTGAAATGCCGTTAAAAGAGAGAGTTCTGGCAGTTCTTGAAGAAAATAAAGGAAAAAGCGTTTCGGGAAGTGAAATAGCCAAAAGCGTCGGCATGACACGCAGCGCAGTTTGGAAAGCAGTAAAGTCTCTGCGCAATGAAGGCTATTCCATATGTGCAGTCACAAACAAAGGTTACTGCCTGTCGGAGGAAAACGATTTTCTGAACGAACATTCTATAGTTCCGAACCTTCGCACAAAAGTTCTTGGAAGAAAACTGGACGTTTTCAAAACAGTGGATTCCACAAATAATTTTGCAAAAAGCCTTGCACAGCTTGGCGCGGAACACGGCACTACTGTAATATCCGAGACCCAGACTAACGGAAGAGGCAGAATGGGAAGAAGTTTTTATGCACCTACGGGAATGGGGATCTATATGAGCATAGTCCTGCGTCCAGATCTTTCGGTAGAACATTCTTTGCTGATAACGTCCTGTGCGGCAGTTGCAGTCGCGGACGCAATAGCAAAAGTATCTGGTCTGGAATGTAAGATAAAGTGGGTAAATGATATATATGCAGGCAATAAAAAGCTTTGCGGGATACTTACGGAAGCTTCCGTCAATGTGGAACAGGGCGGCTTGGAGTATGCCATTGTAGGCATAGGCGTAAATGTTCAGAACATTACATTTCCGAAAAATATTTCCGACATTGCGACCTCTGTAAAGATGGAAACGGGAGCTTCGGTTTCAAGGTGTGTACTGGCGGCAGAGATACTTAACTGTCTGGAAGAACGTCTTGAAAATATAAAAGATAAAAGCTTTCTTGATGATTACCGCAGGCGTTCAAACCTGATAGGTCACAAGATAGAAGTTACTCATAATGATGAATCCGAAATAATGGACTGTCTTGGTGTTGACGAGCTGGGAAGGCTTCTGGTACGCATGGAAAACGGAGAAGAAAAAGCCATTATGTCGGGAACTGTGCGTCTCATTGATGAATAAATAAAAATTCCGCTGACGTTGAACGTAAGGTCAGCGGAATTTTTATTACGGATCTGCGGATAGAAAAGTCTGGGCGGCAGGGGATAAGAGCGGCTCGGTAAAACCGTTTTCTCCTGTTATGGAAATATCTCCGCCGATAAGACGATCCTCACAGATTATCATTGTTGCAACTGCATTATCCGGATAATCCGGGTAATTGAGTATCTGATATTTTATTATTGTTGCTTCCTTGCCCATGGATCTTTCAAGATCAAAGCCCTGTTCCTTCTGAAGATCGGCATATTCTTCATAAATGCCGTCAAAGACGGAAGGAATAACAGCGTCCTCTTTGGAAACAGGTTCCGGCTTTACGATCCAGCCCTGCTTATTCAGGAATTCTACTCTCAGGGCGTTTGTAGGCATTGTAAACATCTCATCGGCTTCCGATTCGTCCTTTGCCTTTGAAAAGAAGATAAGGGCGGCTGCGGCGATCACAGCAAGTACCAGAAACAATATTATTTTAAATCCTTGATTTGATGAACCTTTGCTCACGTTTAACAGCTCCTTTGCAGCATTTGTTAAATAATTATGCGGGCAAGTCCGAAAAAAGTACAAGTTACGCCTGTGTCATAAAAAATTTTTCAGCATAGTTTGATATAGGGCTTAAAAGAGTTTATATACAGCAGTTTACCGTTATGGAAGAATTTCTGAAAGGAGAATATGCCGAACGGCATTATTTTGATATGGATACATCAAACACACTGCATGGTATGCGGGAAGGCGCTTCCGCAAGGGTAAAAGCTTTGCTTAATGAGGGAAGTATGCGCCGCAGATTGCAGGATATGGGTCTTATTGAGGGTACACCCGTTCTTTGCTTGCAGAGAAGTCCCTCGGGGGATCCGATCGCTTACCTTATACGAGGGGCGGTCATTGCCCTTCGTGAAGAGGACAGTTCAAAGATACTTGTGGAATAAGCGCAGCCGTTCCGATGATATTTTCGGAACGGCTGTTTTATTTTGAGAATTAAGTATTGACATTAAGCAATATAATATGATATAATTAATTAAAAATTATTGTGATCTGAATAAAATTATGTTATAATTCCTATATATTTTCAGAAAGGAGGAGTCTGTATGCCGACAAAGGAATTATTGTTCTGCCCTGTCTGCGGTCACGATATGGAACAGGATACCTGTTCTGTGTGCGGATATAGCTGGGATCCTCAGAAAACAAAGATAAAACACGTTATTTCAGATGCGGCTGTATACAGACTCATGTCCGCTGCCGATGCGTATTTTGCCCGAAAAAATTATAATGAAGCATATATTGCATACAACACTGTAATAGAGGGCGATCCTCATTGCAGCAAAGCCGTTTTCAGGATCAATATAATAAGCCAGTACCTTATGTATGAAACATCTTCCGTATATCTGAACTGCGATAATTTCTTCAGGCGTGTAAAAGATATGCTGACTATAGCTGTCGAAAGCAAAGCAGACGAAAAACTTGTAATAACCGTATGCAGAGATATGCTGGATTTCATTTCATACAGCGCCGATTACGAACGGAAGTTTGCACTTTCTTACAAAAACAGACAGTCTGCATCTGCTTATATTAAAAATCTGATCGAACTGCTTGCAAATACGCATTTTATTATGAAATGCATTATCTGCGTCAACAGCAGGGAATCCGCTTTTGCAGCTATGAAATGCTATGATACTGCCGCTGCTTTGCGTGACAAGATCGTGGACGGCATTGAATATTACGGTATAGATGAAAGCGGTGAAGATGCAGATCCGTCCGAAACACATATCAGGGTCAGAGAGCCTGACAGCAATGAAAAAGAACAAACGGAAAAGATATTCGATGAAATATGCGAAATACGCAGAAGTATTCTTAAAAATGCCGATGATGCGCTTTACGGCGAACTTAAAGCTCTGGAAAAGAAGGCTTCTGCTCCAGATAAAGTGCGGTCTTCCGATAATGAGATCCTGCGTCAGGAACATGAAAACTGGCGCAAAAACAACGAAAAGGCGTTTTTCTCGGCAGATAAGCGGAATATTATATTCGGAATATTTTCCAAAACTTTCCTTGTATTTGCGGCGGTAATGTTTGTTATCTTTATATTTGTTGTTCTGGTTTATGATGAAGCAGTGGGAATGCTGATCGGTTCATCGGCGGTGTTCGCTGCTCTTGGTGTGTTGTTTACGGCACTTGAAAGACACTTTGACAACAGAAGAAGTTTTTACGCCAAAATAATTTATAACGATGACGGCAATTCTAAGATAAGGGATAATTTGTAAAAAATATACTATTAAAATATTAATTTAAATCAAGATCCTGTATAAAAAGCGTTTTTTTGAAATTTTTTAAGGGAAAATTTGCGAAAATGCTTGACATACGGGATTTTTGCGTGTATAATAATTAAGTATGCGGCTTTCTGATGCGAAAGTCGGGTATAATATTTCAGGAAAGGAGAGAAAATATGCCAACCTTTAACCAGTTAGTACGCAAGGGAAGAACTGTTCTGGAAAAGAAATCCACAGCTCCTGCGCTCCAGAAAGGCTATAACTCCAAGAAGAAAATAGCTATCGATCAGAGCGCTCCCCAGAAGAGAGGCGTTTGTACTGCTGTAAGAACCGCTACCCCTAAGAAGCCTAACTCTGCTATGAGAAAAATTGCCAGAGTAAGACTTACAAACGGTACTGAAGTTACCGCTTATATCCCCGGTATCGGTCATAACTTACAGGAGCACTCCGTTGTTCTTATCAGAGGCGGACGTGTTAAGGATCTCCCGGGTGTGCGTTACCACATCATCAGAGGTACGCTGGACGCTCAGGGCGTTGCCAAGAGAAATCAGGCTCGTTCCAAGTACGGCGCAAAGAAGCCCAAGGCAGGCGCGGCAAAGTAATTTCCGCATAGCCTAAATTATTCAGACTCAATTAAACCGCATCATGATTCGTGCGGAGTAATTCATTATATATATGAATACCTCTGCATTGGTCGTGCGTGTCATCACCCTTTGGGGTGTGGTGAAACGAGTACCTGTGATAGCATTTAATATGAAGGAGGGAAGTATTGTGCCAAGAAGAGGTAATATTGCAAAACGTGAGGTTTTGTGCGATCCTGTTTATAATTCAGAGGTCGTGACCCGTCTTATCAACAATATCATGCTGGACGGCAAGAAGGGCGTTGCCCAGAAGATCGTTTACGGAGCATTTGAGATCGTTGCCGAAAAGACAGGCAAGGACGCGCTTGAAGTATTCGAGCAGGCTCTTGAAAACATCATGCCTCTGCTGGAAGTAAAGGCAAGACGTGTGGGCGGTTCCACATATCAGGTGCCTATGGAGGTAAGACCCGAAAGACGTCAGACACTCGGTCTGAGATGGCTTACCACATACGCAAGAGCAAGAAGCGAAAGAACCATGAAAGAAAGACTTGCTGCTGAGATCATGGACGCAGTAAACGGACTCGGCGGAGCTTGCAAGAAGCGTGAGGATACTCACAAGATGGCAGAAGCAAACAAGGCTTTCGCACATTACCGTTGGTAACAGCGGCGTGACAGTTCCCGATTTTTGGGAATTTGATTGGAGGAAAATTTATGCCAAGAGATTGTTCACTTGAACAAACCAGAAATATTGGTATAATGGCTCACATTGACGCCGGAAAAACCACCACGACCGAGCGTATCCTGTTTTACACCGGTGTAAACCATAAAATGGGCGAAACTCACGAAGGTGCCGCGACAATGGACTGGATGGCGCAGGAGCAGGAGAGAGGTATTACAATCACTTCCGCTGCTACTACCGCGCACTGGGCGGGTCATAGGATCAATATAATTGACACTCCGGGCCACGTTGACTTTACAGTTGAGGTTGAGCGTTCACTTAGAGTTCTTGACGGCTCTGTAACTGTTTTCTGTGCCAAGGGCGGTGTCGAGCCTCAGTCTGAAACCGTTTGGCGTCAGGCTAACAAATATATGGTTCCCCGTATGGCTTATGTAAATAAGATGGACATTATGGGTGCCAATTTCTATCATGTTGTAGACATGATGCTTGACAGACTTAAATGTAATGCCGTTCCCATTCAGCTCCCTATCGGTTCTGAAGAATCTTTCAAGGGTATCATAGACCTTGTTGAGATGAAGGCTTACGTTTACTATGATGATCTTGGAAAAGATATCCGTGTCGAAGAAATTCCCGAGGATATGGTCGACCAAGCTAACGAATATCACGAAAAACTCCTTGAAGCAGTCGCCGAACAGGATGACGAGATCATGGAGAAATATCTGGGCGGAGAAACTCTTTCCATTGAGGAAATAAAGAAGTGTATCCGTAAGGCTACAATAGCCAACGAAATGGTTCCCGTTACCTGCGGAACTTCCTATAAGAACAAGGGCGTCCAGAAACTCCTTGACGCTATCGTTGACTATATGCCGTCTCCGCTTGACGTTCCCGCTATCAAGGGAGTTAATCCCGATACGGGTGAGGAAGAGGAAAGACCTTCTTCCGATAAAGAACCTTTTGCGGCTCTTGCATTCAAGATCGCTACAGACCCGTTTGTCGGAAAGCTCTGCTATTTCAGAGTATATTCCGGTACTGTTGACGCGGGTGCTACCGTTCTCAACGCTACAAAGGACGGAAGCGAAAGAATGGGACGTATTCTCCAGATGCACTCAAACCACAGAAAGGATATTGAGACTTGCTATTCGGGAGATATTGCCGCTTGCGTTGGTCTGAAGAACACAACAACAGGCGATACGCTCTGCGATCCCAAAGCACCTATCATTCTCGAATCCATGGAATTCCCCGAGCCTGTTATTCAGCTTGCTATCGAGCCTAAGACAAAAGCAGGTCAGGAAAAAATGGGTATCGGTCTTTCCAAGCTTGCCGAGGAGGATCCCACATTCAGAACATGGACAGACGAGGAAACAGGTCAGACTATTATTGCAGGTATGGGTGAACTTCATCTGGACATCATCGTTGACCGTCTGCTGAGAGAATTCAAGGTAGAAGCTAACGTTGGTGCTCCTCAGGTTGCTTATAAAGAGACTATCAAGAAGTCCGCTGACGTTGATCACAAATATGCACGTCAGTCCGGTGGTAAAGGTCAGTACGGTCACGTTAAGATCATTGTTGAGCCTAACGAGTCCGGTAAGGGCTATGAGTTCACAAATGCTGTTGTGGGCGGTGCTATTCCCAAGGAATACATTCCCGCTGTTGACAAGGGTATTCAGGGCGCTATGAAGGCAGGCGTTCTGGCAGGCTATCAGGTAGTTGACGTCAAGGTAAAACTTTATGACGGTTCTTACCACGAAGTCGACTCCTCCGAAATGGCATTCTCCATCGCCGGTTCTATGGCGTTCAAGGAAGCCATGAAGAAAGCTGATCCCTGCATTCTTGAACCTATCATGAAGGTTTCCGCAATAGTTCCCGAAGATTTCATGGGAACAGTTATCGGCGACCTTAACTCCCGCCGTGGTCAGATCCTCGGTCAGGAGACAAACAACGGAACAGCTCAGGTAGACGCTCTCGTTCCGCTTTCCGAAATGTTCGGCTACTCAAACGATCTCCGTTCCAAGACACAGGGACGCGGTCAGTATACAATGGAACCTCACAGCTATATTGAAGTTCCTAAGTCTATAGCCGAAAAGATCATGTCCGCAAGAAACAAGGGCACTGAATAAAATTTCGGAGAAAATTTTATAAAATTTTAAGAAAACACTTGCAATTTTTTATCAAATCTGATAAAATAATGAATGTAAGTATTCCATTATAATTAAAGGAGGAAAATTCCAATGGCAAAGGCTAAATTTGAAAGAACAAAACCCCACGTTAATATTGGTACTATCGGTCACGTTGACCACGGTAAGACTACTCTTACAGCTGCTATCACAAAGTACCTCTCCCTGAAGGGTCAGGCTCAGTTTGAGGATTATGCAAACATCGACAAGGCTCCCGAAGAGAGAGAAAGAGGTATCACAATCAATACCGCTCACGTTGAGTATGAGACAGACAAGCGTCACTATGCTCACGTTGACTGCCCGGGTCACGCTGACTATGTTAAGAACATGATCACCGGTGCTGCTCAGATGGACGGTGCTATCCTTGTTGTTGCTGCAACAGACGGTCCTATGGCTCAGACCAAGGAGCACCTGCTGCTTGCTCGTCAGGTTGGCGTTCCTTATATCGTAGTATTCATGAACAAGTCCGATCAGGTCGACGATCCTGAGCTTCTCGAACTGGTTGAAATGGATATCCGTGAAACTCTTGACAAGTATGAGTTCCCCGGCGATGATACTCCTATCATTATCGGTTCTGCTTTCAAGGCTCTCGATTCTTCTTCCACAGATCCTAACGCTCCCGAGTATGAGTGCATCAAGAAGCTGATGGACGCTGTTGACGAGTATATTCCTACTCCTGACAGAAAGTCCGATCTTCCTTTCCTTATGCCTGTTGAAGACGTATTCACCATCACAGGTCGTGGTACTGTTGCTACAGGTAGAGTTGAAAGAGGTCAGCTCAAGACAGGCGACGAAGTTGAGATCGTTGGTCTTAAAGATGAAAAGGACAAGACAGTTGTTACCGGTATCGAAATGTTCAGAAAGATCCTCGACTATGCAGAAGCAGGCGATAACATCGGTGCCCTTCTCCGTGGTATCCAGAGAACAGATATCGAAAGAGGTCAGGTTCTTTGTAAGCCCGGTTCTATCCACCCCCACACCAAGTTCAAGGGACAGGTTTACGTTCTGAAGAAGGAAGAAGGCGGACGTCATACTCCTTTCTTTAACAACTACAGACCTCAGTTCTATTTCAGAACAACAGACGTTACAGGCGTTATCACACTTCCTGCTGACAAGGAAATGTGTATGCCCGGCGATAACGTAACAATGGACGTTGAACTTATCACTCCTATCGCTATCGAAGAAGGACTCCGTTTCGCTATCCGTGAAGGCGGACGTACAGTAGGTTCAGGCGTTGTTACAGCTATCAATGAATAATTGAATCGCTATAATTTACAATTAACGGCTCCCGGTTTCCGGGAGCCGTTTGTTTTATACATTATCCAATACAGATCTATTATTTAACAAAAATTTTATCATAGGTAATTATTTGGTAAGAAAAATATGTTATAATAAATAAATTATTATGATAAAGGGGTCGTTAAAATGTCACACTGGATAGAAAAAACAAGTATTTACCACATATATCCTCTCGGTTTCTGCGGCTGTGAAAAGTTCCGTTCCGAAGCCAAAGATCTTGATAAAGGACGTATCCTCAAAGTTATTGAGTGGATACCGCACCTTAAAGAACTCAACATGAATGCCGTGTATTTCGGACCTGTGTTTGAATCATTTGAACACGGTTATGATACCACCGATTATTACACCATTGACAAGCGTCTCGGCACAAACGAGGAATTTGCCCAAGTCTGTGAGGAACTTCACAAAAACGGCATACGCGTGATCCTTGACGGCGTTTTCAATCATGTGGGCAGAGACCATTTTGCTTTTAAGGACTTACAGCAGAACGGTCAGAGTTCGCGCTACAAGGACTGGTTCGCGGGAGTGAATTTCGGCGGACGTTCTCCATACGGCGATAATTTTTCCTATGAGGGCTGGAACGGTCATTACAATCTCGTAAAACTCAATCTCTGGAACAACGAAGTTGTGGAACACCTTTTCGGCGCGGTGAGAATGTGGATAGAAAAGTTCGGCATTGACGGCATACGTTTTGACGCCGCCGACTGCCTTACCGATGATTTTATCAAGAGAATACACAATTTTACCCGGGAACTCCGTCCCGATTTCTGGCTTATGGGTGAAATTATCCACGGTCAGTACAACCGCTGGGCAAACGGAGATATGTTCGACTGCGTTACAAATTATCAATGCTACAAGGGAATTTATTCCTCGCACAATGACAGGAATTATTTTGAAATTGCACACTCCATTGAATATCAGATGGGGCAGTACGGAAATATATATATGTATAATTTCCTTGATAATCACGATGTTGCCCGTCTTATGTCCGTTCTGAAAAATCCCGCCCACGCGCAGTGCTGTTACACCATGATGTACGGAATGTACGGCGTTCCGTCCATTTACTACGGAAGCGAGTTCGGCATTTACGGCGCAAAAGGTCAGGGTGCTGACGCGGACAGGGCTATCCGTCCTTGTCTTGACCTGAATAATATTCCCGACAGAAATGATGAACTTCTGAAACATATTTCCAAACTGGGCGCAATAAGAATGTCAGTTCCCGCAATTCAGTCTGGTTCATATGCAAAGCTTGACCTTAAAAACCAGACTTTCCTTTTCAAACGCGAACTTAACGGAGATACCGCATATATCGCCCTGAATATCAGCGACGGCGATTATACATTCAGATTCAATACCCCATACGGAAACCTTACAGACCTTTTAAGCGGGCAGAAATTCTGCGGCGGAAATGCGGAAATTGCCGTTCCGCAAAATAAGTCCATGATACTTGTAAACAGCGACACCGCGCCAAAGCTTGAAAATATCCCCGAAGAAATTGTTGTTCCCGAAATTCCAAAAGCCGAGGAAAATCCCGCTGAGGAACCCGTTCCCCAGCCCCAACAGCCCGAACCGCAGAACAACGGAACCCGCGGACTCGGCGTTCCCGACGGACGGAAAATAGTTATCGGCGGACATTACAAGCATTTCAAAGGCGGGGATTATGTAGTCCTGAATGTTGCAAAAGACCACGAGACCTGCGAAGAACAAGCAGTTTATATGCAGATCTACGACAAGCCCACCGTCTGGGTGCGTCCGTTAAAGATGTTTCTTGAAGATGTTGACGACCACGGAAATGTAAAACCGAGATTTGAATATCTTCCCGAATAAAATAACAGTGACCGTCTGAAACAGAGCGGTCACTTTTTGTGCTTATCGGCGTACTGAAAAATGATTATAACGAAAAAAATATGAGAAACGAAAGGATATAAATTACAGTTATTTACATAAAATAGAATTAAATTATTAAATTTAAATGAACGTACATTAATAGTACGTTCATTTTTATTACTTTACTGCAATTTTTAATGCGTTTACTGCAAACTACTTGACAAGCTGTTCAAAAATGTGTAAAATTTTCTTGAATGCGCGATCGTGTTTCAAACAAATCAAGGAGGTATTTTACTATGAAAAAGAACAAATTTTTATCTTTGCTTGCGGTGGTTGCTTTAGTTTGTGGTTTGGTTGGGTGTCAAGCTGACGTTGACACGGGACAGAGTGAACTGATAAATAGTGAAAGTTCCCAAATAACCACTATTGCAGAACAAACCGGACTGATAAGCAATGTTGACGAAATATCCGGAACAGCTATATATCAGTCTGACATCGAAACTGATGATTTAGACGAAACAGAATTTGTAACGCTGTTTGGAATTGACTATCCTATTGATACGTCCCACATAGAAATTGAAATAGGATCTGATTATGATATTACAGAAATTTCAAAGCTTACAAACTTAACTACACTGTCTATTTGCGGGAAAAATGAAAAAAGCTATCGATTATACGGTACAGAAAGTATTTCAAATTTGACTGATCTGACGTTGCTTGAGATGCTTAACTGTAATATAAGCGACTTTTCTTTTTTGGAAAATCTTGAAAATTTGGAATTCCTTAATCCGAAAAATTGTACCGTAGATAATGAATATGATTGGGATCTACATAGACTTAGCAAGCTTGATAGGGCATATATATATTATTGCGGAATATCGAAAGTCGATTTTTTATCAGATCTGGAAAATCTGACAGAGTTATGGCTAAGCAATAATAATATTGATGATCTGTCCGGACTGGAAAATTTGCCTAAATTATCCCGGTTTGACTTAGCCGATAATAAAATAAGTGATGTATCCGCTCTTGCAAAATTGCCTTCACTAAGCCATACAGAGTTATATTCAAATAATATTGCGGATATATCGGTTTTGTCAGAATCCAAAAGTTTGTCTTATTTAGGTCTGGGTAAAAATAAAATTACAAATGTTTCTCAATTTGCAGAAATGAAAAACTTGAAGTCGATCAATTTGTCTTATAATCCAATTACTAACATTTCCGAACTTTCAAAATGTTCTGAACTTATATCGTTGGAGATAAGCGGAAATTCTATTGAGGATTATACACCAATAGGTGAGTTAATAAGATTAAACAGGCTTGCAATTGAAAATTCTAATTGTTCAGATTTTTCTTTTGTTGAACGCTTAACGGACATCAACATTTTAGAACTTTCTAACAATAACATAACAGATATAAGCTTTTTAAGTGACCTTGGAACATCATTTCTCATTCTTGATAACAATAATATAAGTGATATTTCTCCGCTTTATGACATAAATGATCGAGTGAATGTTTCCCCAACGATCTCACTTTATGGCAATCCTATTGATCCTCAGGTAATAGAGGAATTTAGTAGGAAAATAACGCCGGAAAATACTATATGTGTATGGTTTGAAAGCCCATATTCTCCCACTTGAATTTAATACTGAAAGGATAAGCATAAAATATATTACCACTAAAAATTTTAATCAGGGAGGTCTTTTACTATGAAAAAGAACAAATTTTTATCTTTGCTTGCGGTAGCTGCGCTGATCTGCGTCTTGGTTGGGTGTCAAGCTGATACTGACACGGGGCAGATTGATACGGAGCAAACTGTTCAAGAAACTCAAAGAACTACAGAAACAACGGCAGTGCAGACTGAACAGCTAATTGATGAAATCGAAGCAACAGAGGAAATAACTTCCGCGCAAACTACTCAAAGTCTTACCGAAACGCAAATTGAAACAAAAGATTTTGTGTACCCCGACGACCCGCTTACTGCGGAAAATCTGCTTAAAATAACCACGGCGGCAAAAGTAAAGCTTTTTGAATTAGGTGAAACCTCTAACAAAGTATGTTACTACACATTTGGCTTAATTGACGTAGACTTTGACGGATTTCCCGAAATGTTCTGTGAGTTTTCAAACGCTGTGCAGGGTCGGCACAATTGCAGAATGTACTCTTTAAAAGAAGAAAATTTCTGTGAATTTTTATTTGAATATGAAGCTCATTTTGAAGGCGATGGTGACACGACTTATCTCGTAAAAAGTTATAGAGGCAAACAGAGCATTATAGTTTATTCCCTTGAAAAGCACCGTGAAACAACGACAGGAAACACATATATAAATGAAGTTACGGAAGAAAACGGAACATTTATAAACAACGAACTGTTTTCCGAGCGGTGGGATATGGTTCATTCAAGTGCGGACGAATGGGAGCTTGAACCGGTAGCGTTTTATGCCGGCGGCAAAGAGGTTGACTTTTTGGAGTACCAAAAGGCATATAAAAAACTTATCGTGCAATTGACGCCTGCAACATATTTGTATGAAGATATTTACTACACATCCAATGTCAAAAAGGAAATTCCCGAAAGCATTGACAAAATTTATGATTTGTATGTAAATTATGTAAATGCGCTGTTATATAATGAGGAGGTTTTTTATTATGAAAAAGAGTAAATTTTTATCTTTGCTTGCTGTGGCTGTGCTGATCTGCGGTTTGGTAGGGTGTCAGTCAGATAATGTTGACATAGGGCAGGGGAAATTGATAGATGAGGTAAACCGGCAAACAGCAACTGTTTCAAAACAGTCAAGTCAAGATATTGAAACAGAAACAACTATGCTAATAAGAACCGGTGAAGAATCAACAGAATTAACTACCAAAGAATTTTCCGAAGAAATAGCATTATCAAGAGAATATGAGTTTGATTTGGAAAAATATATTGAAAAGTGTGATAAAAACAGTTGGCGTATAAGAGATGAATTGGACTTTTTAAGTGATGATCAATATGATACTTACATAAGAGCTTTGATATTTATTGATGAGACAGAGCATTTTATCATTCCTGACACTTGTGAAACACCAACTCATTATATTGATGAAAATGGTGAATTGCGTGATTTCTATATTGAATTTGTAGGATACGCTGACTATTATTACGTTTCAACCTATCAAAGTTTTTATGAATATCTTCAATCAATTTTTACTCAAGAAGCCGTTGACGAAATAATGGCTGATAAGAGATTTAAACTTATTGGTGATGAATTATATTATGAATGGGGTGAAAAGGGTGGTCCAATATTTTTTCAAGGAGGGAAATATCAATTAGTTGAAAAAAATGATAATGAAATTTCATTTGAATATATTGCTTATCAAAAAAATGATGAAACCGAATGGACAGAAACACATCCTATAAAACTTGTATGCACAGATAATGGATGGCGTTCAGAATTGTTTGATTATTTACAAGCAGAGTCTTAAATTTAAGGAGGTTTTCAATATGACTACAGAAGAAAATAAAGAAAAATATAATATTACTATTGAAGGTTTTGATATAGACTATTTAACTACACAAGAAGAATCAGATCCTTGTTCTGCTCATCAGTTTGCAACAATGATAAATATAAAAAAACTTTTTTTACCACTTCTTACGGCGGTGTTGGTTATTGCGGGGTTGGGCGGGTGCAAAACGAATGATATTGAAAATCAGGCTGCACAAGTAAACAAGGAGAGCACTGCCACTACAGAAAATGTTGAAATCAAAACTATTGAACCGCCGGAAGATGGTTGGACATTGGAAGATTTATTAAGTGTAACGTATATTTACGGGAATCAACTTACAGTTCCCTGCACAGTAGGAAACTTGGATAGTAATTTTTCATTGGATACATCTAATAATTTAGAGTTTGATGATAAAACGTGTTCTGTATTTTTAAATTATAAGAATATGCCTATATCTACCATAAATTTAGACGAAAATAAAGTAACAAAAATTAATTCAAATACTAAAATAAATAAATTGGTTTTTTCTTTGTCAATAAATAATGATAATAAAAACAATATCATAATTAATGGCATTGATTTTAACTGCAATAAAGAACAAGCTGTTTTAAAATTGGGTGATTCATATGAGATTTTAAATGAATATAGTATTGCGTATTATTATTCAACAAAAAACGAATCTAATCAAAATACAGTAAATCGTGTTTTATGGCTAATGTTTGACGAAAGCGACAATCTTGTAACTATTGGAATTTTAATTAATGATTAAATTAACAGGAGGATAACGATATTTCAAATTAAAAAACAATAGAGGAATTTTTAGAAGAGTATCTCAAAAATCCATTGTAAAAATATACAGAAAAGCTTACATTTGAAAAATCTCGGAATACAGTGATCTCACTATTGAAGAAGTAACAGAACTTGCAAAAGACTACAACTTAATGCCTGTCTGAAAATAAAAAGGGACTGCCGTCTGACAGTCCCTTTTTTAATTTACTGACAGCAGCCGCTGCCGCTCTTCTTTTCAAAAGAAAGACAATCTGTGCATTCGCAGACTGTAGGGTTTTGCTCGTGTGTGCCGACTCTGATGCTGTCAAGTGTGCAGTAACGCTCGCTGTCCATATTGTGCTTACAAGATATTACATCGCACTGAATAGAAGGATTCTTCATGGTTAATTTCTCCTTATTTTTGTAATGAGCCGAATTTATATCGGTGAAATTATTATTTGCAGTGCGCAATATAAAATTCTATGGAATTTCTGACATTTATTTTTTTGATTTTTCTATTGCTTCATGTTCCTTTTTCAGTTCGGAAAGAAGCCTGTCAAGGCTCATGCTCTGATTATGGGAAGTTACCACTGCTTTCAAGGGAATGTCAAGCTCCGCTTTTCGCATATTTTTAAGAATTACATCAAGACGCTTGTTTGAAATTCCTGAAAATATAACACATTCCTCGTCCGCAGAAATGTTTGTGCCATTTGAGGAAAATCCTGTATATCCTGCAAGGAAACCTATGGTTTCTCCGGCTTTATCGGTAGGAATTACGTAGTGCTTCATTCCCGAGTCGGAAACAGCTTTTTCCAGAATTTTAAGGCGTTCTCCCGAAATATTGTAAGAAAGCACGGTCTCGGGAATTGTTGGGATAATTCTTGATCTCATTTTATCATTCCTTTAAGGTAATTTCAAAAGATAATGTCCGCTGTTATTTAGAGTTCCGTCAGAATTCCGCGGAGTAATGTCCGTTACTTCATTATTATTGTTGATTTTCAGCGTAAAATAATAGTGTCTGACAGAATCCTGCATATGCGCATCGTAATTGATATTTATTATGCCGTTTTCACGCAGGATAATGTCCGTTACTTCGCCGCCGTAAGAGGAAATTTCATCAAGAAATGCTCTTGCGCCTTTATACTCGGAAAACTTTTCCTCGGAAATATTTTCCGCAGGATATTGATTAAATTTTCCGTCACTGTAGTAGAAACGGTATTCTTTTGTTGTTTCTTCGGAACTGTCGGAAACTGCGTCCTTTGCGGTAATATATCCCGAAAATTCCGCATTTTCCACACGGGTGAAATTTTTTGCACCGAACGTTTTTAATTTTACTGATTTTCCTTTGCGGACAATGTAATAACAGGGTTCACCGTTTTTATCCTGTTTTTTCAGAATAACGTCGCCGTCAATTGTCATAAGTTCATATGGCTTGTCCGTAATTTCCGCTCCGTTTTCGTCCGCAAACCAAAGTGAAAATTTTTCGGGCGTGCCATAATAAGCGTAAAGTTCGTTCTTTCCATCACTGTCAAGGTCGCCGTAAAATCTGTCTAAAAGCGCGGAATTTTCATCGCCCTCTGCGGCGTCGTATATCATTCCTGAGAATTTTTCAAAATCGCTTAAAGCTTCGGTGTCGGCTTCATAATATCCGTCCGAATTATAACCGCTGTCATAAACCTTTCCGCCGCGGTATTTCAGAACTGTATTTCTGAATGTTATAAATGCCTCGCTTTCGGTTTTGTCATCGAAATTCGGTTCATCGGACAGCGTTACAGGATCGCAGCGGTCGGAATAATTTATATTAATGATACCGTTCCCGCGTTTTAAAATTGATTCTGTTTTATAGCCGTCATTTTCAATTTTTTCAAGAATTTCTTTTGCACCGTCATATCTGAGAAATTCCTCGCGGGAAATTTCCATGCCGCTATAATTTTTTGTAAGTTCTCCCATGCTGTAAAACCAGTATGTATTCCATGTATGTCCCGTGCCGTTAATATAATTTCCATCCGAGTCAATTTCAAATGAACTATCGTATTTGTCATATATCACGGTAAAATCTCCATATTCGCCGTCAGGATATACTTCCTGCCCTACGCTCAGATCGGGACGGTATTTTATTTTGCTGTTTTTTATAAGATAATATTGAGAATAACTGCTTGTGGCAAATGCGCAGTTTTCAACTTTTAAAAACGTTCTGCCCATTGATGTGACGATGGTTGCCGGCAGAAAATATGAATTCTCGGAAATACATTCCGCAGAATTTCCGGAAGCAAACCAGACTTTGCCCTGAACATATCCTGCAAAAATATCATCTGTATTGCTGTTTTCACATATTGCCATAAGTTCGTTTTTGCCGTCATTGTCAAAGTCGCCGAAAAGGGGACATTTTAATTCGCATTGTTTTGTATTATTTCCTGCCGCTTTTTCGATAAGTTCGCAAAGTTCAAGCTGTTCTTCGGGAAGTCCGATATGCGGATCAAGCACCGACAGCAGATAAACGCCGTAATTGTTTTCTTCGCCATCGAAAGCATAGCCTGTTTCTTTGCACGTTCCGCCGCTTACGTCAACGGTGCAGAATTTGTTATATAAAATTCCGTTATCGATCACGGTGTAATTGATATTTATGATATTATTTTTTCGGTAAATAATATTTGTAATTTCTCCGCCGCCCTCGGAAATTTTGTCTGAAATTGCTTTTCCGCCGTCGTATTTCATAAGATCGGCTTTGGTTATCTTGTCACCGATATATTCTTTGAATTCGCCGTTTTCAAAATAAAACCAGTAATTTTTCTGCGTTAAATATGTATCGGAATTATCGGAAGTGCGGTCGCGATCATATTTTACAGCGGAAAAATTCCCGCCGCCAAGGTCGGTAATTTCTCCGAATTTTCCCGAAATATCAAGTTCGCGGATATTTCCATTGCTGATCTCATAAAGATAACTGTAATAATATTCCCGATAGTCTGAGACTTTTTTTATAAAAATTACAGAATGACCGTCAATATTTTTTATTTCAAAAATATCCGATAGATTTTCAATATCAATACCATAAAAATATCTCACCGAAGCAAATTTTGCGGCAGTGTTTTCACTTGCGAACCATAATTCTCCCGAAACGCGTTTTTTATTGTCGGAATCGGCATATTCCCAACCGAAAACGGCTATAAGCTCGTTTTTTCCGTCATTGTCAAGGTCATCATACATAAGCGGAACGACAGTATAATTGTTTGAATCGTCCTTATTTTCATATTTCGCAGCTTCAAGAATAAATTCCTGAAGAGAATCCTTGTCGTCATTTGTATTTATTGTTTCCGTAATTTCGGTAATTTCCGCAGATGCGGTTTCCAAAACTGGCACCGTGGTATTTTCAGATGTTGTTTCAGTGACCGCGGAGGAAGTTTCTGTATCGGCGGGCATATTTTCTTTTGCGCAGCCGCATAAAATTAAAGCCGCCGAAAGTAATATAATAAATTTTTTCATAAAGATCCCCCCGAAAATGTTGTTAAGTTAATGATAACATCTTTGGGAGGAAATTTCAATACATTTTTGAAATTGTAACCGTATTGTAAACTTTAAAGTCTTTTTCAAAAATTGTCACCGTATTAAAGCCTGCTTTTGAAATTTTCATAGCCGAAACTTTTTACAATGACATTTTCACCGTTCTGCCTGTGAAGCATTATCGCGGGCAGAGGCATACCGTTGAATGTATTGTTTTTTACCATTGAATAGATAGCCATGTCGCAAAAAACAAGCCTGTCTCCCGACTTTAACGGTTTATCAAAGGAATAATCCCCGATAATGTCACCCGCAAGACAGGTAGGTCCTCCCAGACGATAGGTAAATTCTTTTTCATTCGGCTGTCCCGAACCGATTATCATGGGACGGTAGGGCATTTCTAAAACATCGGGCATATGACAAGCGGCGGAAGTGTCGAGAATTGCAATTTCCATGCCGTTTTTCATAGTGTCCAGCACTTCCGAAACAAGGAATCCTGCGTTAAGAGCAACGGCTTCTCCCGGCTCGATGTAAATTTGCAGATCATATTTTTCTTTCATATGCAGAATAAGTTCCACAAGCTTATTTACATCATAATTTTCTTTTGTAATGTGATGCCCGCCGCCGAAATTAAGCCATTTTAAATTATAAAGATATTTCCCGAATTTTTCTTCAACAACCGCAAGCGTCCGTTCGAGAGTGTCCGCGCCCTGTTCGCACATTGTGTGGAAATGCAGTCCGCTTATTCCCTCGGGAAGTTTTTCGGGAAGCTCGGTTGTTCCCAGACGGGAATTTTTAAAACAGGGGTTGTAAATATCCGTTTCAATTTCGGAATATCCGGGATTTATTCTTATGCCTATTTCAATATTTTTTTCGCTTTTTTTGATTTGCGGATAGAATTTTTCATACTGGGAAATTGTATTGAAAACAACATGATCCGCGTATTTTATTATTTCGGGAAATTCCTTTTCACTGTAAGCAGGGGAGTAAACATGAGTTTCTCTGTCCGGCATTTCTTCCTTTCCCAGACGTGCTTCAAAAAGTCCGCTGGCGGTAGTTCCCGAAAGATATTTTCCTATTAACGGATAAACGCTGTACATGGAAAACGCCTTTTGCGCAAGGAGAATTTTACAGCCGGTTCTGTCCTGAACATTCTTGAGAATTTCAAGATTTTTTATAAGTAAATTTTCGTCCGTGATATAGCATGGCGTGGGAAGTTTTTCAATTTCAGAATTCAGCATTTTAATTTCCTTTCGGTTTATTATCGACAATTTCAATATTTTCAAGCTGAGATGTAAGATTTGCTTTTACCGAATCGCGGTATTCCTGACGGAGTGCGGCTTGCTCAGCTTTTTCCGAGTCCGTAAGTCCAGCCGCTGTGCGGGATTTCCGCGCAAGTTCGTTGATACGGTTTATTTTTTCGGGAGACATTTTTTATTCCTCCAATTATTCAAGATTTAGTTTTTTTGCAAAAATTCTTTCTGCGGCAATAAGATAAATTACCGAAAGTATAACAGAAAGAAGTGTATTGCTGTATGTCATTGCCGTTAAGGTCATATCATCTTTTACCGAAGCAAGATATGCAGACAGAAGCACACTTGTTATAACACGTTCCGCAAAATTTATCGCCAGAAACATTACTACCGACATTGTCAGCTTGTTTTTGCTGAAAAGATTTCCCAGTGCAAAGCTGAAATAAATATGCGCAAGATAACTGAAAGGGGTAAGCAGAACGGAAATTAATGATGACATCATGAATTGGCTCAGATAATCATTTTCTCCGGTAAATCCGTCAATAAAATCCTCGGAAAAATCTGTTATCCATGTAATATTTCCTTTTAATATCGTAACATAAACTGCGGAAATTATAAGTAAAAATAAAAACCATATATATGCGGCGATAAGTTTTGAAGCAATAAGCTGCCATGTGTGAACGGGGAGAGTGTGCATTAAATATCCCTCGTCTTTTAAAAAGCTTTTATAGAATCTTATTGTTGAAAGAACTATTAATAATATCGAAGCCGAAAATATTGTAAATACCGATGACATTGCAAAAACAGCCGAAATAAAGTTTGAATATCCGTTTACATAAGGCGGCGCGGTCTTTTCCGATATAAGCGCAAGGACTGCCAGAGCAATTACGGCAATTCCCATGATCCCGTATTTTTTATAGTCGGCAAGAATTTCATATTTTATAAGTTTTCTTAACACGCGAACACCTCCCTGAAAAGCGCGTCAACGGATTTCCCGTGCTGCTCGCGGATCTCGTCAACGGCGGAATGAAGAACAATATCTCCGTATTTCAGAAAAATTACATCATCGAGGATATTTTCAACGTCGCTTATAAGATGTGTTGAAATAATTACCGACGCGTTTTCGTTGAAATTTGAAATAATTGTTTTCAGGATATAGTCGCGGGCGGCAGGGTCAACGCCGCCTATAGGTTCGTCTAAAAGATACAGTTCCGCGTTTCTGCTCATTACAAGAATAAGCTGAACTTTTTCCCGCGTTCCTTTGGACATGGTGCGGAGCTTTTCGGAAGTCTGTATATCAAGTTTTTGCAGCATATCAAGGGCAGTTTCCACGCTGAAATCCTCGTAAAAATCCTTAAAAAAATTTAATGTCTGCTGTACCGTCATCCAGTCACTAAGGTATGTTCTTTCGGGAAGATAGGAAACTATCTTCTTGGTTTCTATCCCGATATTTTTGTCGGAAATTTTCACTTCGCCGCCGCTTGGAGTCAAAATTCCGCTGAGAATTTTTATAAGTGTTGTTTTCCCGCTGCCGTTTGGACCAAGCAAGCCGATAATTTTCCCGCGTTCAAGCTGTAGGTCAATGTTATTTAACGCGGTTTTGTCGCCGTAATATTTGCAAAGTTTATTACATTCCAGAAGCATTGTTCTTCCCCCCCCTTTATTTATAATTTTTCAGAAATTCCGCGGCTTCGTCGGGCGAATAGCCGAGCAGTTTCATTTTGTTAATAAAATTTTCCGCCTGTTCCTTTGCAAGCTGTATGCGAAGCTGCTCTATAAGTTTTTCATCGCTTGTTATAAATCTTCCCGAAGTTCGCTGTGTGTAAAGTAGACCGCCGCGCTCCAGTTCGGAAAGGGCTTTCTGCATGGTGTTGGGATTGACTTCCGCTTCGGCTGCAAGTTCGCGGACGGACAACAGTTTGTCGCCTGCCTTGTATTCTCCCACGGCTATGGAAAACTTTATCTGTTCCATTATCTGTATATAGATCGGCGTATTTGAATTAAAATTCCATGGCATTAAGATTCTCCTTCCCGTCTGTACTATTAACATAATACAATGATATAATATCCGAGCAAGATTGTCAAGGGAAAATCCAAAAATTTAAAATATTTTTACATTGTTTTACTCCGCAGGAAGTTTATCCCCGAATATCCAGATCATACCTTGCATACATTTTCGGGAAACAAACATACAATAAGAAAAGTAAGGCGGTGCATTATGGATAGGAAAACGGTAAAAACAGTTATAATTACGGCGTTTCTTGCGGCTGCTGCCGTTGCTGCGGCACTGAAACCCGAATTTTTTATGGGGATAATTTCCCGCACGGCTGATCTGTTCATGCCCGTTTTTATCGGAATGGCTATTGCTTTTGTAATGAATATGCCTGTAGGAAACATAAAGAAATTTTTCAAAAAGCATTTCAGAAGGGCAGGGGAGCGCACAGCAGCTATTGTCTCGGTAGGAACGGCGTATATCCTGCTTTTAGCGGTAATTACGGGAATAGTATGGATAGTTATACCGCAGCTTGGAGCAAGCGTGCGGCTGTTTTTAGACAATGCAGACAGATATTACGGAAATTTCCTGAAATACTGTGAAGTTCTGGAACGGCGGGACAGTTTCGGATTTTTTGCCGCTCTAAAAGACGCAGCTATGGGTCTTGGAGAGAAGATACCAACCATGCTTGAAGCTGCATATTCGGGAACTACCGACATTATCGGCAGCGCTGCGGACATTCTCATCGGGTTCGTTCTGTCGATCTATATCCTTTTAAGCAAGGAAAGCATAAAACGCGCCGTTGCGGCAACGGCAAAATGCCTTGCAGGGGAACATTACGAAAAACTCCGCAAAGTCTACAGACTGGTATTTTCCACATTCAGCAGGTTTGTTGTGGGACAGATAACCGAAGCACTGGTTCTGGGAGTTTTATGCTTTGCAGGAATGAAACTGCTCGGGTTTGAATATGCGCTTCTCATCAGTACGATAATAGGCGTTACGGCACTGATACCGTTAGTGGGGGCAATAATCGGCACAGTTCCGTCCGCGCTGCTGCTGTTTCTTATAAAGCCCATAGACGCGGTGTGGTTCATAGTGTTCATAATAGTTTTGCAGCAGCTTGAAAATAATCTTATCTACCCGCGTGTAGTTGGGAAAAGTCTTGGCATACCGCCGCTTCTGGTATTTCTGGCAATACTTTTAGGTGCGGGGATCGGCGGCGCGGCAGGGATACTTTTAGGAGTTCCCACCATGTCGGTGATATATGTCATTTTAAAGGAAAAAGTATGCGGCACGGCGGAAGTTTCCATAAAAAGCAAAAAAACTGCACGTTTGGAATAAATTTCACCTGTTTGTCACAAAAAATAATAAAAGTTGTGTATACTTTTTCCTGAAAATATGGTATAATTTATCCGATAAATTTTATCAAAGGAGGATCTTTATATGTCAAGACCTATCCCGGGAACAGGCGGAGACCGCTATGTTCCTTATTCCGAACGCAGCGGCGGCGAATCTGTCGTTTACTTTACCCGTGACCTTTCCGCAGAGGGGCTTCGGAAAATTTCCGCTCTTGTGGATAAAAACATTACGAGAAGGATAGCTGTCAAGCTTCACACAGGTGAACAGCACGGTCCTAATATCATTCCGCGCTCATGGGTGGAAAAGCTTATAAAAAGCGATCTCCCGGACGCTTCTATAGTTGAAACGAATACTTATTATGAAGGCGACAGATATACTACCAAACTTCACCGCAAGACTCTTGAAGTAAACGGCTGGACGTTCTGTCCCGTTGATATTCTCGATTCCGACGGAACAGTAATGCTCCCTGTCAAGAATGGCAAGTGGTTCACCGAAATGAGCATGGGAAAGAACATAGTAAACTATGATTCGCTCTTTGTGCTGACACATTTCAAAGGACACACCAACGGCGGTTTCGGCGGCTCGGTAAAGAATATCGGCATAGGCTGTGCTGACGGACGTATCGGAAAAGCTATGATACACACTGTCGAAGGTTCGGATAATATGTGGAGCATAAATGATGAGGAATTTATGGAGCGTATGACAGAATCCGCAAAAGCTGTTGTGGATCATTTCGGAGAGCATATATGCTTTGTGAATGTAATGCGGAATATGTCCGTTTCCTGCGACTGTGAAGGACTTGGCGCTGCTCCTGTCGTAACTCCAAACATAGGAATAACAGCTTCGCTTGATATTCTTGCTGTGGATCAGGCGTCAGTCGACATGGTGTATGCGCTTTCCGAAAAGGACAGGCATGATCTTGCAGAACGTATCGAATCCCGCCACGGACACCGTCAGCTCAGCTATATGAAAGAACTCGGCATGGGAAACAACAGATACCGCCTGATAGATATTGACAACGGTAACAAGGAAATAACCGCTTCGGATGCGGTAAAGGGAGTAGTTCCTTTCAAGCCTGACAATGAAAAATAAAACACTGCGGCGGCTTGGGACAATTTCCTGAGCCGCTGCTTTATTGAATTTTGGTAAAAATATCCGAAAGGAAGCGTTTTATGGAAAATTACAGAATAACGGCAGCAGAAGCAAAAGAACGCCTTATAAAAGGCAATGAACTGTATATGCGTTCCGATGTTCACAGCTGCGATATTTCGGAAAATGTTATAAAAGCTGCGGTCAAAGGTCAGAAGCCTTATGCGATAATAGTTACCTGCTCGGACGCAAGGGTAGTTCCCGAAATGATATTTTCCGCAGGGATAGGGGATCTGTTCGTTATCCGTATTGCGGGAAATGTAATAGATCAGCACCAGCTTGGAAGCATAGAATATGCCGCCGAACATCTCGGAACAGGACTTATAACAGTTCTCGGGCATACAAACTGCGGAGCAGTTCAGGCGGCTGTTCATCACGATCCCGGAGGATACATAAAGTTCATAACCGATGAAATAGTAAAAGCTGTCGGAGATGAAAAAGATGATTATAAAGCCTGCTGTCTTAACGTCCGTCACAGCTGCGATATAATAGAAAAGAGCCTTAATATCATGCGGGACGAAAAAGATTTCGGATTACAGGTCGCCGCCGCAGTCTATCACATGGAAACAGGAAAAGTAGAGTTCATATGAGGATCGTATGGTCAATATGCAGAGTTTATACATGGCAATTGTAAAAAAAATGTTAAATGTCAGATTTCGCTTGACAATCCCGAATTGATATGTTATAATATACTTTGTTATTGTAATATGCGGATATGGCGGAATCGGCAGACGCGCTAGATTCAGGTTCTAGTGGTAGCAATACCGTGTGTGTTCAAGTCACATTATCCGCACCAATCAAGCTTGGAAACGGGCATTTTTCCCTTAAAATGTCCACGATCCAAGCTTTGTTGTTTATTTGCAGAATATTTCCATTGCCGTCTAAAAATTCTTGTAAAACTATTGTAATTTATTGTGAAATGCTGTATAATAAATGTGTATATTTTTTTGAAGAGAGGAGATGTTCCGCTCGTGCGGGACGCTGTTTCTTAAAATGAATATTTTGGTCATCGGCTGTGGAAAGGTCGGTTATACCCTTTGCAACAGGCTGTCCGAACAGGGACATTACGTTTCGGTCGTAAACAGCAATCAGGAGGACTTCCTGAATCTGTCTTCCGATTTTAACGGCTATACTACCTTGGGAGTGGCTATAGATCAGGACGTACTGCGCCGTGCCGGCATTGAAAACTGCGAAGTCCTTGCTGCTGTTACATCGGACGATAACATGAACATTATGGTAGCTCAGCTTGCAAAAGAATTTTTCCATGTTCCAAGAGTTTTTGCAAGGGTCAATGATCCGCGGAAAAATGATGTTTTCAGAGAATTCGGTCTTGAAACCGTTTGCCCGACAAATCTTACTGTTGCAACACTTTGCACTACACTTCAGGAAGGCTCTTCTGCAGGAATAAATGTGGGAAATCATACCATATTGATGTACCGTATAGATATTCCAAAGGATTTTGTAGGGAAGCGCGTAAGCGAGATAACTTTTGAAGAAGGCGAAGTTCTTGTTGCTGTGGAACACGCCGACAACTCAATAAGCAAAATGTTCCTTACTAATTACGAAATTCTTAAAGGCGATAAGTTCATTGTTGCAAAATTTGCGGATCAATCATGTTAGGGGAGTATGTAATTGAAAGTAACTATTATCGGAGGCGGAAAGGTCGGCTATTACCTTGTCCGTACATTGATAGAACACGGTCATGAACCTTTGGTGATCGAGATAGACAGAGCGGTCAGCGAACATATCGCAAATGAAATGGATATTCATGTCATATGCGGCGATGCTACCAGACTGGAAGTCCTTGAAAACGCAGGACTTGAAGATTCCAGTGCTTTTGTCAGCGTAACGGGTTCCGACGAAACTAATCTTATTGCTTGTCAGCTTGCAAAGAAAAAGTTCGGCGTGCAGAAAACCGTTGCCAAATCCAATAACCCCAAAAACGTGGCTGCAATGCAGGCTCTCGGGATAGACAACGTTATAAACAGCACCAACAGCATTGCTTCTCTTATTGAACGTGAAGTTGATACTTCCAGCATAAAGCAGCTTCTTTCGCTTAACAGGGGAGAGGTCACACTTTTTGAAGTGCAGCTTCCCGAAAATTACGTTTATGACGGCAAAATGCTTATGGATATAAAGCTTCCCATACTGTTCAATATCGTTTCCATAACAAGAAACGGCTGCATGATAATTCCCCGCGGTCAATCCATGCTTAAAAGCGGAGACAAGCTCCTCGTGATCTCGGAAACAGATGTTGTTAAAGAACTTAAATCCGTTCTCAAAATTAAAGATTAGTAGGTGAAAATATGGCAAAAAGAGGCAGACCAAGAAAAAATCCTTTACCTGAGAATAACGCTGCGGATACCGTCAATAAAACCACGCCGGAAGCCGTAAAGAAAAAAACTTCTTCAAAGACAAAGCAGCCCGCTGCTTCAAAACCTAAAGCAAAACTTCGTCCGCAGGAGGAAAGCGAGATCTTTGCTCTTGATATAGGAACGCGGAATGTTGTGGGAATTATCGGACATATGTCGGAAGGAAATTTTTGCGTTGATGAAGCGGTATCTGTCCCGCATAAACACAGGGCAATGATCGACGGTCAGATCGAGGATATTCCTGAAGTAGCCAGAATTGCGGGTATTGTCAGGGATAAACTTGAAGAGATGTCCGGTATCTCGCTGTCAAGAGTTGCTATTGCCGCTGCTGGACGTGCATTAAAGACGCGCCGCGCACAGCTTTCCTTTGATGTTGAAGAAAAAGAGTCCATCAGTCCCGATGATGTTAAGTCCTTTGAACTGGAATGCGCTTTGAAAGCACAGGACGAACTTGATTCGGAAAGCGAAAATTCGTCTTTCTCATTTTACTGCGTGGGACATACTGTAATAAGATACCTCCTTGACGATTATCAGATAAAATCTCTCATCGGTCACAAAGGCAAAAAAGCAGATGTTGAACTTATTGCAGCATTTCTGCCGGGAACAGTAGTCGAAAGTCTTTATGCCGTTACGGATATGATCGGTCTTGAAGTCGCAAGTCTTACTCTTGAGCCTATTGCGGCAATGAATGTTATAATCCCTCCCGATGTGCGGCTCATCAATATTGCCCTTGTGGACATCGGCGCGGGAACTTCGGATATTGCCATCTCCCAGAACGGAAGCATTGTTGCTTATGCTATGTCAACCGTTGCGGGCGATGAAATAACGGAAGAGATCATCAAAAAATACATTGTGGATTTTCCCACTGCCGAAGAAATGAAACTCAGCAGCAACGACAAGAGCATTTCATACAAGGATATTCTCGGATTTGAACATACTGTTGAAACAGATGAATTCTTTGAAAGCCTTTCTCCTGCTGTTGAATTATTGGCAGGGGACATTTCCAAAAATATAATTGATGCTAACGGACAGCCGCCTGCCGCGGTGTTCCTTGTAGGCGGGGGAAGTCTTATTCCGGGTCTTGCAAAAATTGTTTCCGAAAAATTGGGCATTCCCGATACAAGAGTTGCCGTTGGCGGCAAAGATGCAATGAAAAATGTTGCCCTCGGAAAAACCAAGCTTATAGGTCCCGAATATGTAACTCCCGTTGGCATCGGCATTACAGCAGCGCAGAACGGCGGGTATGACTTTTCCGTTATCTCTCTTAACGGCAAGAAAGTGCGCATTTTCGATACGCGGTCGGTGCGCGTGCTTGACCTGCTCATGTCGGAAGGGTACAAGTCAAATCAGATAATCGGACACACAGGGCGCAGCCTGAGTTTTACACTTAACGGTGAAAAGCAGTTTATGAAAGGTGAAGCCGCGGCAGCAGCGGAAGTTATTGTCAATGGTGAAGTTTCCTCGCTTGAAAGACAGGTCAAACAGGGGGACGTTATAGAATTTCACCCTGCCGAAAGCGGAAAAAACGCAGAAGCGAGAATTGCCGATATTGCAGGAGATGTTACATCAAGATATGTATATGTTGACGGCGCGGACTATTCCTTCGGGGTTATCGCAACAGTAAACGGCAAGCGTGTTTCCGCCGATTATCAGATACAGAATCATGACAGCGTGGCTGTTTCGGAGATCGAAACTCTTGGCGAACTTATGGAAACGCTGCCTTTTGATACTTCACATCTGGATTTTTACAAAGCGGGAAAACTGCTTTCAATAGACTATTTCCTGCATGATAACGATGATATTGTTACGGGAGATAAGCCCGAAGGAGAAGCAAGTTCAAGAAACGAAGGCGCGCTTGCCAAAACATTTGCCGATGAGGAAGAAAAGCCTATACAGGGAATACCCGTTTCGGAAATTCTGACAGAAGAAGCTGAGGAAAATGTTCCTGAACAAGCGGAAATTTCAGAACAGCATGAAGTTCATTCCGAGGAAAAGCCCGCCGAGTTCAGAATGATCCTTAACGGCGCAAGCATAACGCTTGAACCAAGACCAAACAATTTACCGCATGAATTTATAGAGCTTATGGCAATTGCAGACATAGATCTTGACAACCCTCCGAAAAGCGGAGATATGATACTTACATTGAACGGCAAAGAAGCAGGCTTTATGGATATTCTCCATGAAGGTGATACTGCGGTCGTGAAATGGGATTACAGCAAAGGATAAAAATGTCCCTCGTCGCTATGACGGGGGACATTTTTTACATATGTAACATTAAAATTTATACTCTGTAGATCTCGCCCATAAGAGACGGAGTAGCAGAAATTGCATTTGCTTCATCGGTATCAATGTGCATAGCGCGTGCAAATTTTTCGGAAACGCGGCATACAACGTCGCCAAGGATAGCTTTTCTGCCGTCTGTGTCGACTTTGACATAAACAACATCTTTATCTTTAACGCCGAGTTCTTCAGCATCGGCAGGAGTAAGATGTATATGTCTTTTTGCAATGATAACGCCTTCGCTGATCTCAACTTCACCGCATGGTCCGATGAGTTTGCAGCCTGCCGATCCGGCAACATCGCCGCTTTCACGTATAGGAGCTGTGATGCCTATAGAACGTGCATCTGTAGCGGAAAGCTCAACCTGTGTTGCGGGACGTACAGGACCAAGTATAGAAACATTTGCAAGTGACTTCTTGGGTCCTACGACTTCAACTCTTTCCTCACAGGCAAACTGACCGGGCTGGGAAAGATCCTTCTTCTTGGTAAGTACCGCGCCTTTGCCGAAAAGGATCTCAAGATGTTCCTGTGTGACGTGGACGTGACGTGCGGAGGTCTCAACAATAAATGTTTTGGACATATAAATTACCTTCCTTATTTTAGAAATTTGGAAAATATCCTATAATAACAGTATACTACATTTGCCGTAAAAGTCAAGTGTTAAAATGATAATAACATTTAAACATATAGACAGACCGTCAGGCAAGTTTCTTTTCACCGAACCAGTAGCGCAGAAATGTTCTGAATCCGAGTCTGCCGTACCACCAGTCAAGATGGGTATAATGTATGAAAACTTTGCCGCAGCCGCGTTTCTTTACATCAGACATAGCTTTTGCGACCATTGCAAGTCCTATGCCGTTCCTTCTTGCTTCGGGGATCACTCCGACGCAGCCGATCATGCCGACATTTACATTGCCGCTGCTTATGATAGTGTCAGCATTCACGTCCACAACGCAGAATCCGACTATCTGACCGTTTCTTTCCGCAATAAATACAGGACTTTCGGTCTTGAAATATTGAAGCCATTCTTCATCTACTTTTCTGACCGATCCCCAGAGTTCCGAACGTCTGCTGTCGGGACAATATCCGAATGTTACGTCTGACGGATATTGGGGAGTACTGCTTTCAGAAAAATCGGAAAGTGACATTTCCATCTCCATACATCCGTTTGAAGCAGTATAGCCGCGTTTTTCAAAGTAAGTACAATGCATATCATTCCACTGTTCCTCGGGAGTAACTGCACCTATAAACAAATTTGAATCTGTACCGCCGAGGATCGCCTTGTCAAAGCCGCCTGAAATGATATATTTTTCACTTTGATCCAGAAGATCGCTTCCGATGCCTTTTCCGCGATGATCGGGATCAACGCATATAAGACGTATCTTATTGCCGCTTACAGCGGAGAAGCCAAGTTCACTGCCGTTTTCCGAGTATGTAAAGAAGCGGCAGTTTTCAGCGTCAAGAAGTTTGCAGAATGTTTCCTCCGTCATAGGAAATTCAGGAAAACAGCGCAGGAACAGTTCATACTTTTTACTATCCATAATAATGATCCTTTCATTTTTTATCGGTATCAAAAACAATCATATTATATACTATTTCTTGAAAAATGTCAATATATGTCGGATATTTCTAAAGAGGGAGATCCTTTATCCAATGAACATGGCATCGCCGAAGCTGAAAAACCTATATCTTTCCTTAACTGCAGTTTTATAAGCATTCATAGTGTTTTCATATCCTAAAAACGCAGAAACAAGCATTATCAGCGTGCTTTCGGGAAGATGGAAATTTGTTATGAGCCCGTCCAGAACTTTGAATTCAAATCCGGGGTAAATGAAAATATCCGTGTAACCCTCGCAGGCTTTTATTTCTCCGAATTTCGCTGCTATGCTTTCCAGAGTGCGGCAGGAAGTTGTACCAACGGCAATGACACGTCCGCCTTCGGCTTTGGTCTTTCGGATAAGTTCAGCTGTTTCCTCGGGCATATAGAAATGTTCGCTGTGCATTTTGTGGTCGATAACGTTTTCTTCTTTGACAGGACGGAAAGTTCCCAGTCCCACATGAAGCGTTACATAGGCAAGTTCTACTCCCTGAGCTTTCAAATTTCCAAGCATTTTCTTTGTGAAATGCAGCCCTGCGGTCGGTGCGGCAGAAGAACCAAGCTCCCGCGAATATACCGTCTGGTAACGTTCTTTATTTTCCAGCTTTTTGGTAATATACGGCGGAAGCGGCATCTGTCCCACATCTTCAAGCGCTGTAAAGAAGTTTTCTTCACACTCGAATTTTACAATGCGGTTCCCGCCTTCAACAGTTTCTATAACTTCCGCTGTAAGACGTCCGTCGCCGAAAGAAAATTTCGTTCCCGGCTTGGCGCGTTTTCCCGGGCGGACAAGTGTTTCCCAGAGTTTATCGCCTTTCTGTTCCAGCAGGAGAAATTCCACAACTGCGCCTGTACCTTCTTTTATTCCGAAAAGTCTTGCGGGAAGCACACGAGAATCGTTCATTACAAGCAGATCGCCTTTTTTAAGAAATTTTCCCAGATCATAAAAGTGGGAGTGTTCCACTTCGCCCGTAATGCGGTCAACTTTCAGAAGCCGTGAATGATCCCGCGGCTCAATAGGCGTTTGCGCGATAAGTTCTTCGGGAAGTTCATAGAAAAAGTCGGAACGCTTCATTTCCGCGCCGTTTTTCTCAAATCTGACATATTCAATATCAGAAAGCGCGGAAATTATCGGCTTTGCCCAATCACCCGCACGGGAAGCGTTCATGACAGTAATTTTCAGATCATTCTTTTCCGAAAGAACATCATGAAGCGCATCGGCGTTCCTTCCGAAATATTCGGGAAATTGCAGCTGCTCCGAAATATGATCGTAAAATGCGTCTTTTCCGTCAAATTTTCCAAGATCAATGATAATATTTTTCATGCAAAACCGTCCTTAATAAATCTGTGTAAACGTTTCATAATGGTCATCAGTGTAAAAAATAAGTCCGTCATTTGAGAAAACTATTCTTTCAGCACCGCGTGAGCCGCCGCTGTAATTAACATCGCATTCGTTATAAGTCCGTCCATCAGCTTCGGGGAGACGTCCCTCATAGTTTCCGAAACGATCTCCGCCTATGCTCATTCCATCGGCATATTTCCAGAGATCGCCGCCGTTCCAGCCAAGATCCTGTGCTTCGGATTTTGTCATAAAATTATCTGGAAGCGTTCCGAAATTGTGAATGTATTCCGCAACGTCCTCCGGGGAAGTGTAGCTGCCGTTCTTTTCAACAGAAATTTCCGTAATATCGCTTTCTGAAACTGTTGTTTCCTCGGAATATGCTTCGGACATTTCCTCGGAAGTTTCCGACGTTTGGGAAATTTCCGTAACGGTCGCATAAGTTTCGGCGAGATCATAACTTTCATAGGCGCAGGACGTCATCATCAGCACCGACATTATAAATGTCAGAAAAACTTTTATATATTTCATCTGCAACCATTCCTTCCTTACAAAAATAACCTTTGTAATTATAACACATAACATCGGCAGATGTCAAATCATTATCAGTAAAACTCCCGTTTCTTGATTTTTAAGAAACGGGAGGCGAGTATTACAGATCAATAAAATAATTCATTATGGACGGATCTTTATCAATATAAAGTCCCGTTTCTTTGGCAGTTTTTTCGTTGAATACGGGCTTGCCGTCCACAGGAGCGCTCTTTTTGTATATCATGAAGGGAACTGCATCGTTTGTATGTGTCTTTAACGCAAGGGGAGTGGGGTGGTCGGGGAGTATCATGATCTTGTAATCATCATACTTTTCAAGTTCGGGAAGTATAGTTCCAAGAATTTCCTTGTCGATGATTTCAATGGATTTTACCTTGTTTTCAATTTCATGTCTGTGTCCGCATTCGTCCGGAGCTTCAACATGAATGTAAACAAAGTCCTGACCGTTTGCAAGTTCCTTTACAGCAGCTTCCGCTTTGCCCTTGAAGTTTGTGTCGATGTAGCCTGTTGCACCTTCAACATTTACAATATTCATTCCGGAAAACTTTCCTATGCCTTTCAGTAAATCAACGGCGGAGATCATTGAAGCTTTCAATCCGTGAAGCTTGAAGAAATTCTCCAAATTTGCACGTCTGCCTTCGCCCCAGAGCCAGATACAATTTGCGGGACGGAGTCCTTTGGCAATTCTCGCTCTGTTGACAGGGTGGTCTTTGAGTATATCCATGCTCTTTTTCATCATTTCCAGAAGTTTCTGTGCATTGGGGTGATCGGGAATATATTCCTTGATCTTTCTGCCTGTGATGTCATGAGGAGGTGTAAGAGTTCCCAGATCAAGAGTCCCGTTGTGCCAGATAAGACAGTGACGGTAACTTACACCGCTGTAAAGTCTGAATTCATCATTGTCAAAGTGTGAAGCCAGAGTCTTTATGATCTCCTTTGCTTCTGCTGTGGAAATGTCGTCCGCGCAGTAGTCCACCATGGTCTTGTCCTCGAAATTCGGTTCATCGGACAACGTTACAAGATTGCAGCGGAAAGATACATCATCGGGGAGCATATCAATCCCGATAGAACCCGCTTCCAGAGGTGAACGTCCCGTATAGCAGACAGCGGGATCATATCCGAGGACTGAAAGATTTGCAACGTCCGAACCGGGTTTCATGCCGTCAGCAACAGTTTTTACCAGACCGATCGTTGATTTTTTGGCAAGCATATCCATATTAGGAGTTACCGACTTGCTCATCGGAGTTTCTCCGCCAAGTTCCTCAACGGGATAATCAGCCATTCCATCGCAAAGCAATACAACATATTTCATAAAAATACTTCCTTTCAATAAGGGGAGCGCCCTTTGATACAACTCAGCAATTTGCCAATATATGACATTAAATTTATCAGCTGCGCGGCAAATCGCAAAGTTTACAAAAACAACTATACAAATTTTATAATAAAATATTGGATATTTCAATAATATTATGTAAACATTAAAGGTATGAAATATGCACAGCAGTGTTCCTCCCTGTAGGTCTTTTTTGAATTGCTATAGTTCAGTTTATATATGATAAATAAGATTGAATCATATCATCAGATGTCGGCTTCATTATACCACCGTCATAAAAATAATATTCCGGCATCAACTCCTCTCCCTGATATGCTGCCGGAACATCAATTCCCCACGTCAAAATGGGTATTTCTGTTATCATATCGTCATCATCAAAATCAATTGCACTAACAAAATTTTTTTGACTATACGCTGTTCTTACTGAAAAAGTAAATACACAGTTGTAAAAAATATAATCATTGTAATTGAATTGTTTTATATCCAATGTGTCATATGATTTAAAATCTGTTTTCAAATCAGTTATAAAGCACCTCATCCTTGTTATCGTTATCAATATCATATAGAGTATAATCAATTGCAGGGAGAATATGCCAATTATTAAAATCAGTAATTAATTCAGGAACTTCTGTAATCTTTGTCAATGCAGTAGATCCAATTGCATTATCAGTCACATCAGAAATATCTGTTGTAACTGATGCTGATAATTCCGGTTGTGTAAAAGTTGTTGTAACAACGTCATTGTTTTTCATAGAACCATTTATATTTTTGCAGCTTGACATTAATATTATTAATAGCAATAAACTCATAGTTATGATTTTCTTTTTAACTTTCATAAAGCAATTCCTCTCAAATTAGATAAGTACAAGTTATATACTGATAATAATTATATCATATTTTATACAAAACATCAATATAAATTTAAAATTTTTCTCAAAAGCATTTTCTTTTATTCACTTAAAATAGTCCAAAACAAAAAATTTATCGTATCACCACGAACTGATGTCATAATACCGTGATAGGACGCCAAAGCAGAAGGAATCCCAATAAGTAACAATTCAAAAATATTAACCATATTAATTACGGAGCAATCTTCAAACAGAGCTAAAATAATATATATAATAAATAAAATTGCTGAAAATACGCACGCAGAAAAAATATTCTCTCTCCAAATGATCCAATATATAATTGGCAATGCAGCCGAAATATAAAATAATATTTTATTTAATATTTTATTTGTTGCTTTATACTTTTTCTTCTTGATCCAAAGTATCCGTAGTATTACATATACGATGAAAATAAATAAAATCATAAATCATACTCTACTTTCTCCAATTGGTGAAATAGTGCCATTTCTTTGAAAATGATGTCATTTTGTCTTTTGTGTTGTTCATCAAATATATTACCTTATATAGGTTATTTTGGGCGATTTTCCTACGATTTTTGAAAGTTTGTGTAAAGTTACAAATTTGCCACCAAAGTTTATGTAAATATAAATGTCATTATATTTTGTTCAAAAACAATGTTACAACTACACAATAAATAATATTATATTTCACCCCGCAATTACCCACATAAAAATACGCCAAAATGTTATACAATGTATTACAATTGCGCACAACGAAATAATTGCATAAATTAAATAACTTATAATGCGTTTGGATGTTGACGTTTCCAATTTATACATTGAACGCAAGGCTGCAATTGCATAAAATAGATTTGCAAATGAAATCAAAAAACACGCTACTTGAGCAAAAAAGCCATTGTGAATAAGCCACAACGTACTCAGCATTGGATTATTCCAAATTAACTTTCCTATATCTTTGCTGACCAAAGGAAGCCAAAATATTAAAGCCCATATTAAGTTTAATAGCAAAAGGGGAAGTATAATCACCATGATTATTTTATCACGCTTACATTTCATTGCATTTTCTCCATTTTATTAAAGTTTAAGTTAGCTATATAATTTTCTATTTCCATTTTAATCGTCCCACATTACATATATTGGCATATGCGTCGAATTTGATTCCATAGGCAACACCGCATAATATTGCGCAAAAGAAAAGCCATTACAAATTCAAAAAAGAACCGCAAAGTTTGCTCTGACTTGCTTGCATTAGATGTATTTGAACCTACCGATGTACTCGGATCAATACTACGCGCACACTTCCCATTTATTTTCCATATTCATCAATCCATTTATATTTACCCCAATATTTAGCGCCTTGTATAATCTAATAAAGCAAATACAATAGTTGCTATATCTAAAAGTGTAACCATAAAAGATATTGAACCGACATTTATGGAAATTGCCCAATATAAAAACTTATTATAAGAAATATTTAATTTTTTTAGCAGCAATGATATAACTATACTTACTGCAAATCCCATAACTATATTACATATAGATAACACATATGTCAAAAAAGCATCTGTAATTTCTGTAAGTGAAAAATGATGTGCTATTGTGTCAGCAATATCAAATGTGATAAAATATTCAAACACCTTATATATGATCATGCCTATCAAGAAAAGTACAATTACAGCAAAATTGGGTTTGATAAATTTGCTGTTTAAAATTAAAGATATAGCAAACATTAATAATGCACAAACAATTGAAACACATTGTAATAAATATACTATATTTGAATTTGAATAAAAAAATGTTATCACATGAACAGCTAATAAAATACTTGATAAATTTGCTTCAGCGCAAATAAAGTATACTATGTTTATTTTTTTCATTGTTTTAGAACTTGTCCACATAGGCTAAAATCTGCGAAGAAGAGTATGCAAATTTGAAATAATACACATAGTTTCAGCA